>JAGAQZ010000052.1 GCA_017622505.1 Lachnospiraceae bacterium
CCAATATTATATGCACAAACAAAACAAAAAGGAGAGTAGCTTATGAGCTCAATTTTAGAAACAATAATGCTAATTTGCTTTGGCTTTTCTTGGCCTTTAAATGTTATCAAAGCATACAAAGCAAAGACTGCAAAAGGAACCAGTTTACCATTCATTCTTCTCATTATTGCAGGTTATATTGCCGGCATCAGTGCCAAACTGGTTACTCACCAGTTTAACTACGTTCTAATTGCATATATTGTTAATCTTGCAATCGTATCAGCAAATGTAATAATTTATTTTCGCAATGTTTCTTTGGATAAGAAACATTTGCACGTATAGGAGGATAAAATATGTTCAAAAATGAAAACTTAAGATATAATGCTTTAAATAAAATTGCTGACTCAAATGGTATTGTCATTTTGGGTTGCGGTGAGGATTTTTCCATTCCTGTCGGAGAACTCAGGCAAGCCTTTGCTATTACTCCTAAAATATATAACAGAAGTTTTCCTGACCTTTCTGTCAAAGAGGCAATAACAATCTATGATGAATACGTTTCTACACTCACACCGGAAACCGTTTTACTGCATATCGGAATGAATGATTTAGACTTCTTTCATGAAAATAGTACATTATTTATTCAAAAATATCGTGATCTTCTTGCGCACATCCGGCAACAAAATGCCAATTGCCGTATTGCAATTATTGCACTTAAAAACTATGATAACAATTCCTTAATTGGCGAATTAAATACACATTTGAAATATCTGTCTGAATCTGAGCACTGTGAATATATTGATATTTCCGCAAAAAAACTATGGAATCCTAAAGGAACCATGGATGCCGTATCGTTTGTATACTCTATAGGTTTTGTTCATCCTCTACAAAACAAACGTCCTCTCTACGACCTTGCAAAAATATTTTTCTGTTATGAAGCTTAATATTCCTCATTTCAAAAAAACCTTTGAGTATGGGCAATACAGCCCCGCTCAAAGGTTTTTCCTTATTCATTCTCCACAATTTCGCTTGCCTTCTGCATCGCCTTTTTGACCGGATGATATAAAATCAGCATAATTATCAAATTGCCGATTCCGTGAACCAGGTCAAAAGGAATCCCCGCAATCCACCAGGTAAAAGCCACACGGAACCCGTTCAGCAGTCCGCCGTCAAATGCTCCCGTGAAAATATAGGGAATCGAACATAACAAACCAAATAAAAGACCGAATATGCAGGATAATAAAACACAACCGAAATACGTATTCTTTTTACGCATCATTAGTACCACCAGTGCCAGCAGGGGCCAAGCATATAAATACATAACCCACCACATCTGAAATCCGTACACCACGCCTTCGAACAACACAAAAGCCGGTATAACATAAAAGATTCTCTTGCCGAAATACAGTGTAAACATAATAATCCAAAAGGTAGTCAGCTCCACATTGGGCACATTTGCCAATGCGAATTTGCACACCTCAATCACTGCAATCATCATACCGATGAGGGCGATATCTTTGGCTGTTATTTTTTTCTTTCCTTTTACAGTTTCAGCGTTCATTGGTTTGTTATCATCCTTTGCTATTTCTCGTACTTAATGATAAAAGCGTCTCCGTCCATTACAGGCTGGGTATCAATGCCGTAGTTACAATAGGTGTCATTCACATAAAAGCCCCAATATGCGCCGTTTACATTGTAATCAGCAACTTCACCGTTTATCGCACTAATCATAATACCATATTCGCTTTCGGTACCGTCATAGGTCAAACCTTCCGCTTCGTCCATTGCCTGACGCAAGAATTCCGCATCTGTATTTAATTCATAAACCGTAGACTCATTCGCTGAATTAATAACCTCGATTGTGATTTCCTTAGCACCTGCCTGAGGCTTTGCGCCCCAAATCAACCATGCCGCTACCAATCCTCCAATCAAAAGCACAATGGCTAACGCACCTGCAACAATTCCCAGGATTTTCTTTGTTTTACTACTCATTTCTTTTTTCGTATAACTCGCTATTTGCAAGCTACACTCTCCTTTCTTATTTTTTATAAAATAAAAAACCTCTTACCGCAAAAGTAAGAGGTTATACGCACATTAACAGAAAGCCCTTAGGCTTATGGAATCTCGTACTGCCAATTACTCGTGGCTTGGAAACTTACGTTTCCCGTACCGGACACCAGGCAGGTCTCCTGACTCAAGATTCCGCGCACATTCTGCCTTCCCGGTCCCCCAGTGGCACATAGAATGCACTCCTCTATTACAGTGACGAGTTCGTGCAGGATTTACACCTGCTTCCCTTTTCAATACAGCCAAGCTAACGCTTCTGTATCACCTGTTCCGTTCTATGTAATTATATTTCACGTGATTTATTCCGCCGTTTTATTCTCGTTGGCAGGTTCTTCCGACGTTGCTTCTTCAGTAACATCTTCCTGCTCCGGCAAATCATCGTCAAGCTTTTCGCTTTCGGCCTTCTCAATCTCGTATTTATTTACGCGACGCTTAAAAAGCCTTTTATAAAACATCCAGTCCAGCTTTGAACCGAATGAAACTTTTTTCTTCTTGGTAATGACACGTTCGTAAAGCAATGCCACCCACACGCTTGCATTAATCATACGACGATTCTCGCTGATTAGTTGCAACTGCGTCGCATTGGGCAGTTTGGAAATAATAACATCCGGCGAAATATCATTTAATTCATTCACAAGATCTTCCGCAGTCGAACTGCCTTCTTCCCAAATATACTTGCCGATTACATTGACACTGGGGTGTAATTCTTTCAAATAACCTTCCAGACTGTCAGCCTTCTCAGCAGAATCCAGAATCAGGTAGATGCTCTGCTTTCCTCTGGCAAGTTTCTTAATATATTCATGCAAAAACGCATCATTTCGAATTTCGCTCTTTCGCTCTCTTGTGTTCTCTTTTAACACATCCAAAACGGTAGGCTCACCATACAAAAGCAAGTCCATTGATTCCAACCATTCTCTCTGCTGGGCATTCTCACCTGCGTCCAGCAACACCTGAGATGAAAGATAAAAAATTGTGTTCATTGCACCGTTGCCGATATACTTCAAAGAAAGTTTAATGGCTTCCTTCAACGGATAATCGGTAATGTGCATCCCCAAAACATCAATTACTTTCACAAGCTTCACCTTCTTGTTTTGTTTATCCCACACATTTTCGTCCGTCGCAATACGAACAAGCTACCCACATAGTATAACAGAAAGCGTACATTGTTTCAATATGCTGTACTTAGTTACCCGTTCTGCCATCAAATGAAACACTATATTTTCGGTGCATATCAACTCTTATATCTGTCCGAATTACTTAATTTTACGGATACATTTCTCCGTAATTTCGATACGACCGGCTTTCAAAAGATTGCCTACGGCGCGCTTGAATTCGTTCTTACTCATACCCATCTCACGCTTAATGGTTTCCGGTGATGCCTTATCGTTAAAAGGTAACACACCATCATAGCTTTCAATCACACTCATAATTTCTGCCGCGTCTTTGCTAATCTGCAAGTATGCCTTGTCCTTCAGGCTTAAGTTGATTTTACCATCTTCAAGAATACCTGTTACGCGGGCCTCAACTTTGCTTCCGCAGGGCACATTCTTCTGGAATTCCTTTGCCGGAACCAGGCCTGAGTACTTGTCATCCACCGCGATAAAAGCACCGAAGTTTTCGCTGATTTCATAAAGCGTACCGGTTACCCAGTCGTCCTTTTTATACTCGCCGCCTTTTTCAAGGTAGTGATAAAGTTTCATCGTTCCGCAGAGACGATCACTTTTATCAATATAAAGGGCCACAAGTACCTCGTCACCTTCGCGGACACGATAGGTCTGCTCGCGAAACGGCAATAATAAATCCTTCTCAAGACCCCAGTCTAAAAAGGCACCAATCTTGGTTGTGCCGGCTACTTTTAATTTGGCAACCTGTCCCAAAGTTACCATAGGCGTTCTTGTGGTTGCAATCAAGCGGTCTGAAGAGTCCTTATAAAGGAACAACTCCGCCTGCTCGCCGATTACCATTCCCTTGGGCACCTGCTTTGCCGGCAGAAGCACTCTCTCCTCACCCTTTTTATCATCCAAAGAAGCAAAATACATACCGAATTCTACTTTCTTTACTGCCTGTAATGTCTGTACTTTTCCTAATTCTAACATAATGTCCTCCGTTCTGTTGGTTGTGGGCATTTCTTCATACCCGTTTTATAAATTGTTTTTGATATAAAAGTTGCGTTCCTGCATTCATTGCAACCCAACGCACTTATATAAATCACTGCGCATTTGTTTCAAACAGCAGCACTGCGTAAGCCGCATCTTCACCGTTGTGAATGGCCACTTTGTAAGCGCCGTCTTCCTCGGATACCCAAGGGGTGATTTCATCGCCAAGCATTGCCTGCTTGCGGTATTCCACGCGCAGTTTGTTCACCGTATAATTCTCCGGCAAATACTGTTGCGCCATTGCCACATACTGGCCGTTGTTTACGTGATGATTGGTATCCAAATGATGCACACCGACGTGAAAATGCTCCATTTCTTTTTTATCGTCGCCAAGCACAATTTTAGCGCGGGAATATTCCATGGGATACTTCTCTTCGATTTCATAGGCATTGAGAATTTCATCCGCAGGACGCACCGGTTTCATAGCATTGAAATCCATCAGCATCCAGGTACTGTCCGCAACCGCCAAAAGCTCGCCCGCCTCATCACGCATAAAAAAGTTACGATAGCCGAAGGTTCCGCGAAAACCGTGAGGCGCTGTGGAAATCACCACTGTCTCGCCCATTCTCGGATAACGATTCACCTCAATTTGCCAGGTCAGAAGAATCCAGCCTAAGTTCTTTTTACTTAATTCCCAATAACCTACCTTACGGTCATCGGAATCCAAATTAACACAATCCTGGAAATAATCGATTAGGGAACACATGGTCAGAAATCCATCTGTTCCCACCTCGCTGTATCTGATTCGGGTTTTCCATTCGTACATAAAAGTTCCCCTTTATTCGCTCGTTGCTTGAATAATCGATTTTAGGTTCTTTCAAATTCTATCGCAAAAAATAGAGTTTGGCAAATAGAATCTTTTATGCCCAGGGATCCTGTTCTGTAGGAATTCTGATATCCGCAAGACACTGAATTTCGTTGATAAACCACTGATTCGTGGAAGGTTTTCTGCGCAATTTAACAGGTCTGGGTGCATCTGCGCCGCCACTTGTTACATAAAGCGTTGCCCAGTTCTCTTCCGAATATGAATACGGATTATCACTCACTGTAATCGTATACGGTGTTGTGGGCGTATAGCCGTTATCCTGCGTTGCACCCTTAAAAAACGATAATGTCTTATACTGCTTTCCGGCAAGGCGGTCCTTGATAAATTGCTTTTCTCTTTCACTCACACTCTCCGGTCCTTTTAAAAAGTCCAACATCTCCCAAGTTGCACTTGCATCCTTTTCCCAATTGCATAAAACAGCAATGCAAAGTGCTGTTGTCTTGAACGCAGAATCCAAAGAAGCCTCCGGCAATGCCTGCAACTCTGCCAAACTTGTGGGCAAAGAAGCAAACGTAAAGCTTTCACTACGGTTTCCGTTATTCGAATTTGTTGCTGTCATTTGATTGTTCATTTCCTAATCCTCCTTTTACATATAAGGCACCGGAACAAGCGACCGCCGTTACAATTCCTATGTAATTCACCTCGTTCCGTATACCCATACTCTCTCGTCATTTGTAATTATATCACCGGCAGCTACTATCGACAATAAAATTGTGCTATTTATGCTACGCCTATCCGTTTGTCTTATTTGTAACACAAAAAACCTCAACGATTTCTCGTTGAGGTTTCTTTTTAGCAGGGCTACAAGGATTCGAACCTTGAGATGACGGAGTCAGAGTCCGTAAACGAATATTGATTTTTCCCTTATTTCTCGCTGGTTTCAGAATCTCTATAATTTCAAATTGACCTATCAATTGACCTAACGGTCTTTTATAGGGGCCGAAATCGCTCTTTTTCCTGCTATTATACCCTTACGCATATTTCTTCCGAATAGTTTTATTACTTATCGTATTATATAACTTTACATTAAAAAAACAATAAACTTATTGTTCTTTATATGGCATTTGCAAGTTTTCTGTTTTTCTGCAACTAATAACATTTGCACGCAACTTGCTATTATTACATAGTCTCACTAATAATCTACCACTCATTTATAAACAAGAAAATTTAAACTTTTTAAAATCATAAGTCGTCACATAAAAAGCCGTTGTCTCTCATTATTTAAACCAACTCTTTATTATTTAATATAAACCAAAGATAACTAAAAGATTACGTACTCTCGAACTTAAATCCACCTAATCAAGACTCAATATGTCAATTAGTTTAGACGAATACACTCCCTTTGCATTCACTGAAAAAAACTCTTCTGCACTTAATAACTCCTTTAATTCAAATGCTCTCTCCGCAGTATCAACCGAACCAAATTCTATAACAATATCTTTAAACTTCTCTTCTACTTCGTTCTGTGGCTTATATTCCAATATATGATCAATATTAATTTGTTCCTCCATATCTGAAATAGTTGTAAACGGAATTATACGATAAAACAGCACAAACTCCCAGAGCGGACCATTGTTAAGAATTAGATTAAACTCACAAGCATCAATGCTTATATACTCATTATATTTTCTAAATATTGCTCCACTTTTTGCATTAATTATTTCATTTTCAAAATAACATATTTGGCCCGGGGAAATTTTTTGAAGTTTTTCTTTAACCTCATCACTAACAAGCATAAGTTGACCCATGCATTCATCTTCCACATAAATGCATGCTTTTTTCGGATAAATCTCTGGTATGCTAACTCCATCTATTTTTTTATTATGCTTATGAACAGGATACCCTGACATATCAACTTCATATAAAGGTTTTTCCTGCGTCAACTGCCAATATAAAATTGCCTGAGCCACAAAGGCATAGCAAAAATCAGCATCTCTCTTTTCCCATTCTCTCTGCATTACCGTATAACCAGTCTTTATTGCTCTATATTCACCTGGAATATGATCAATATACCTTCGATACAAACGATAATCTGCCGGATTTATATTCGTTCCTAATATCGAAATCTCCTGTTCAAGGCTTTCAATATACCAATACAATTCTATTGATTCCTGTTTTAGATGCGGCATCACCGCCATCTTATTATAATGGTGCGAATTATGGCGAAGCAAAAAATCTCCCAATTCAAATGCATCTCTGCAGGCCACAATGGCATCTAAAAACCGTCCCATAACAATATTTTGTTCCGCTGCGACCAAATGCGCTTTTATATCTCCGTTTTCGATAAGTGTTGAATATGCTATTTCTTGTGCTGTTAAACCAAATACTTTGCTTAATATCTTGTCAAAAAAACGCTCCCCATAATCAATAAACATCTTCAATTCACCTATCGGCAATATCAACCCATGTTGCACATTGTTTCTAAGCACACGAAGCTGTCTTACTTCATTTTCGAATGGTAATCCAATTTTTTTTCCATCTAACAGGGTTCTTTCTTTTAAAAATTTATCAACTTCGCTAAATAATCCCATCAATTCTGGTGTATTAATCGCTTTTCCCGTTTTTTCTTCAATTTCAAGATGCTTAATTAATATTCTTAATAAATATTCTATTGAATTGTCCAAACTATGTATAGCAATCATAGTATCAAAACTATTTCCTGTTTGAGCATGCATTATGGCATGTTCAAGAAAATGTTTTGCTTTAATAAGCAATTCCATAATATGTGGTGAGGGAGTTAACGGTAATTCAATTTTATCTGTAGTATCTGTACACATATTTTCTCTCCAATATTTTTATCCGCTTAATTTTTGGTTTATGAGAATATTTCAACTCATCATTTACTTTTCCCATATGTCTATTTATTTAATTCTAAATAATATTGTGTTTTCGTAATATTGTCTCAACCTTTTCGATTTTTTTATCCTTATAAGATATTTCAATCAGCTCGATATTATGTTTTTGAACATACGCCTTTTTCAGTTCATCATTTTTAACTTGAACATCGTATTGCCTATTACCACCAAACTCTTTAACAGGCATATAATGTTGTTCTCCCTGACACTCTATCAAGCATTTAACAGAACCATCTTTATTCATTATTGCAAAGTCAAATTTCAACCTATTTGTTCCATAGTATCCGAACAAATCTGAAAAGAAGTATTCTACTCGATAATCAATATCATTCTCTAAAAGAAGCTTATTAACTATCCATTGAAATGATGAAATCTCATGACAACCACATTCTATACCACTCCAATATCCGTGATACGCTGTTACTCCATACTGAGTAGGTGGGCTGATATGAAATTGAGAACATTTTACCATATGCTCTTTTCCACATAAGTAGCAACGACATTTATATAGTTTATATATCATATACGAATATGCATCTTTTTTTCTCAAATCGCCCTGTGCACATCTCTCTTCATAATTATCATTTATACACTCCAAAACTTCTAGCGACTCAAAAATATTACCCGTCAAGTCAAGATCATAATTATTGGCAAACTTTCTTCTGCCATTTTCTTTATACTTTTTTTGTTTATCTTTCCATGCCTTTACAGCTAATCCACAATACTCTTTTAAAATATCTTCTTCACAATAAGGCTCTTTCTTCACCTTTTTGGTCCAAGATAAGTTTTCTAACCCCTTTTCTGTAACACCCTCTGAGCAAAAACGATGTCTTGTTTGCAAAAAAAATTGTTGATCAAAAAAATGTTTTTTTCCGCAATCACATTGACATTTATATAATTGACGCATGCGATAATCTTCAATCCGTCGTTCAAAAAAATCTTCTGAATCAATATTAGAATTAGGCTTGCGTATTCCCTTAAGAAAATCTTCTTTTTCTTTTCGCAGCTCTCGTATTTTAGGTTCAACAACTTCTACTTGATAGTTATCAAAATCGCCAATGATAGTAAGGCATCCATATTTTGTTCCTACAGGTAAAGTCGCATTTTTAGGATTACATATTGGACACTTTAAGCCAAACAAAGTTCTTCCCACAACTTCGCATCTATATTTGTGCCCATTTTCACATATCCAACCTATTATCCTAGAGGAATTGTATTCAATTCTATTGGGTATATAACCCTCTGCATAAACTTCTGCGTTTTTTTCACAATCCAACTCTGCTATAATATCGCTCCGCACGTTTTCTACACACCATTGACTAAGACTTTTTGTTTTTTTGCCATTTTTCATCTCCCCAAGTAATTTTATATTCCAAAGTCTCAACTCTATGCGTCAGAATATTTTATTATCTACCAGGTCTTCAATTGTTCCTTATTAAAGTCATTCCCGTCTTTATCTTGCCAACTAGTAATAACTTTATATTTATTTTCACTCTGCATATGAATAATAACATGTTCCTCAAAATTATGACCTGGTTCCAATATTTCAAAAGGTGTTACTCTCTTCATTAAAATTATTTGATATTCATCAGGAATATCATAATCTACATTATATGCAGTAGCTGTACCCGAATTCCATATTTTAATTCTATATTTATCTCCGGATATTTTTACAATTCTAGCTTCAATACAAGCCTCATTCTTTTTATTCTTTTCCTGTTCTATTTTCTCCAATTCATATTTCTTAAGTTTCAAATCATACTCGTTAAGTTTTTCTTCCATCTTTTTAATCTTATTTGATTTAATCAGAGCCAACACCGATAATAAAAAAGCAGCAATTGGCATCGCATATAAAGCAACATCTTGAATACATTCTTTAACAAACAAAACACCTTCATTCACAGCAAACTTTACCTCCCTAGTTTCTTAAGTGCCTTCTTTAACTCTTTCTCCATTTCAGCTATTGCTTCTTTTCTAATATCTTCTATATTAGCATTAATAATCTCTTCATTTTCCTCTATTAATTCCGATTTAGTAATGATTCTTCCACAATCAGAACACTTAAATCTAGTATTATCTGGTGCATCTTTCATATCTTCATATTTTGTATCCAATGTTTCAAATTGATCATTTCCACAAACACTACAAATCAATGTCACATTTCTACTCAAGTCCTTCATGCTTTTCCTCCGTCAAATTAAACTTTTCTGTTATATTTATTATACATTCCATTTCCGCACCATTCAATTATTAAATACATTTCGCCTACTCGCTCCGCACTTCTCTCCAGACATTATCCGTAGAATGATAATATATCCGAATCACCTTCTCTACACCAAATACAACAATCTTACACTCATAAGTCTTAATCATACACCCGGACACTTCTACACCATTCCCTAGCGTATATTTTCCCGGATGAGTCAAATCACGATATCCTTGTACCATAAACGTCTGAAATTCACCATCTTCATCCTTAACCCGAATCTTAAGTGGAATAATCCTGCCGTCCCTTGTGTGCTGACATATTACATCTATTCTGTTGTCCCGCTCTTTTACAGTCATACCCTTATACCTCGTGCGGATATTATAGAACACTTGTTCGTATTTTGTAAAGTGATTTTCACTAAAATATGACAGACTTTTATTTCCAGTGTATCAAATCTACCCTTACCATAATTAATATCAAAACTGCCCTGCAGAACAACTCCACAGGACAATTTTAATAATGCTAAATCTAACGGTCGTTTGTTTTGATACTAACTTACCATTCGTAACTGCTTTTCGGTTCTACCATAAAAGTAAATATTGTTTCCTAATACCTCATCCTCAGATACTGCTGTTTCGTTAACTTCTCTTACCATTCCAACCAGCTTCTCTTCACTGACTTCATCATTATCCGGAATAATAATCAGTTCATGAATCGAACTGGGAAGTACATAATAGTCCGAATCCAATCTTGTTCCAATCTGCTCCATCATATTCGGGTATAACAAAGTTCCTGCACCATTTACTTTTCGTTCATTTGATAACACATACATACAATTACCAAGATCCATTTCTTCACTATCAAAAAGTTCCGCTAATACTTCTCCCATAGTCTTAAGTTGTCCGGGACATAAGGTCGGAGTATTCTCTTTTGCCACTTTCGCTATATCTTCAAGTTGTACACCCCAATGATCCATATGCTCATTACGAATCACAATGTCTCCATTCATACGCTCTACATGCAGATAGAAAATCATAGCCAAATCAAAGAAGTCCTGATGTGGTAACTGCGTTAACAGTTCTTCATTCATTTCCCGATTAACCAACTTGTATAACACTATCTTTTGAGCCTTTTCCCAATCCATCATAAACCCAAGATCAAGAGACTCCTCTACATACGCCTCATAGTATAAATTGATGATTTCATCTGCGATTTGTGCGATATTGGCATCTTCCTTTTGAAATCTTTCATAATACGATTCCAGATAAATGGTAGGAGACATATTACTGCCTTCTGCTTGAAATACTAATCCTGTGTATCTTACGGAATTATTCTTTAAAATCTCTTTTACCGTAATTTCTTTAATCCCCGGTAATAACTCTAATATTTCTTCTCTTATCTGTTCTGCAAACTCTTTTATGTTCATACTCTAATCCTCCTTATGCTGCTTTCGTTTTTGTTTTGCTTAAACCTTCCATTGCCTTCTCATAAACTGCTATAGTCATCTCTTTTAAATCCGTTATCCCATACCGGTTTAAAACCGACTCTACGGCTACACCCGTACGTTTTAATTCACTATTGATTTTTCGGATATGGATAGCGGTCACTTTTTCAGTGGTTACCTTTTGATTCTGTGTCTTTAACTCATACACAATCTGTCCCTTTTCATTTGTAATAACAAGTCCGATGATTTCTCTCTGCTCACTATACTCAATACTCTTTACGTTAAACTTGTCATAGCAGACATATTTATCGCTCTTAGGCTGAATGGTTACCTTTCCAGCCGGAAGCCAGATAAAGGGAGCCGTATAAAGCTCCCTTCCAATACCCCAGTTTACGCAGGCACGTTTAAACGAATCTGACGCCTGGCCTTTTTCCTTTTCGGAATAACTCACACCACCTACATCCTGTTTTGCAATCCACTCTCCCTTTTGGGAGTCATACACTTCAACCGTACAATACAGATTCCCTTCAATACTCTGATGGGTTCTTTTCCAGCCAAGCGGGGTATATGTCTCATCCAGTATCTTCTGGTCCACGCGCGCATCTTTATACAATAACAGACTCACCCCCTTATCACTTACCGTTGCAACACGACACTCAATTTCATCTGCTCTTAATAATCGTATTTCTTTTTCTTCCATATCCGTTCCTTTCTGCCGATATTAAACTCATCGACCGCTCAATCTCATCATCTACATGCATCTTCATCTCCTCATATGCACTGTCTTCTTTCTTTAACCAGCAGTCATACAAAGACATCAATATCTGCGGTTGTTCCATCAGTCTGTGTATTGCAGACTCCGGAAGGGTATCTGTTTTCTCCAGCATAATTTCATAAAAATTGATAATCACTTCCACCATATACCCCTGATAATAGATGGACCTTTTACTCCCGCGTAATGTCCTTCTCTGAAAGTCCCTGTATTCCTTATACAATTTCTTTTTAAACTTATTCCTGATATTCATATATGCCTCCTACGCTACCGATAATCTTCTGTACTGACTCGCTACACAATATTCGTCATACAGAGCCTTATTGTCGCTTGCAAAACGGTTCTTATCAAAGGTTGTGGTCTTCACGGACTTCCACATAACAGTCCTATCACCAACCTTCCCTACTTCATTATCCTGCAGATACATCTTAAGCTGATTGGTCACCGCATCCTTTTCTTCTTTTAACTTCTTTAACTGGGCCGTTAACGCATCATAACTTTCACACAGTTCCAAAGCCTTTTCCGGTAATTCAATCACCTTACCGTTACTACTTTCATATCGCTCATTTAAAAAGGCTGATGTCGCTTCCGAACCATCAGCCACAGGCTCCTGCATACCCAACACACAATTTTCCCAGAATTCCTTTTCCATGCTGATAATCCAGTCAATCAAATCATCATCACGATATAAGGTATGATAATAAAAATGGTTACCACCAACCAAGGCTGCAATATATGCTTTCTTTGCACCTGTAACAGCCATATAGTGTTGTATCTGCAGAATATATTCCATCGGTACACCTCGCTCCCATACTTCCTGCTTGTACGCGCTGGCGGTCTTTGCTTCAAAGATAACCATTTCCCCGTTCTCATAAATAACCCCATCCAAGTCTGCAAGCATAAAAGGATACTCTTCACTTTGTAAGATTGCTCTCTTGGCACGGACCGTTAAGCCGGTTCTTTTCATAAATTCTTTCTTTACCACCGGTTCAAGTACATTACCAAAGTGAGTATAATCATTCTCTGATTCGGTTACTTCCTCCTGTCCTGTTTTTTCCAGCCATAACTGAAATATGGATCTAAATTTGTTTACTCCGGCTATAACAGATACATCCGAACCTCCAATCCCTAGTGTTCGGTATTTTAGCCACTCCTGCCTTGATAAATCTTTTGTTTGTACTAATACTTTCATACGCTTTCTTTCTACATTTGCCGCCATAATCTTAATCTCCTTTTTTACTAAAAATTTCGCTTAAAACAACTGCGATTGCATTAACGATTGCTACAATGATTTTCTCCATCATTTCACCTCCTAAAAATAAAAAAGGAGAACCCTTTCGGATTCTCCCAAATAGTATTTTAAATATATAATCGACGCGCGGTCGGAATAAAATTTTAATGCCTGAATATATCAGGACTTTGGTATGGCCATATTAACACTCTTTGCTCAGCGCTAACCAATCCAGCACGGAATAATTAGTTACCAAAGCAATTTTAAAGTAACTCATATCAACGAATTCACTTCCACGGAAACTTTTATCATAAACATCCGTTCCATCTGCATACATAAAACTATACCAGCAACCATTACCATCTTGTTCACGAAATAAAACTCCCTTTAATGGTCTTATCATATATGGTAACTGAAACTGAACGCAATCGCCATGCTCGTACGGCAATACCGGACGTCGAAATAAATCTTGATAGGTTTCAACAATATGCTTCCACTTCGGTTCCCTCTCAATATCAGCACCGAAGTGACACCTAATTATTTCATACTTCTCATTCACATACAACATATGAAAATAAATAGGAACGCTTCCCGAATCAAGAACCAATTCCACCGTAAAACAATAGCAAGGTTTTTTATATGTACCTATATGCTTTAATACTTCTTCCATTGTGTTGTAACAGATTGCTTCCTGCTCAATAACATCAAATACATTTTCCAATGTAACTTCATCAGTATCATAAGCTGTATATCGGTCACAATATACGCTATAATGAAATGATTGACTTGAGTAACACTCTTTTGGTTTATATATCATCTGAAACATATGCTCATATAATGCAATCATTTTTTTTACCGATGCCACATCTTCTTCAGGTATACCTTTCATAAACACTTTCATATTTTCTAATTGTAATTCCAATGACATATATGAACTAATTATAATCGCAATCATTTCATCGACAGATAACCATTCCCTGTTCTGATAAAATTGATGGAGTTCTTCATTTCTTATCAATTGTTTTCCATAATACTTATAATAATTCAATCTTGCTCCTCCACACTTAATTCTTCTTCAATCAAACGCTTATCTAAATACCCATCCGCACGTTCCAAGAACTTTGCATAAAATGCTTGAAACAGGACAAGTCCTACAGTCCCTAATACGGCACCTATAAGTGTAGCTCCTATAATGACTCCTATTGGTTTAACTATGCTACTAATATAGAAGTTATAGTAGGACAATATTGTAAACTGAAAGCAAAAATTAAATAATAAAAATAGTATTGTTCTTTTTATTCTTTTATTCATTTTGACGCCCCGGTGACACAATTAAGTTTTTAATTCTATGATACTTATCAACATAGTCTGTTATATTTTGTCCATTCAGAATATTAATCGCTCCAATTGCAAGCAAGTCATATCGTTCCTGCAGCTCAATTCTCGACCTTCTTCTTTTCCCTACATCCAATGCATTATTTCCATCCAAGGTACTGGCTTTTTTGTAATATTCGTCAGCTACATTCATAGTTAACCACTCTTCATTATGTACCTTCTTTAGTTCCCGTAGTCGTTCCACTCTTTTCTTATATTCTTCTGGTTTTAATGCCATATATTATCCTCCTTACCAAATAAATAAGAGCTAAGAATCGGTATTTCACCTCATCTTAGCTCCTATTCTACTCAAGTCTAGTCCAATAAAAGTCTCACATGGGCGATTGCATTGCAAAATCATTGATTCATTCGCAACTTATAGTATTAAAAATATAATATATAATTACATTTGCAGAGTAATACAAAAAGGATTTTGGATAGTACCCAAAATCCTTTTAATATGTACATAGCTGTAATTCAAACAATTAACTATTCTTTAACAAGAATATCTCCACATTCAACATCTTCTCCGGAAACATTTTTTAGAACAATAGAAACATCATCACCAACATATGCAAAATTAACATTTTGGTGAGATTTTTCTATTTCCTCGACAACAGTCGTGAGCACTCTTTGATTCTCATGATATATACTTACAGCATCACCAACACCTATAACTCCATATTCAATTGTGCCGACAATGACAATTCCTTTATTTGTAGCTGTATCGACATTATTTATCGGCATGCTAGCCTTGAAATTTTCATCAGCCATTTCCTCGCCACAATCATCATCCTGTTCATCAAGATATTTACATTCAGAAAGAATATTGTCTGTAATAATAGTAGCTGAAGCAATCCTATCTTTAATGTTTAAAGCTAAAGATTTTTTGCTATCCCTAAATTCTTCTAAAACTTCTCCATATATTTTCATTAATTTATATAGTTTTTCAATATCGACATTTTTGTTAGCATACGAATAATCGCCAATCTTCAGTCTATCATTTCGAGAATCTGACTCAATATGATAATAATCGGATTCGTCTTTTATAATTCGATGTAAAAAACCAGGCCCCGTTACACACACTTTATCTGACGTGAATATAATATCTACATTTTTGGGACTTCTGTCATTTAATATAGCTACTACATCTTTTTCGTAATTCTTTGATATCTTGGTCAATATATTACTATTCCTCTTCAAATAACTACCAAACTTATGACCTCCTTTAACATAAAACTCCATATTTTTTGAGTTTCTAACTATGTCATTTTCTTTTTCAGTAATTTTTTCTTCTTTCATCCTATCAATCAATTTATTGACTTTTTCATTTTCTTTTACTCTAACATTAAAATCTTCGCCAAAAATTTCTTCAATAGAAGTAATATTATTAATCTTTTTTTCCGTTGTATAATTATATTTATTCTGTTTAATATCACTCCTTAATGAAAATTCATATAAGCACGAATCCATTGTCGATACTTCTGACATGTCTGATATTTTCTGAATTCTCATTACGATTTCATCAGTAATATTTTTAAACGCCACTTCAAAAATTCCTTCAAAAGACATATCTCGTTTCTCTGGAGAAGACTCCTTGCTACTTTGTACCTTTCTTCGTTCCTCCGGCGAACAAAGCATATCTTTGAACTTCGGAATAGCAGAAATCTTACGTTTCACCTCTTGCAAAAAAGATATACCTGCATTCTCATCAAGCAATATCTTAATGTCGTCACTTATTGCCTTTATAAAAACAGCCATTGAAGAAGTAATATCCGCTTTTTCTTTGCACATCATCTCATATTTATTTTCACATTTATTGATATATACTTTTAACACATATGCATAATTATCCTGCATTTGTTTCTTTTGAAAATATATAAATTCTTTGGTAAGTTTTCTTTTCTCTTCTTCAGTTTTGGGTATAACAACCGGCATCGGAAAGAGACATTCTTTACCTTCTACCCTAGATGCTAACAACTCATATTTATCTTTATATGCCATCCTTCCCTCTATCACATTAGACACATACAAACGGCTCAAAAGTTGAGCATTCATTTTCATATTATATTTTTCATTTATAAGCATATTCAGCAATTTACATGTTTCATCTATAGCGCCTATTTTTAAGTAAGAAACTGCACAAATCTGCAATACATCAAATGCATTCCCTGAAGATTTCCTCGCCTTATCCAATAATGACTTTTGTTTTTCTATATTCTCCGGAACCATATCTAAAAGATCAAACATTTCCAATGCACAAGATGCAACCAACTGATCTTCTCTCATCAAATTATGTTCCGTTATTTTAAAGAAGTATTCAAAATGCTCAATAGCACGTTCTCTATACTCTCTTCTAATTGATTCAGAAAAGCTTCTATCTTGATAAATCGAACTCGCTGCATTTCCTAAATAATACCAAAACGGCGGATAGGCCTTAAAGTATTCCTTAATATACTCTAATCTCTCATATCGCCGTAAATCATCTTCATCCAGCAATATGTTGTTATACTGCGAAATTTGTCTCTCGGTAATTCTATATTCATCTGGAAAGTTATATTCATCAGCTAATCTCCACGCCGTGTCAAACAACTCCCTACGTAACCCATGAAACTGTTCTAATGCAGAGCGTTGTAATTCCCATTCAGAACGTTCTTTCTCTAAATCAATTTTGGAACGTTCTCTTCGATAATTCATATAACCGATACCTACTTGTGTAGCAAGCGCTACAGCCATTCCAACCGGTGTCCCTCCAGCAACAATCATTGTAGGATTTGGAACAGCAGCCCAAATTGCATCTTTAACCTTTTTCTGATACTCTTTTTCTAACAGTTTTCGGTCGCCATCCTGCAATCTAAAAAACATTATTACATCCAAAATCTGCTTTAAAATTCGTAGCAAAGACTCATCTTTTGGCATTTCCTCAAGATTTAAATTATTTAATATTGCATCATACTCTCTCTCCATAAACTGTAAATCATTGTAATCAATAATCTGAGATATAGAGACTGTACATAAATTCAACGCGTAGGCAGCCCGCAGTTTTTCCTCTTCTGATTTTAGTATTTTAGTCTCTTCCTCATCTTTCGAAGAAACAAATTGTTCGAGTATAGTTGCTAACATTTGGTTATTCTTTTGAGTTTCCTCCAAATTTTCTTGAGTTTTTAACAAAACATCCATCTTTTTTGAATCATAAATTTTCCACATAATTGCATTACCCCCTAATATTAAATTTCATCATAACAGGAACATGATCCGAAATATTCTTTGAATATTTTTCATAATCATCTGAATAATATTTTTTAATAGCATTAATTCTTTCACAATTGATGTACGAATCACTAAAGCGCTTTTCATCATACGAAAAATGGTCATAATTACTAGCGAATGCATTACTCTCATCTTTCTTTTCATCATCATTGGTTTTTACCAATGTCGACAGTGATGATTGTACCGTTCTAATAACTTTAGAACTATTCCCATCCGCAATGGTGAACTGTTCAAGCAAGTAAGGTGCTCCAGCCGTCGAACTTGGCAGATTCAGATTATAATCACCTAGTAGAATGGTATAAGCCGGTCTATTATTTCCATATCTTTTATCTGCTTCTTTGGCATAAATTGCTTTAGTCAATACATTAAATTCATTTTTTCGCATTGCTACTGCGCCTGGTGTATTCTCTGCAACACTACTGCCCTTTGTAAATCTTATATGCGTGTTAATCAATCTGATCTCTATATAAGGACCCTTTATCGGGAAAAATCGTGCATAATATGGCTCCCTTATCAAGTCCGTCTGACCTTCTTGTCTATCAATTCGATACTGTTTATAGATTCTTGGTGCATATTGCCTTTTTAAACCGCATTCTGATGCATTTGCCAATTCAAATTTATCCGCATTCCAAATAAACGCATAATCATTTACAACTTCATCCGCCATTCCACACCATGTCACTCTGCCAAAACATTTCAATGCATCAAGAATCCTGTTTAGTGCTCCCGGACCCTTTATTTCCTGTAGTGCAACTATATCAAATCCTTCTCCATAAATTATTTCAGCAAATTTCTTGGTATCTTTTGTCGTTCCAGCGCCAAAATTTAAACAATTAAAAGAACCTATCTTGTACATATTTCCCCCTATCACATTTATTTTGGTAAACAACCCTTTGCTATTTATACTGCATATTATACCATTAATCTCCTAACTTCTACATTATTTAATCATACAATATACCTGCATTACTTGCGTTAAAATCTAATTTTTTGTAGCAATTCTTGTACCTTGTTTTTAAATAATACCTTTTTTACTGTCCCATAAACATCTCTTTTGGTTTCTTTTATCTAATGTATACATTATATACTCCACGCATAAGTTATTCAAGAATTAGTTTTCTTATATAATTATAACAAACGGAGGTATATATATGCTTCGATTACGAATTTTAGAAATATTACAAGAACAAAATCATACAAAATACTGGCTTTATAAACAAATGGATATGAGTTATCAAAACTTTAATCGAATTGTTAATAACGAAACCTCCTCTATTCGTTTTGACATTCTTGATAAAATTAGCAAAATCCTCTCAGTCCCAGTAGGAGAACTTTTTGACCAAAATAATACCTAAACTTTAAACAAAAGCGGGAACGATATACTCGTTCCCGCTTTATTGATTAATTTAATCCCACCTATTACTTTACTAATTCTATTCCTTTAAAAAAATTTGCACTATCATACCCGAATACAGTTCCTAATGAATATCCCATTCTGATATCTAAATCTATACTTTTTAGAAAAAATAAAATATCGTGTGTTCCACCCATACTATACACAATCTGACCACCAGCCACCATAGCATGAGCGCTTATTAATTGATCCAAATTATGAACCTTTTTCTTCAAAGAACTGTACAACGCCCATAACAAGGAATCTCTGTAAAATGTAGGAATGCAATTTAGGACATCTTCATGTAAGTGTATCATTTCATGCAATAAAATATAATCTTCATTCATATGCTCTGCAGAAATACATAAAACCTTGTCCAAACAATTAAAAAACGCAATATTATTTGTGTCATCTATTATCTCTGTTTTATAAGCATTATACGAAAAATATTCCAGTTCATCCGGGCTCTCGATCCTCTGTTCAATCCACTCATGTTTTTTTACAGCAATTTCGCATTTAATCAACTCTTGTATACAACCACCTTCAAACAACATATCGTCAAAAAGGTCTCCAAAGTCATACAATCGATCATGCAATTCTTTATCTCTTGTAGTTGCTTGATTCTGATACCAGTCCAAAAATTCTTCATCACTCATCCCATATTTATCCATTTTATCCTCCGCTTTATACTAATCATCTAAACATCTGCAACTCTTGCTGTAAACATTTTTTATATTATTTCCACCGTTTGATACGAAAGCCTAAATTAGATTCTTCCATCGTCATATAATTTTGTTGTCCGACCTATTAAAATAATCAAATAGTATTTCTTTATCCAAGTTTACTCTACTTCCGTAGCAGATGAAAAGTACTTATATCATAGTAATTGTTTGCTCCTTTTTGCCTGGAAATGCCGTATTTTGCACGATACTCCGACATTATGGTTAAATTGTTGTTTGGTTGTCAATTAGGCAAATTAATACAATCGTAACTGTTTAATATTTGACCATAATTTTTCCTCTTCCAATATTTTTTCATACTGCTCATTATGTTCAATTTCAAATGATAACAAAATCCACTCCACGGTGTATTCTACTTCATTTATCATATTAAAGACTACTCCAATAACTGTTTCCAACGCAAATTTATATTTAAATACTCGCAAAACAAATTCTATAAATTCTTTATTTTCAACAAATGGAATTTCTGTCAAGTACAAATATCCCACCTTATTACCTGTATCAATCAGAAAATGATTGATTGTTTCTTCTTTTTTCATACAATGCTCTACACATATTTGCCAACGTAACATGAAATCATGTACTGTATTGCGATTTGACTTAAGCAAATATTTTAAAGTTTGTTTATATTCTTCTTTATTATATAATTCGCCATCTAATAACCTCTCTTGAAAACTTTTTATAACGAATTTAAATCCTTCTATCGCATTCTGATCAATATATTTATTTCCATTTACCAGTGCAATAAAGTAATCAATCATCCCTTCTTCATTTTCTATCTTGGATAAAGTTGTCAATCCTTCATCGATTTCATTAATAAACAAATCCGGAAATGTACTTTCAAAGAAAGCACTACGCATTTCTATATATGAAACAATATCATACGGAATTGCAATACGTTCTAATACCATTCTGAAATCATCCATGCTAAACACGTTAATACGTAAATCATTATTTTTTGAAGATGTATGTATTTGCTTATATTCACTATCATTTGAATCAAAAATAATCACCGGATAAATTTGTTTTTGATTTTCTAAAACAACTTTTTCTCCAGTATAACTTTCTACCTCTATTATATTTCCACTTCTTATCTTACTTATTGTATCTTTAATCTGGCTCACAGCTTTTTTATATACTTTCTTCTGTAACCAATCCTGTGCTGTACTTCCATTCTTCTCTTTAATTTGGAAAATAACATACGCATCTTGAAATTCCACCAATCCATCACACAATTCTTGTTTCTGTTTCCCAGCATAGACATATAAATCTCTATATACAAATTCTTTGAAGAAATAATCAATCAAAATGTTCGTACACTGTAATTCCGAGCCCGTCATTTTCTCATCTCCTTTTATTAACTTACTCTTATATTATATCGTCACCCTCATCATTTTTCCATAGAAAAAGCTCCAGTATAACTGGAGCGTCTCTGCTATGTAACAATGCTATACTACTTTATAATTTTTCTATGATACTGCTTTTGCATTATTTTTTCAATCTTAACTTGTTCTTTTGTGAATTAATCCTTATTCTGCTCTAAAATTTCATTTTTCAAAGAATAACATTTAGTTTCTTACTGGATTAGAAAGATGCAATGCCTGAAATAACAAAGCTAAAGGCTGCAAATATCTGCAGCCTTTGTAACCATCACTAATTAACAAAATATATCGGTCTTATAACCTTCTTCCCCTTTTGATAACATTCCAAAACATCCTTAAAAGTTTCATAGGAATTACAAGTTCTATGTAAGTCGCCTACAAGAATATTATAGTATTGATAATCTTTCGGCATGTGTTCTTCCGCAAATTCAATACTTTCATCTATTGAATCGCATTTTTTATAAATAGCATCAGGGAATCCATAAGTATATTCACTACACTTCTTCCACGAATCATATATTCCTATCCTTCTGCCACGACAAACAACATAAAAACTATTCATTTTTTGTCTCCTTTCTTTGAGGCAATCTTACAATTTGCCTAACTCCTTTGTCAGTTACTAATTTTTTACGAATTGCAATGTAATACTTTCGGGTAGTAGACTCCAGGTCACCAATATATGCAGCAATTTCTTCCACTTTCCAACCTTGCTCGTACATTTGAGTAGCAAAGGTTTTACGGAATGTATGTAAGCCACCTTTTACATCATTTAAACCGGCATTCTTAAGTATTACTTCCATTCGATGTTCTAAATTGGGGGCTGTATTCATACGCCCTGTCATAGTAGGTGCAATTAATAACTCTTTATCCGGCGGTGATTTATGCCTTAAATAGATTCTCTTCAATACTTGCAGAGCATCATCTGAAAGTTCAATCACCCTTGCACGCTGATTTTTAGTACTATCTTCGTACATGACATAATTATTGTCATCATCAGATTTCTTATTACGATTTTTTATCATTGAAGCACTTTTACCAATCGTCAAAACCCGATTCTCCCAATCAACATTCTTCCATCTTAAGGCTATCAACTCTCCACATCGCATACCGGTATATAATAAAAACAACATATAATCACCTGCAAAGTATACATATTTTCCTCTTTTATTTACCTTCGTTGCTTCCACTTCAAAAATTGTAACTTCCTTATCTGAAAAAACAGAAACATCAGCCTCATCTGCTTCTTTTTGCTCCATTTTCTTTAAGCGCTTAACCAACTTGGGCTTGACTGCTTCAACAGGATTTTTTTCAAGCATCCCCTGCAATACTGCCCAAGAAAACGCAGCATTAAGGACGTCCAAAGTTTTTGTAATCGAAGACTCAGACAATTTTTCTTCATTTATCAATGCAAGAATGTGTGATTCAATATCTGTTGAAAGTACTGTGTGAATCTGCATTTTACCAATTTCATATTTTTCAATTTGATTTACAATAGTACATTCTCGCCTGTCAATAGACTTGTGCTTTAATTCATTATTATCCACCTGATAACGAAGATGTTTATTGCACAAATCAGCCACACTGTTTCTTTCATCAACCTTGACTAAAGAACGTTTGTGATACCATTCTGCCTCTTTCTTGCTCATCAATTTAATACAGGCCGCTTTGGAAGTAGATGTTACAGTAATTATCTTCCTCTGTCCGTTCTCCTTATATCCACAAGATTTTCTGTGTGTTACTGTGCCATCCGAATTAATTTTAAACGAACCTGCACCCTTAGCATTTCTTTTACTTTCCATATTTTCCTCCTAAAATTTTGGCTCGGTGAGTAACACCGAGCCAGTTAAACTATAACTTGTATACCTTACCTTCGTATCGCTTAAGCCATTCTGCCAACGCATCTTCGCTTACAAAATATCGCTTTCCAATCTTGATTGACGGAAAAGACGAAGATCGCATAAGTGAATACGCAGTATCACGGCCGATATGAAGAATATGCTGAACATCCCTAGTCGTTAACATCAGCATCACCTCCCATCGGCACTACCGAGTACACGTTGCGACGTTTCGAGTCTAAGGTTACAACGAGTTTCAAATCGTAGTCTTTCAAAATCAACTCGAGGATCGAATTTTCAAATGATTTTTTTCGCAATGCGTACTTGCTAAGTACATTGGAACCGAATTCTTTGGCAATACACTCTTTGACGCTCATTAAATCTTCCAGAGAAAAATTTTTAATCTGCAAAAGTATATCAACTAACTGCTTTTTCTTTGCCGCATCAAAAGTATCATAATCCTTTGTCAATTCTTCCGGTTGTTTCCCAAGCCATTGCATCTGCTCATAAACCGGGCCATATAAATCAAGAATCGACAACTGATGAAACTTGGCAGCCCAAAGATAATTATCCGTAATTTTCCGGTACGCAAAATCGTTGACTACTAATTTCACATTTCCGCAATAGCACTCAACATTTTCCCGAGAGACATCCAGCAGTTTCAGCGCACGCCGACAAGGAATATATACCCGCCGATATGCACTTGCCTCTTCCGACTCCTCCCACATACTGGCCCAAATGCGAAAAGGTACAGTTTGAATTTCCTCTTTTCTTTCCACAGGAAAATATTCTTTCTGCGCCTCATACTGCTGTTCACGGTGTGCAAAATGATTGGGATGACGGAGTAAAAATAACAAATTAATCCGGGTATTCTTAGTTGCACGAACACGGCCAAGCATCTGTAAGAAAGACACTTTAGATTCCGTAATGATGCAAACATTTTCTACCGTCTCATCACAGACAGAGACGCCGTTGTCTAAGACCGAAGTTGTAAGCAAAACCTTGGGAACTAAACGATTTGCCAAAGCCAAATTCTCAACAACGCTTCTATATTCTGCTACATCAACCTTCTGTGCATCTAGAGTAACGATGTCATTCTTTGCATACTTCTTGGTTTCCATAAGCTTTTCCTTTAATTCTTCGATACGCTTCCGGTCGTCCCAAAATACAATCGTTTTACCACTTGATTTTACAATGTAATCGGTTAATGAAGCCACCTCCTGAAAACAACGGCAAGACACATAATCATAGTTTGCCAAGTAGTTATAATCGTATTTTTTCACTTGCACAGCCTTCTGAAAATCGAAACCTTTTGCCATATTGGGCGGATAAATTTTGGCGCAAGTGGTAATCATATCCGCAATTGTATTCGATATACAATCTAAGGTGGCCGACATAAAGATTACTTGTTTTAACATAGTAGCCCAGATTAATTCATTCAGTAATACATATGTACCAACACCATTAAAATCTGAGTCAGAATAAAAGTAATGAACCTCATCGCAAACGATCGTTTGAAAATCCTCGATGATTTCTTCCACATGCGTGCCGTTGGAAATATTTTCTGCCAATTCCTGGTAGGTTTTAATTTCAATAACACTCTCCAAATCTGAATACCGCTCAAACTCACGAACAAGAGCATACCAATATTGTTTTCGTAGCAATTTCCTGTTGCACAAAATTAAAATTTTGTTTCCACGAACTACGTTGTAAGGCAATACTTCCTCAATGACAAAGGTAGTCTTTCCCATTCCGGTAGGTGCCTGCAGTAAAATCTTGCAACAGCCCCATTTCTTAAATTCGTCTTTTAATAATTCTTTCAAAAACATTTCTTTACCTCCTCGTTTTTTTTTGAGCATAGCATCACTAACATGGAGTTTCCTATACAAGCCAAATGGCCTTTCCACTTATATTGATTTTTTATGCTATTTTTGATATAATATTTATTTACATATAAAATTCGAGGGGTTATTGTGATGACCGAAAAAGATGTGCTAGAAGCAGAACTTTATTTAAATTATTTTAATCAAATATTAAGTACTGATAATTCATCTAAAGAATTATGTATACGCAGTTACTATAAATTTCAACGTGACTTAGAAGATAACTTAGACAATTTATGCTTTCCGGCATTACAAACTATAAAAAAGCATATTTCAATAATAAATTCAAAATCCAAAAATTTAACTAACTATAATCCAGCCATAGAAGTTAATTGGTCCATTCCATTATTTAATTCATTTATCGAAGAATATCTTTATTTTCAATTTGTTAAATTATTTAATTTAGATCCCACAATGAAACTTGAAGAACAAAAAGTACCTTATTTGCTCTTTCCACTCTATATTGGCATCTTATCCAATTTAGGATATTTAACAGATGACTGGAAATCGTTACGCTATAATGCATTTTCTGTCGCACAAAATGTAAAATCATTAATGAGCGCTCGTAAAAACAATATAGTATTCCCCGATAATATTCCATATAACACATGCTATAAATATTTGCTAAACTACTATTTTTCTGACGCGGCTTTCTCATGCCTAAACGAGTTAGAAAATATTACAATGAAAGGGCCCTATGAGTCATCTAATCGTTATAATAAAAAAATACTCAATCAATACATTTTAAAAATAGGTGCATTTACATTAAATAAACATAACGAAATATACAATCACCTATTTGAATCCATAAAAAAATATACTAATAACACAACTGAGACATACTTTTTTGACTCAAACCAAATAATTGATTCTTGTAATGAACTTTACTCTAACATTATTTCAGAAGAAATAACAAAGTATCATAATATTTTTAAAGAATACGAAGAAAATAAAGATATGCTCTCATATGAGGATATTTTGAAGAAACTTTTTAAAGAATATAAAGAATTAAAATATAAAATTGACCTATAAATTGACCTATCCATACGGAGCATTTCGTTTTTAGCCGTATAAAGCCGTAAAACAACCCTAAATGCTTTCCAACAAACTTCAGGCTAGAATTTTACACTAAACGCCTGAAAGGCCTTAAAATAAGCCTATAAGCAACAAAAAACCTCAACGATTTCTCGTTGAGGTTTCTTTTTAGCAGGGCTACAAGGATTCGAACCTTGAGATGACGGAGTCAGAGTCCGTTGCCTTACCGTTTGGCGATAGCCCTAAATATGTGCGTTTCTCACTCACGCCTACTTAATATACACTCTTTTTTTCAGTTTTGCAAGTACTAATTTTAATTTTTTTCACTTTTCTTCGAAAAATATTATTCCCGCGTC
The DNA here is from genome assembly GCA_017622505.1 of Lachnospiraceae bacterium. Lineage (GTDB taxonomy): Bacteria > Bacillota > Clostridia > Lachnospirales > Lachnospiraceae > UBA3766. The sequence goes on from JAGAQZ010000052.1 coordinate 26,805, forward strand.
CGCCGAATACTATCCAAACGCAGCTTCAGTTTCGCTTCCTCTTCTTTTAATTTCTCGATTTCTATTGCCTTACTTCCCACAATTTCTTTCTGCTCACGGATTAAAACATTGCGATTTTCAACGCCCATCTGTTCAGCCATCTTAATCACGGAATCCTTCTTGCTGTTTCGCAGAATATTCAGCACAAGCCACACCAAAAAGACAATAAACGTAATAATAAACGCCGGCAAAAACACAAACGTTTGCACTAACGCCATAAACGTCGCAACTATACTAAAAATACGTCCAACCCACATATCTATTCCTGGCGGAACGGCAGCAAGTACAAGCATATGCCAGGGCAGGGCACCAACACCCACAATCAAAGAAACAATCAGCCAGAACTTTACCTTGAACTTATCATCCAGCATTTTATTTCGCCACATTTTAATATCCTGCTGCGCATCATTCTGCTCGTAGTCCAGGCGGTCAAGCATCACACCAATTGCCGAAAGCCGGTTGTATATAGTATCTTCTTCATCTGTTAAAGTATCAAACGTCCCGAAATCCTTCATCTCTTCGCTTCCTGTAATTTCAATTAGCTGATAAATTACACCCTTTTAGTTAATCAAAAATTCATACTTCTTATATAAAATGTACTGAAAACTAATATTGTTGTCAATAATTGCATAAAATATATTGACATATGATTTCAGCTTGATATAATTTATGTAGTATTTAAAACTACATACAAAAGTTTACATTTCTACTTTGGAGGTTTTTATGGGTTCATATGTTATAACTTGTTGTTCCACCGTTGACTTACCGAAGGAATATTTTGCACAAAACAATATTCCCTACGCTTGCTATCATTACATTTTAGATGGCGAGGAATATCTCGACGATTTGGGACAAAGCGTTCCTTATGACGAATTTTACAGAAGAATTGACGACGGCTCCATGCCTACCACTTCGCAGATTAACATCAGCGAATTTATGGCTTTCTTTGAACCTTTTCTTCAGGAAGGCAAGGACATTCTTCATCTTTCAATGTCTTCCGGCATCTCAGGCACATGCAATTCAGCCATGAATGCCAAAGAAGAATTGTTAGCCAAATATCCGGATCGCACCATTAAGGTTGTGGATTCCCTTGCTGCAAGTTCAGGTTACGGCCTTCTTTTAGACAAGCTTGTGGAAATGCGTGATGCCGGCAAGAGTCTGGAAGAAGTTTATCTTTTTGCAGAAGATAATAAATTAAAACTTCAGCACTGGTTCTTCTCTACCGACTTAACACATTTTAAAAGAGGCGGAAGAATTTCAGCAACTGCTGCCACCTTGGGCAACATTTTAAATCTCTGCCCCTTAATGAATGTGGATTATGTGGGCAAGCTTATTGTCCGTCATAAAATCCGCGGCAAAAAGAAAGTAATCGCAGAAATCGTTAATAAAATGATCGAACTTGCCGAAGGCGGCAAAGACTACAACGGCAAGTGCTTCATTTCCTGCTCTGCCTGCGAAGACGACGCAAGAAAAGTTGCTGATTTGGTAGAAGAAACCTTCCCCAACTTAAACGGCAAAGTAGAAATCAACAGCATCGGTGCTGTCATCGGTGCACACACAGGTCCCGGAACCGTAGCTTTGTTCTTCTGGGGCGAGAAACGTGTAAACTAACAAACTTTTTATTTTATAAAAATATTTCTAAAGACTGTTACTTTCATAGGTAACAGTTTTTTTTATGCCCATAGCAACTTCCCATTCGTGCAAGCACGATGGGCGCATGCCGCGTTGTCATAACAAAATACGCAGACAAAGCGCCTGCGTATTCAAAGACATATTCGTATTATTTTATTCAGGTATTTATAACATCTTACTGCACACTCTGGCCGGAGTTGTTGCCGCTTCCTGTGTTTCCCTGTGTGCCCATGGTATCGTTCTGGTTATTTCCTCCGGAAGTTCCATTGGAATTTTCACCGTTGTTTCCGCCTGCGCTGCCACCGTTCATTCCTTCACCGACACCATCCATGCTAAAGAGATTCTTCAATCGGTCTACCAAATCATCATAAAAATTCTTAATATCATCCGTAAAAGAACCGTCCGCATCACCAATCAAAGTTGTGTACTCTTTTACAATCTCCGCAGTCTGTGTATCACCGTAGTTTCCTACAAATGTATCATATTCTGTTACTACATCTGCGCTGAACGTTTCGCCATTGTCATCCAAATAAAGATGGCTTCCATTACCGTCCTTCTCATATCCGCCTGTGATTGCTGCTGTAATCAAGTTGTTATAATGCTCCACAGCCTCTTCACGGTACTGACTGTCCGGATACTGCATAATGAATTCTTCGATGGTTACTGCACGTTCGAGAAGTTTTCCCGCGCTGATATTCGCACCGGTTTCACCAAAAGCAGGTTGTGATACCTCAATATCCTTCCAAGCCTGGTAAGCAGTCTCCTCATCTGTTGCACCGTTGTTCACCTCGGAACCGGACTCGGATTCGCTTTCCATGGGAACGGAATCCATTGTGTTAGGTTCTGACGGAGTTTCGGTACCGCAGCCCATACATGCAACGTGCACGAAGCACATCATAAAAAGGACTGCAATCACTAATAATTTTGCAATTTTTTTCATAATTAAAAACCTCCGTTTTTATTCAGTTTATACTCCCTAGGATTTCCGTGTTTACGCATTTTATACATCTTTTTATAAAATGTGCACCCGGCAATTTTTCTTTACGGGTTCGACTTTTTTTGTTCTTTTAAAATGCTGCTGGGCTGTGCCTTAACCGTGGGGTATCTGAAAAGCAAGGTTTTAAGTGCCTTCCATTGAAACGGCACCAGTGGCCAGAAGTAACTTGTCTTGCCAAAAACAGGCGTTGTAATTACTGATATAATAACGAATGCCAGACCGATTCCAAAGCCCCATAAGCCAAAGAATCCTGTACACAGCACAAGGAAAATACGATAAATCCTTATGCCCTCCGCCATCTCAAGACTGGCGACAGATAAAGTCGCAAGCATTGTCGCCGCCCCGTAAAAAAGCACTTCAAGGCTCGCCCACTCCAAATCAATAGCCACATCCCCGATAATCAAACCACCTACAATAGACAACGCTCCGGCAAATCGCTCCGAAGTATGAGATGTGGAATACCGGAACAAATCCAATGCCAGTTCAATCACCAGCACCATTATAAAAAGTTTTACCGGCGTCATTCCTTCCGTACTTACCAAGGCAAATTCCTCCGGCAAGGGCACGTGTGCCCCAAACAATAGAAACAGCGGTAAAAGAAGAAGACTTGCCAGCAGGGAAAACAGACGCATCAGGCGGATATAGTTCCCTACCACGGGACTTTTATAATAATCTTCCGGGCTCTGGGTGAATTGAAAAATACTGCAGGGAAGGACCAAGACCTCCGGCGACGTATCCGGCACCAGCAGTACGTAACCCTCTTCCAAATAACTGCTTGCTACATCCGGACGTTCCGTTGTGAAAACGCTGGGCAAAGGGTGAAAATAGCTTCGCGGAATCATAAGTTCTTTCAAGCTTTGTATGCCCATCGTAAGCGACGTCACCTTCAGCCCGTCCAATTTGGCGCGGACCTTTTCAATCAATTTTTCTTCCGCCTTGCCCTTAATATACGCAATCGCTACATCGGTCTTGCTGTCACTCCCCACCTGATGTAATTCAAAGGTAAGCTTCGGATCGCGGATGCGTCTTCGCATCAAAGCCGTGTTCATAATGATATTTTCCACAAACCCATCTTTGGCTCCCCGCGTCACCTTCTCCGTATCCGGTTCCGCAATGCTACGAACGGGATAGGTTCTTGTATCAATGGATACTGCCCGGTTAAATCCGTCTACAATAAGAATGGTCTGGCCGCTTAACAGATTCTTAATCAGCGCTTCCCAATCCTCCACGTAGGCCACCTGGGCAAATCCCAGCTTACAATCGATAAAAGTCTCCAAGTCGCGAATCTCGCCTTCCCCGTCCGACAGACTTTGCACATCCGCCACAATGTGTTGCAATACCTCTGTTTGGGTAAAACCATTGATTGCCAGCATATATACTTTGGTTTTGCCAAAAAATAAATTACGCTCAATGTAGTCAAAACTTTGTTTGATTGCCATTAACGAACGTGCCTTCGTTATGTTTTCCTGAATGTTTGCGGATATCATATATGTTCTCCTTTCACTAGGTTCGTTTTTGCTCAAGAAACTATTGTAACTATTCAAAACACCATTCACAAAATCGCACCTTTGGTGCTTTCCTTTTGCTCAAGTTGTCACTTCTCGTATGCCCCGATTTGGACATATAAAAAAGAACCGGTCTCCCGGTTCTTTTAGTATCTGTTTTTTATTTATTTTTATTCTTTTATAATGTTTCTTTAGCGTACATATTTCCACTTATTCTTCCGGCAGGATAAAAGTATCAATCACTTTCACAATACCGTCATTATCATTGGAATCCGTTACGAAGTCAGCCGCTTCCTTAATCGCCGGCTGTGCATTCTCCATTGCAACACCAACGCCGGCATAACGAATCATTGTCATATCGTTAAAACCGTCTCCGCAGCAAATGCAGTTGTCCTTAGTCAAACCAACGGTACACATCATACGATCCAAAGACTGCGCCTTATCAATGTTTTTGGGCATAATCTCAATGAAAAACGGTTCTGAACGGTAGATGCTTAAAATATCACGATACTGCTCCTGTAACTTACCAACCAGTCCTTCGGCCTTCTCGGGCGGTGCCGTCATCAGGCATTTATTCACATCGAAGGTCACAAAATTCACAAAGTTCTCCACCGGACGGATGCCCATACCGTTGATGGTTGCTTCTAACTTAATGTAGTCATCCATTCTAGTTCCGACGATGATATTATTTCCAAGATAGGTCACAAGTCCGCAGTCATTCTCCACTGCAAAACGATGCAAGCTTGGAATCACTTGGGGCGGTAAGGTTTTCTGAAACATAATGTTTCCTGTTTTATATTCTAAAATACATCCGCCGTTAAACGAAAGAAGGTATCCGCCTCTTTTATTAAATTCCAACTCCTCCGCGTAACGCATCATACCTGCTGTCGGCCTTCCAGACGCCAGAATTACTTTATGACCGCGCTCCATAACACGAAGAATGCCCTCCTTGGTACGGGGCGTGATTTCCTTTTCCGAATTCGTCAGGGTTCCGTCAATATCCAGAACCAGGTACTTAATATCTTTCTTATCCATGGTAATTATCCTCTTCTTTTTTGTGTTCCCTTTTACACCACAGACCTAAATTCCTTGCACAGTATACTTGAAATCTGTATTTCTGGCAAGCTATTTTATAAAATCCTTTTTTTATTGCGCTCCTGCTTCAAGTGGTCAAAAAACGACGATACATAATTAAAATATGCCACAGCCTCCTTATGCTCCTTGGAACGGTGATGCAACTGAATTACAATTGCCCTGTGGCACTCTGGCTCCGAAATCGGTAACAGACGCATTTCATTCTCCTGATATCTTTCCCAGGTATAATGCGGCCAGAATCCCACGCCAAGTCCCGCAGCAATCAGGTTTTCCACGGCAGAAGTACTGTCGCCTTCAAAAATAACATCCGGCTTAAAACCTGCCTGCATACAATATCGGTCACAAATTGCGCGAAGATTCTTTGCACCGGTTAAAGAGATAAATTTCTTATCCGCCAATTCATTGAGTGACACGCTTTCATGCTTTGCCAATTCAGATGTCCCGGGTACTGCCATAAAAATACGCTCCGAAAAAATATAAAACATATCCTTACTGCCTTGCGGGATTTCAAAAGCTTCCTTAGTAAAAATCGTAATGTCCGCATCTTCCATTTCCGCATTCTGTACAATCTGGAAACGAAGTTCACTATGCTCTTTCTGAAAACGGATAATGGTATCCGTAATCAGTCCTGACGCCGCTTTTACATTGATTTTCAGAAGTTTCTTGCGTTCTCCCGCAAGAATCTGTATCTCCTCCGGGATTTCATTCAAAGCTTTGAGAATCGGTTCTACCTTTTTCTCAAGATACTTCCCATACTCCGTCAAAACAATATTTCTTCCCCTGGGTTCGAAGAGTTGTACCTCTAACTCTTTTTCCAGACGATGTATGGTTTGCGTCAACGCCGGCTGTGCAATATGTAACTGCTCGGCGGTTCTTGTTACGTGCTGAGTCTGTGCCAAAGCATAAAAGTATTTTAACTGTAAAATTTCCATTGGCTTCGCCTTTCGTTTTTCATAACTTTTATATTATCATTCAATATTGAATTATATATTATACATTTTGAATAATCAAGAGTATTATGAAGCAGACAAAGAAGAAAAGGAGAGAAAAAGAATGAGCCCCTTGTTAGAGACATTTATGTTAGTATGCTTCGGCCTCTCATGGCCCATCAATGTAATGAAAGCAATTAAGGCACGCAGTGCCAAAAGTATGAGTTTGCCTTTTATCCTGTTAATCATTTCAGGCTATGTGGCAGGCATCAGCGCCAAACTGCTTTCTCATCAGATTAATTATGTGCTGGTTGTATATTTTATCAATTTGGCAATCGTAACCGTAAATCTTTTGGTTTATTTCAGAAACAGACATTTAGACCACGAATCGGAAGCCAAAACTCCCCCCGTTCATAGTCTTGCTTAATATATCCTTCCCCTTAAGGCGGAAGGTCCCCTCCTATCTGTCTATACCTTCCGCCATATACTATTCACATGAAAAATCCGCTCCTCCTCACAGTGGGAAGGGCGGATTTTTATTTTTAGCATCATTGGGCCGGCAATTTACAAATATTACCTACGCTTCAATTATCTCATACTCCATCATCTCATAGGCAAGCTTACTTCCTTCACGGATTTCCGCCGGCAGAAGTGCTCTTGCCACACATTTCAAATCTTCAATACTCGCCTCTTTCAAGTAAGCATAATCACCGTCTAAGCGCTCTACAATGTATTCCTTACGTTCAAACATAACATTCCTTCCCTTCTTTCAACCATCATATTTTTCCACTGAATCTCTTTTATATCACAACGTTTTCTTTTTCCTACATACTACGTTTTTTTATACAATTATGATATACTGGAACCATAAAATCTTTTATACTTTTATCAGTATATCATAAAACACTTTAAAACCAAACTCTTTTAGCTTTAGGAAAGGAAAAACAATGTTTTTTAAAAGTGCAACCGAGAAGCAGTTGGACGAAAAAATCAACCGCATCCAGAACAATTTCGAAAACAACTATAAGGACGCTGCCCAGCTTAATTTAAAAGAATTTGAGGCGATGTTAAATGACGTCAAAGCAAGCGGTAAATTAAAAGAAAAACGAATCACTCACTACGAAAAGAAGCTTTCGGAATATCAAAACCAGATGCAGAAATTTACACACAAAGACCAAAAATGCACTTGGTAAAAATTTTGTGTATTTTCTATAGATTTTTTACAAAAATCGTTTATTTTTTGTGAATTTTTTGCTATAATTAATACACGCGTTTGATGAATCGCGAAAATATGTGGAAAACACATTTTATAACTATAAATCATCTTTAAAATACATAGAAAGTGAAGGTATTTATTATGGGCATTTTTAAGAAGAAACAAGTCGTTACACAAGCCAGCATCGTTAAGACCGTTCCCGTAGACGAACTCAAAGAGAAAGTTACGCCTATCGTAGAAGGCTCTACGTTAATCGGCAATAAATATGACGAAATGTTATCAGAAGAAGCCGTAATCAACGGTGAGCTCGGTAGCATTTGCGATAATTTAGGTGAAATCAACAGTTCGGTTGAAGGCTTGAATTCATTGGTAGAAACTTCCCAGGCTGCATTATTGAAGACAGCCGAAGCCGCTTTGAACTTCAACGATGCCAAACTTGCCATCATTGATTCCGTAGAAGATGCCAAGTCTGAAATTACCAACTTGAAAGAAAGCTCCGACCAGGTAGTTGCAAGTTTCAATGAAATGCACGAAACCTTCCTTACCTTACAGAAATCTGTATCTGATATTAGGGATTGTATGAAGGGCATTACCGATATTGCAAACCAGACCAATCTTCTTTCCTTAAATGCTTCCATCGAAGCAGCCCGTGCAGGTGAAGCAGGTAGAGGTTTTGCCATCGTTGCGGATCAGGTACGTATTCTTTCTGATGAAATCAAGAAACTTACTGCTAACATCGCAGAAAGCGTTAATAACGTAGAGAAAGATACACAGGGCTTGAATCAGTCCATCGCAACTTCAGAATCTGCTTTTGAAGCAAGTAATGCAAACGTTGCATCTGCTTACTCTATCGTAGAGAAGGTACAGACACTTGCAACAAGTATGGATGCTTCTTGTGAAGACTTAACAGCATCTCTTGCTCAGTCTAAACAGGCTGTAGAAGGCATTAACGTTTTAACCGAATCTTCACAAAGTTGCTATGGTAATGTTACAAGCAGCATCAATGTAATCAGTGCTTGCCAGAACAATAAGAATGCTATGTACGATGAAATGCGCGATGCGCTCCTTGGTGTGCTTCCCGCAAGCGAAGAATTGAACAATTTATAATCTTTTATGAAAATAAAAGTCCGATGGATTTCCATCGGACTTTTTTATATGTTGCACTACTTTTATATTTCTTATTTCACACTGTCATTTTATATTCTTTGGCAATATCCTTATAGCCTAATTCTCTTCCGTTATGGTTTTCTTGTACAATTTCCCAATCAACCATTTTACAAGTGATTTAACGCCTTCCAGCACAACGGAATAAACCAAGGTTACCGCCAACAGGAACAGAAGAATCACTATCGCATACTTAAACTGATAGGTCTCCGCTCTCCAAATCGCCAGATAAAAGAAAGTATGCACGAAATAAATATTCATAGAATGTCTTCCAAGGAAGACAAACGCTTTGCGTACGCCGGGAATACTGCCGATTGTAACGCTTGTGCACCACACAAAGAAAAGTGCAATTCCCGCATCTACCAAAGCAAGGTAAGCTTCCTGAATTAAATAATTTTGGCGCACAAGCACGCAAACCACCAGACCGACCAATGCAATCAGCCATTTTACAATGCCGGGCACCTTCCACTCCATGCCTTTGCCAATCCAATTGCCGTAAGCTGCACAAATACCCACGGTTGCCACCAACAGATATCTCTCGATGTCAAAATTCATCGTAATCACAAAAGGCAGGAAATACATCACCGGAATGATATAATAGCCAATCTTTTTCACAAGCCAGGTCAGTGCCGGAACCAGGAAAATTAAAATATAGGCAATCTCCATATACCACCAGGTTTCATTTAAGGTCACTTCCCCGTAAAACATCTGAAGCCCCAAGGCATCCGTAATCATCCTCACACCGCCTTGCCAACCTTCACCATACAAGCCTTTTAAATTAAAATGCGGGAACATTACAAGAATCACGCTGACATACAGAATCAGGAAATTAAGCATCAGTTTCCCGAAACGTTTAAACGCCTGACCATACGCTTCTTTGATAGTAATATCCTTCTGTTTTAAAATACTTGCCGCAATTCCATATGCTGTCAGAAACACAAACACGCTGACGCACACATTTCCGAATTTACTGATCATAGTGAAAACTTCCGGACTTAAGGGTGCGTAATTTACCCCCATCTCAACCACCACTTCTTCTTTTTCAAAGAGGTGATAAATTAGCATCAATATGATTGCAAAACCTTTTGCAATATTTGTATGCTCCTTGCTAAAAGTCTTTTCCATTTAAGCTTCCTCACTATTCTTCTGCCCTTGTATTACAAAGACAAAGATAAAGGGCAATCCCATAATCAACGGCAATGCATATCGCGGATGCAAAAAGAAGCAGGGTGCCAAAAGACACACAAGCAAACTTACCCACAAAGGCGCTATCATAAAGATTGCATCGCCTCTGCGTTTCTTCCACGCATAAACAGTCAATAAAATCAATGCCCATGTATAAAAACCGGGATTTTGAATCAGTCCTAATCCGGGAATCAAATCCATAAAACGATAGATAAAAATCATTACTTTATCTGCATCCGCAAACAACATTCCTTGACCAATGACATCATATTGTGTCTCATAGCGCAAAGCACTGGTGACTCCCGGCGTAAACCAACCATATACATGATTACCGAAAGCCTCCAAATAAATAAGCGGTTCCTTGCAAAGCCCAATAAACCAAGCCTTAAAATAAGCCAATACATCTTCCATAGGCGCGCTGTTATCAAACAAGGCTTTGACATAATCCGCAGAGTTCGGATGATACGCTTCCGCAACAACTTCTACATCACCAAAAACACCCTCGATTCCCTCACGCTCCGTAGCACTTAACGTATCGCTACATTCCGTAAGATATCTCGCCGTCTGCTGCATCGGCAGCGAAAACATCTCTGCCTTACCGCCGGCCTTAGCCCCAAGCAAAGCCGCCACCGCCATGGTAATCAATTTAGCAATCAACACACCTGCCACAACCACAGTGGCAATGCTAAGAAGTCTCTTCTTCCAGTCGTACTTTTTCCACAAATAAATCACTGCTGCCACACCGCATATAACAATCAATGGAAGCCCATTATTTCTCATCCAAACCGTACCAATCTGAATCAGCACAAAGACAACCACAAACTTAGGTTTCGAAACCCTCTCAGGCTTCTCCAGCAACAGTGCCAGACAAATCAAATAACCTATTACAAATGCCGTAAAAGGCACATCCTTAATTGCCGTACTGGCAAGATTTGAATAAATCGGCGAGATGCAATATATGATTAACAACGTCAATAAAATACCGAATTTTACTTTGCGTTTTGCAAGCACCGCAATCGTCGCAGAAAGTGCTGAAATTAACATCGCATTCTGCACCAGCATATACAGAAACAACCCGGTCTCCGGCGAACCAAAGACCGTTTCGCCCAATTTTACAAGGCCACCGACCAAAAGCGTATGCATCAGCGGATGGTGCTCGCTAAAGCCATTTCCTTCCACGGTAACCTGCTCAATCTGCCCGATTACATCCCAGCAAAGGTTTCCCGGAAAACTTAATAACAGCGCAACCATATAAACTGCCGAAAGAATGCCAAAGCACTTCCGGAAGGCATGCTTCGTAAAGAAATGCTTCTTCTCCGAATGGATTTTACCGGTTTCCAGCCCTTCAAATATGAAATCCACCAGCACGCCGAACATCATAAAATATCCGCTAAAAGCCACTGCCGTTTTCAAGAAATTCACAAGACTGCCGAAACAATAGTCCCAGCTGTCTGTAGCCAAAAAACTGTTACCGAGCAGCAGACTCCCTGCCCAAAAAGCCGCAATCAAATTGCTATGCAGCCCAGTTTTCATCTTGCGAAGACGATGTTTCTCATAGCAGAAAAAGGCAAGCACGCCAATCAGAATAAATGTGAAATTGTATGTCCCCAGCAACTCATAAATCGATGCAATAATGAAATCGATTGTGTCGCCGTAATGTTCTCTCTGTAACGACATATGAAAAACAGCCGTCAGCGCATATGCTGTCAAAAAACTTTTGATAACAGAAGATATTCTTTCCTTCATTTCATCCTCCGCGGGTAAAGTAGCTTTCCATAGCATTATACCCCTTTTATCATTTTCCAAGAAAAAGTGTCACTCGTCAAGCCTTTCTTCATATGATATATCAAAGAGATTAATATAATATTAAAGTGAGGATATAAAATGGCTACATTTTTTAATCAGGCTACCTTATCTTATAATGATACCATTATAGATTCCAACATTGTTACCGGCGAATTGGTAGAAGTGCTTTCTGCTACCAAAACAGCCTTACCTTCAACTTATGAATCAGGCGATTCCATCACTTACGTTGTCAGCATCGTAAACGCAGGCTCCAATGCGTTGACAGACTTAACTGTTACAGATAACTTAGGTGCTTATACTTTTAACACGCAGACTTTGGTTCCCTTAACCTATGAAAGTGGTTCTGTCCGCTACTACAGCAACGGTGTTCTTCAGCCCGCGCCCACAGTCGCCGACACAAATCCCTTGACGATTACAGGTCTTTCCGTTCCTGCAAACGGCAATGTCCTTGTTGTATATCAGGCAAGTGTTAATCAGTTTGCACCCCTTAGCTTAGAATCCACCATTACAAATGTAGCGGTTATCAGTGGCGACGGTCTCACAACAGACATCACAGTCTCAGACACCATCACAGCCGCTTCCGAATTAGACTTAACCATCAGCAAATCCATTTGCCCTGATACAGTGGTTGATAACGGCGAAATCACTTACACCTTCGTCATCCAGAATACCGGCAGCATCCCCGCAACAGCAGCTGATAATGTTGTCGTGACAGATACCTTCAACCCGATCTTAAATCCGATTGCAGTTACCTATAATTCCACTCCTTGGACTTCACCTGCAAATTATACGTATAATACTACAACAGGTTTATTCCAGACAGTTGCCGGCGAAATTACCGTTCCTGCAGCAACTTATACACAAGACCCCACAACCGGCCAGTGGACAATAGTTCCCGGCGTTACCGTCCTTCGTGTTACAGGCACAGTATAATCACGACAAAATCCCCACAAGCTTCACAACTTGTGGGGATTTGATTCTTTTACTCTTTTATAAAATATTGTAATGATTTAGAACACCATACACAATCCTAATAAACTCTCTTCTCCAGGAGGCGGTCCTCGAAACGGTCTCTGGGCATCGGTCTGTCATAGTAATAGCCCTGAACCGCTGCACAGTCAATCTTCTTTAAGAATTCTACCTGCGTATCGGTTTCCACGCCTTCTGCCACGACACGCATACCAAGCTCATTAATCATATTAACGATATTTCGGATAAATACCTCATCCTGTACATCTTCATTTCGAATGGTATCGATAAAAGATTTATCCAACTTGATAATATCCACATCCAGTTTCTTCAGAACATTCAAAGACGAATATCCTGTTCCGAAGTCATCAATGGATACCTCAATGCCGTTGTCGCGCATTATTTTACTGAACTCAACGAAATTATCAAAGCTTTCAAAACCAGAAGCCTCCGTCAACTCTATTTCAATGTAAGTTGCCGGAATACCCTGTCTATGTATGATATCTAAAATGTGCTCCGCAAATCTTTCATCCTTAAAATGCAACTTCGAAAAGTTTACGGATACTCTCACAGGCTTCATACCGTGATCCAGCCATCTGCGGATATCCTTACATACCTTCTCAAATACATACATATCTAAGTCACAAATCGTTCCTTCACGCTCCAAAGCCGGAATAAAATCCATCGGAGGTACAATCAAACCATCTCGCACCCAGCGAACCAAAGCCTCGCATCCGCATAAGGAATTGTCCTTAAGACTAACCTTCGGCTGATAGTAAACAATCATATCGCCCTGTTTTAACGCTTTCGGGAATGCAATGGATATATCCTGCGCCATCAAATCCGTATCGCGCATCTTCTTCTCAAACCAGACCACATTCTTTGCATTCTGCTGCCTTGCATAGCTTAACGCGATGGTCGCACAGTTCAACGCATCATCCGCATTATCCCCGGGGACTATATCATAAATACCCATTCTTGTCTCGACTTCCATAGACATCGGCTGATTATCAATCCACAGCTGAATGGTAATTTTATTGGTCCGTTCGAAGAACGCACCCATACGCTCCTTCTTAACAAACACGATAAAATTATCACCGCCCATACGGGTAATATTTTCATCCGGTAAAAGGAAATCACTGATTTTAGACGCATACAAGCGAAGCAATTCATCGCCCTGCGCCGAACCTACCTTCTGATTATAGTATCTGAAATTCTTAATATTCATAAAAACACAGTTGTATAGCGCCAGGTTATTCTTAACAACTGCCTGCGCAAGGAAACGCTTCATGCCGGAGGTGTTACTTACCATAGTCATGCTGTCCGTCATCATGGCGCGGTCCACTAACTCTTTCAAGCGCGCACGTCTCATGGCCGCATAAATTGCATGGGATAATGTGTTAATTGCCTTCTTCTCTTCTTCATTCCAAGCATAGCCGAATTCCGCATGAAAAATCATATGGAAAACGCCCTTATTGCTTGTCTCATAATCTATCTTAAACTCTTCGGTTGCATAACCCTTCTCATGAGTAAAAAAGTCATGGCAAATCGAACGCCCGTGAGGCTGATACATATTAGGACGCACTTCCATAACCATAGCCGCTTTGCCAAGATGCAATTCTTCCTGCACGTGCAAAAGTGCCTCACCAATCTGGTCTTCCAATGTCTCCAAACCTACTTCACAGTTTGTAATGATTTCCATGAATTTACCAAAACCGTCACTACACATTATATGACTCATTTTTTCACCATCCTTCCGTTTTAAAGATGTATGAATTCATCACCGAATCCCTATTATAATTATATATTTTTAAAATAGCATATACAAGATACGCAAGTCCGCAAAGGCACAAAAAAGGCACAAAATTTGCATTTTTTGTGCCTTTTCAATAACATAAATATGTTATAAAAAACTATAAATTTGATAATGCCATTTTTATGCTTATGTACTACAAATTACGGTTTTCTTTGCCTCTTCAGTATTTTAATCTTCCATACTCAATTTTATAAATCAGCCGCCGTAATGGTAATCAACGCATTCTCATCTTCGCCCAAACCGTACTCTTCAATCATACGGTTCGCCTGATTGGAAATTACGCGTTCAAAGTAGTTTCGCATGGTTCGTGCATTTGCAAAATGCTGCATATTGATTTCCTTCATATTACGGATTTTATCAAGAATAACCTGTTTGGTGCCTTCCGCCAAAATGTAATCCTGCTTTCTGCAATACAACGCAAAGATATCATATAACTCGATTTCACTGTAATCCACAAACTGGATAAACTTACTGAAACGG
>JAGAQZ010000053.1 GCA_017622505.1 Lachnospiraceae bacterium
CGGAATCATTTCCTTACCGCTTAAACTGTTATGAATACTGTCCACAAGTGTGCGCACCAACTGCTCCTGATTCGACATACGAACCTGCATTTTAGTCGGGTGCACATTTACGTCCAACGCCGTAGTATCCACATTGATATGTAGCACACAGAAAGGAAATTGATGTTGCATCATAAAACCTTTGTAACCTTCTTCAATCCCTTTTGATATAAAATTACTGCGCACATACCGACGGTTCACGAAATAATTCTCAAAAGCGCGGTTTGCGCGGGATAATTCAGGCTTTCCAAGATATCCTTCTATTGTAATACCGTCCTGCTCCACTTTAACTGGAATCAACGCCTTCGTAGTATCACGTCCGTAAATACGGTAAATTACTTCTTTTAAATCGCCGTTACCGGAAGTATGGAACTTCACAGCATTATTTACCACAAGTTTAAAAGACATTGCCGGCATACTAAGTGCCATATGTTGCATTAATTCAACAATATGGGTTCCTTCTGTCATAGCAGACTTTAAGAACTTCTTTCTTGCCGGTGTATTATAAAAGAGATTACGCACCAGAATCGTGGTTCCGTCAGGGGCGCCGATTTCTTCCAATTCCTTCTGCACACCGCCTTCAATCACAATACGTGTTCCGGTTAAGGAATCTTTCGTTTTGGTAATCATTTCAACCTGCGCAACCGCAGAAATACTGGCAAGCGCCTCGCCACGGAACCCTAAAGTCTGTAAGTAAAAAAGGTCCGCATCAGATTCAATTTTACTGGTCGCATGACGAAGAAAAGCCTTAGGCAACTGGCTTGCATCAATACCGCAACCATCGTCGGTAATACGAATCAAATCAATACCACCGCCTTTGATTTCCACGGTAATCGCCTTCGCCCCGGCATCCATAGCATTTTCCACCAACTCTTTTACCACGCTGGCAGGCTTTTCTACCACTTCACCGGCAGCAATTTTATCAATTGTCTGACTATCCAGTAACTTAATTTCAGGCATTTATCCGATGTGTCCTTTCATAAAAAATCATATTTCAAAATTACAAACAAAAATATCTGTCAAAAATACAGAAAACAATATCCATCTTACATCAATAAACATTTATTATGCATTTACCAAATAAACGGCAAATACAGAACGCCGGTGGCAAAAAGCACAATCAATGTAATAATAATTCCAACAGCCCAGCAGGAACCAAAAATAATCCAGAATACCTTCATATTCATAGGATTTGCCTTCTTTACGCTTTCTTCAAAAAAGGCATCCATACGGGCAGTTTCTTCTTCTCCAAAGTTTCTTCTGATAAAATCCGGATCGTATTTATCAATATTTCTGTCGTAACTCTTCTTATATACGTATTTTACGCCCTTATGTGCCTTGGCTGTATTATTGTAATATCTGTAATCATAATAAATTACAAAGAAAGCAAGAACCGCTTCCAGACTCTCATATCCGTCCACAAAATGGATCATATAGTTGTCTTTATTGTCAGCAATTACCCTATTAGATTTGGTCAACTGGCCAACAATGTTTTCGCCGTCATAAAAGGTTACATATTCCATAGTACCAAGTACTCTTCTGTAACCTACAATCAACTTTCCGAAATATTCCAGGCAAATTTGCGCTTTTAAAATAGCGGTCTTCTCAAGATAAAAGGCACCAACTTCATTACCACTCATATCAACAACACCATAGCGTTCAAATTCCTGGTCCCCGGTAAACAAATAATTGTAAGGCAAGAACTGGGATACCATATTCTGTGCCGTTTCATACTTCGTAGTATAAATCATATTACCCTGTGCATCCATCAAATGAAACTCTTTCAAATGAATAGGTCCCCAGGGTGCATCTGCGGTGTAAATCACCTGATTATCCTTGCTGATTTCAAATCTGTTTACCTTTACTGATGATGTCTGATTAATTCCTAAGATCATATTATTCCTCCTATAAAACACCTGTGAAGTTTGTCATTTCTTACGACAACCCAATTATATCTACATATATAACACCAGACAGGGGTTTACTAAGTCGCAAAAGAATACTATTTTTTCTCAACAACACCCATAATGGTCTTACCGCAATATTTACAGGTATAATTTGCATCCACCGCCCCGACAATAGGCGCATTGCAATGCGGGCAGGCATCTTTTACAATTTTGCGTGCAAGGGCAACACGCAGGTTGCCTTCATTCATATCCAAGGTACAATTTTTCAGGTATCCAAAGCGCATGGCGCGGCGGATTGTTCGAATCCCCATACTTGGATACATCTTTTTGCGAACAATGGGAACCTCCATAATATTCACAAAAGGCTGCTTACATCTCTCAAAAAAATATCCGCAGGGCTCAAGTATCATAACACTGTTTGATCGTGTAAAAGCAATGATCACCACAGGCGTTAACACCAGCATAGTCATAATGCCCATAATGACCAAATCCTTCAAATCATTTTGAATGTTTTCTGCAGTAGGCGGTGCCTGACCGGATTCAATCATCTCATATTGATATTCTTTGATATAATCCTCATCATTTACCTTAGAAGCATTATCAAGACTCATGAAAAGGCAAATTACAATAACCGCAACACCCATCATAGGTCCGGCTAAAAATAACAACTTCATGAAAGGATAGCTTTTTTTATTATAAAAACTGATATTATGGCTTTCCTTTGCTCTCTCATTGGAAATACTGTAAAAGCCATCCTTGGTTAAAACCCTTGCAAACAAATCCGAACTTCCGCAATATTTACAACTTCCCGTAAAATATTCTTTTTTTTCAATGATTGCACCGCAGTTTCGGCATTCACAGGTAGTCGTTTTGCTATTTAATACAATCGTTGCCTTGTTATTAACACTTTGTACTTTATAATTTTTCATATAAAGCAGCGGAAAAAAACCTAACTGAACCCGAATCCACCAAGAAGGAATTCCTGTAGTCTTTTCTAACTCCGTAAAGGAAACATAGCCATCCAAATTCCCTTCAAAATAGCCGGAATAAAACACCGCATCTTCGATCCAACGCTTGGATATGCCCGCAATCAGTAACAGAATTGCAGCAATGGGAAGTCGAATCACGCTTCCCCAAAAAGAATTTGCATAGAATACAGTTTCCCAATCATTCCAATAGGTACTGATTAGGGATAAAATATTCCACGTTGACACCAAAACCCAAAGGCAACCAATCACATTAAATATCACATTTTTAATTTTATAAATAAGAATTGCTTTGTTCTTTAAGTACATATAAAATTTTCCTCTGCCAAACTTTTATACGTGAATGGTTAATAACCGCAAATTATTCATCTTCGTCCGAAGCAAATCCGACTCTGTACAATTCATTTAATGCAGCTTGCGCTTTCTCTGACTCTTTCTTTTGCATAATTGCATTACGGTCACTAAGAATCGACAACATCTCATCCACCAATTCGCCTTCCGGAAGATAAGAATAATGTGAAAGATAGCCAATCATTCTAGCCGCCGTAAAATCGGTATTCAAATTTCGTGTAATCAA
>JAGAQZ010000054.1 GCA_017622505.1 Lachnospiraceae bacterium
AATTCTTCGAAACACAAAGGTCTGTTATCCAGTGCCGACGGTAAACGGAATCCGTAATCCACCAAGGTATTCTTACGTGAACGGTCCCCCGCAAACATACCACCCACCTGCGGTATTGTAATATGGGACTCATCTACAATCATCAGAAAATCATCTTTAAAATAATCCAGAAGACAATGGGGCGGTTCCCCCGGTGCCGCACCGCTTAAATGTCTTGAATAGTTCTCTATTCCCGAACAAAAACCGGTCTCACGAAGCATTTCAATATCAAAATTTGTACGCTCCGATATTCTCTGTGCCTCCAACAACTTATCCTCACCCTTAAAGAAGGTAACTCGTTCTTTCAACTCAGCTTCGATACTTTCGCAAGCCTTCTGCATCTTCTCCGGTGCAACCACATAGTGCGATGCCGGAAAAATTACAATATGTTCCAAAGTGGCATGTGGCTTACCGGTCAACTGATCCACTTCTGAAATTCGGTCAATTTCATCACCAAAAAATTCAATACGGATAATATACTGTCCGCCCTGCGCAGGTGCCACTTCCAACACATCGCCACGCACACGGAAACACCCTCTGTTCAAATCCATATCATTGCGCTCATACTGAATTTGAATCAACTCATGAATTACTTCATCCCTATCCTTCTGCTGCCCCGGACGCAAAGAAACCATCATATCCATATAATCATCAGGGCTTCCCAAACCATAGATACAAGACACCGATGCGATAACGATAACATCCTTACGTTCCACCAACGATGCAGTTGCTGACAAACGCAACTTATCAATCTCCTCATTGATGGACGAATCCTTGGCAATATAAGTATCGCTGGAAGGCACGTACGCTTCCGGCTGATAATAATCGTAATAGGACACAAAATACTCCACCGCATTCTCCGGGAAGAATTCCTTGAACTCTCCGTAAAGCTGCGCTGCCAGAGTCTTATTATGGGCAATAACCAACGTAGGCTTATTCAATGCCGCGATCACATTGGCCATTGTAAAAGTTTTACCGGAACCCGTAACACCCAAAAGCGTTTGGAACTGATTACCGTCCCTAAAACCTTTGACCAATTGCTCGATTGCCTGTGGCTGGTCACCCGTTGGTTGATATTCGGAATGTAAAATAAACTGATCCATACTTTTTCTTCCTAACTGTTAATTCAACTTCTCGCAAACAAATCTTTCAGTTTAGCCTGCAAATAATTTCTCTATGAAATAATCCTTCCGATTCGTACATTTTGATTTTATCGAACATACATTCTTGTATAGTATAACACATTTTACGAAAATGTATAGTGGAAAGTGAAGGATTTTTTATTTCTCCCATATCAAAAACAGCATCCCGATTCCTTAGAATCAAAATGCTGTCTTTCTTCTCACATTATAAAATCTTATCCGTTAATTTCTTCCGTAATCACTTCAATCGCCTTCTCAAGCTGATTGTCAGTCTTATCTTCCAAATACAAATCCGCATCGAATTCCACTACTACGTCAGGCTCAATTCCTACACCATGAATGTTATATCCGTTTGGCGTGTAATACTTACTTACGGTAATCTTTGCCGCTGAACCATCATCATAAGCAAAGATTTTTTGCACAATACCCTTGCCATAGGTTGTGGTTCCCACCAAAGTGCCAAGCTCGTAATCCTTGATTGCACCTGCCATAATTTCTGAAGCACTGGCAGAAGCACCGTCAATCAAGACTACCAGCGGCAAATCAAATTTATGCTTTCCATCGCACTCATATTCATTACGCACTCCATATTTGTCTTCCGTGTAAACAATCATACCTTCCGGTAACATTAATTCGCACATTTCAACTACAGTAGATAAATTACCGCCGGGATTACCACGCAAATCAAGAATTAACCCCTTGGCATTATCTAAATCCATCTGCGCCAACGCCTCCACAAACTGCGAAGTTGTCACATCATCAAATTCCGTAACAGTGATATATGCAATATCATTTTCCAGTAACTCATATTTTACGGTAGGTGTTTCAATGTTCTGACGTGTAACCGTAACTTCCACTTCCTGGCCATTACGATTCAAGGTTAATGTTACTTTCGTTCCCTCATCACCGCGAATCATTGCAACCACATCCGTTAAAGTCATTTCATAGGTATCTGTACCATCGACTTCCACAACATAATCGCCCACCTGGATATCAGACTCACTGGCGGGCGTCCCATCAATGATGCCACTGATTTTCGCATATCCCTTATCGTAGTCCATCTCCAAATATGCGCCGATTCCGTGGAAAATACCTTCAATATCCGCCGTTAATTCTTCCATTTCCTCTACCGAATAGTAGCAGGTATAAGGATCACCTACGGTTTCCAT
This sequence comes from Lachnospiraceae bacterium, assembly GCA_017622505.1. Classification (GTDB taxonomy): domain Bacteria; phylum Bacillota; class Clostridia; order Lachnospirales; family Lachnospiraceae; genus UBA3766. Next base: position 2,351 of record JAGAQZ010000054.1, read on the forward strand.
CAAGCCGTATAAAACACCGTCTGCCAAATCCTCTTTGGGAACATCCTCATAATAGTATGTTTCCAACAAACGCTGAAAATGTTCAATTTTCTCGATATTTGCTTCTGTTACGGCACCGCCGTCACCGGTATCTTTCTTTCCGCCAATTACACCGCTACTGATTAAGAGACAAATTCCACCAATTACCAGAAACCACAATGTTGCTACCAAAATACCAGACGCAAAATATTTGATTTTATCTTTATTTGTCATAATTATCTTCTTTCTGCAAGCACCTTCATCTTTTAAAATTTATTATAAATTATAAAACATTATTACTCGCAATATATTTTCCAAGCAGCCTTACGGCTTGCTGATGTATCCCCAAGGACTTACATAGCTACCGTTCAATCGCACGCTGAAATGCAAGTGATTACCGGTACTTCGTCCGGTTGTACCTACGGTTGCAATCTGCTCTCCACGGCTCACCTCATCACCTGCACTTACCATTAGTTTCTGCGCATGCATGTAGATGGTATACAATCCGCTACCGTGATCAATCATAACGTAATTTCCCATTGAAGAATTGTAGGCCGCCTGCACAACCGCACCATCGTATGCCGCAAGAATCGGCGTACCACCCGGCGCCGCCATATCCACACCAGTGTGGAACTGCTGCACATTCAGAATAGGATGATTTCTATAACCGTAATCATCTGAGATTCTCGTATAAGAAGGCGCCGGCCAACAAAACATACCACCGTTGTAAACACGCTCTCCCCACAAATCAGCCCGGTCTGCAGCCACAGCCGCTTCCAAGGCCTCAATCACCGAAGTCTGCTCTGCAATTTCAGCCTCATACGCTGCAATTATTTCTTCTTTCTTAGCAATATCATTTTCAAAAGCAAAAATTTCGGCTTCTTTTTCTTTAATCAATTCTTCCATAGCGCGCTGTTCCGCCTCTGCTGCCGCTTTGGTTTCATTCAAAACTTCCTGTTCCACCTCAAGCTTCGCCTTACAAAGACTAACATATTCTACCACGCCCTGATATTCTATCAGCAGATTGTTATCATATTGTGATAACTGTTCAATGTAATCCAGCTTATTCAAAAAATCCGCAAAGCTTCCGGATTCGGACAAAAGCTCCAAATAGTAGGTATCCCCCTGCTCATAAAGACTCTGCATGCGATTCTGCATGGCCGCATACTGGTCTGCCTCATCTTGCTCCGCCTCGGCAAGTTCCAGTTTCGTCCTCTCAATTTCAGCTTCTTTCTCTGCAATCTGCCCGGTAAGGGTTTCGATTTTGGTCTGAATATCCGTTACCGTCTTGTCCAGTTCCTGAACATACGCCGTCAGATTTGCCTTGCTCTTCTCCAATTCCTTCTTAACCTTCTCCACATTGGTTAAGCCGGCCGTCAACTCTTTCTTCTCCTTTTCCGCAGCATCAATCTCCGCTTCTTTGGCCTGAATGCTGGCCTCTAATTCAGAAATACGATTTGCGGATACTTCTCTGTCCGAAACGAAAACCACGGCAAGAAATACAAGACAAACTAAAATTCCTTTTACAACAATTTTAACTCTTCTATTCATTCTGTTCCTAAATTCCTAACATTAAACTTTTAAATGTTTTCTAACCGTAAAGAAACTTCCGAAGAAACCAATGCCAACACCGATTACCAATGACACCGGAATCAACACCACAAAAACATCCCACACCGGTAATGTAACCAAAAGACTCGAAAGGAATGCAAACTTCTCTGCCAAAAACTTAAGGGCCACTTCATAGATATAATAAAGCAATACCAAAGGAAGTGCCGAACCAATCAAACCGATAATCATACCTTCGAATACGAAAGGCGCACGTACAAAGAAGTCTGTCGCACCAATGTACTTCATAACCGTAATTTCTTCCTTACGCACCGAAATACCAATGGTTACCGTATTGCTGATTAAGAATACGGATACAGATAAAAGAATGGCAATCATACCGATTGACACGTAAGTTACCAAGGAATTCACACCTGTAAAAAGATTCGCCGTAAACTCTGACTGATTCACCTTACGCACACCTTCAATCTGTTCAATGTATTTTACAAGATGGGCCTGTGCCGACACGTCATTCAAATACACTTCATGATTCGCTGAATTTACCAAAGGATTCTCAGTAATTCCTTCCGCAGCTTCGCCCAGTTCCGCCGAGAATTCAGCCCAGGCTTCATCTGCCGATACGAAAACTACCTTCGACACTTCCGTACGTGCTTCAATCTGCGCACCGATTAAATCAATTTCTTCCTGGGGCAAGCCCTCATCATAAAAGACGGTGATAGACACGCCTTCTTCTGCAGTTTTTACCATATGCTGGAAATTTACCAAAAGAGAATATGCAATACCGAAAATAAAAAGGCAGGCACTGATGGTCGCTAAGGACGCCAGGGTAAACCATTTATTTCGGAATACATTAATAATTCCCTGTCTTAATGTATAAAAAAATGTACTAATCTTCATCAATATATCCACCCTTTTCCTCGTCGCTTACAATAACACCTTTTCTCAAAGTAACCACTCGTCTCTGCATCAAGTTAACAACTTCACGGTTGTGGGTTACTACTACTACAGTTGTCCCATTCTGGTTGATTTTCTCTAACAGGTGCATAATATCCGTGGTATTCTTAGGGTCAAGGTTACCGGTAGGTTCATCCGCCAAAAGAATGGACGGCTTGTTTACCAACGCACGTGCCAGTGCAACACGCTGTTGCTCACCTCCTGACAGCTGCTTGGGTTTCGCCTTATACTTGCCCGCAAGACCTACTGCCGATAAAATGCTGGGAACGTTTTTACGGATATCACGTTCGGATTTCTGGATAATTCTCTGGGCAAATGCTACGTTATCATATACGTTACGCTCTTTTAAAAGACGGAAGTTCTGGAATACAACGCCTAAGTTTCTACGGAATTTCGGAACTTCTCTTCTCTTAATTCGCATCAAATCATAACCGCATACGTTAATGCTTCCGCTGTCTGCTTTCAATTCTCTTAACAGAAGCTTAATCAATGTAGACTTACCGGAACCGGTTTCACCTGCAATAAACACAAATTCGCCGGGTACGATTTTCAAATTAATATCTGTCAAAGCAGGAACGCCGTCTTCATACGCCTTGTTTACGCCTTCCAGACAGATTGCATACTTCTCCCCTTCGGCTTCAGCACTCCCTTTTCGCTTCTTCTTAGTATCTTTCGCCATTTTATTCTCCTCTTTTATTCAAATCTAAAATTTAACGCATCTTGAATAAAGAACCATTCTAATACTCAAAACTTTCCATATACTTCATATATTTTACAACCATCAACGCAATCTTAAAAGTAATTGCATCTTCGAACACGCGCAAATCAAGGCCTGTGCTCTTCTGTAATTTATCCAAACGATATACCAAGGTATTTCTATGGATAAACAACTGTCTTGAAGTCTCGGATACATTCAAACTATTCTCAAAGAACTTATGAATGGTAACCAAAGTTTCTTCATCGAAATCATCGGGGCTCTTGCCGTCAAAAATTTCTTTAATAAACATTTTGCACAAAGGAATCGGCAACTGATAAATCAAACGTCCGATGCCAAGCTCGCTGTAGGCAATCACACTTCTCTCGTTAAAGAAAATCTTACCTACATCCAGTGCCATCTTCGCTTCCTTGTAAGAACGGCTCACATCCTTAATTTCGTTTACGCTGGTTCCGTATGCAATATGTACATCTTTCAATCCTTCTTTTTGCAGGAACGCTACGATACCTTTGGCAGTCTTGTCGATTTCGCGATTGGTCTGCTCATCCGCCAAATCTTTTACGATAACAACATTGTTCTCATCTACCGCAGTAACGAATTCTTTACTGTTATTTCCAAGAACATTCTTCACAAGTTCAAGGGCGTTGTTGTCCCTTCCGCTTTCGGTTTCCACAATCATAACCACGCGCTTTGCATCCGTCTGGATATGCAATCTCTTGGCGCGTCCGTAGATATCCACCAATAACAGATTATCAAGCAATAAGTTCTTGATAAAATTATCCTTGTCAAAACGCTCTTTATATGCAACCAGCAAACTCTGAATCTGGAACGCTGCCATTTTACCTACAGTGTAGGAATTCTCTCCTGCGCCTGCCGAAATCAGCACATACTCCAACTGCTGCTCATCATAAATCTTAAAAAACTGGCTGTTCTGGATTTCCTGGCTATCCGCCGGCGACTTGGCAAATTCAATGATTGCCCCTGCCAAATTCGGCGCACTCATATGTGTAGTCACAATCACCTTTCCGTCCACATCCGCCACAGTCAAATCCACCCGGGCTATCCCCTTGATGCCATCGATGGTGCTCTGTAAAATCTGATTTGATATCATAAAAGTAACCTCCAATGTAACACACGAAATACCTTTCGCTGTTTTCCCCAAATTCTAATCTACATTTTAATACATTTTCACAGTAAAATCCACTGAATATTACAACTTTTTTATGCAAATTTGTTATTTTTTCAGATGGTTTTTGGTTATTGTTTCCATAAAAGCGTTGTGAAAATGTAACAAGGACGGATTTTAAAATAAAAAGGCAAGGTTGTATAACCTCACCTTTCGTCGTATTTTCTTTTATTTCTTCACACAATACAGTTCCATTGAACCATTAAATCGATTACTTATATCATATCGTTTTACTTCAAGTCCAACCGCTTCCAAAAACGGAAGTAACGTTTCATAAGAAAAATATGTAAAATGATTCTTCTGATTCCACATCGCATCCGTAAACTTCTTCAATCTTGTAAATCCACTGTTGTAATTCGGAGTAGATAACCAAAGAACCCCACCGGTATTCAACATAGATACAGCCTTGCTCAGTGCCGTAATTGGTTCAGACACATGTTCCAAAACATCGCCCATAATAATCAAATCATATGTCTTATCATTTTCATATTGTATAAAATCACACCACTTTATATCAATGCCTAACACTGATGATACTTTTTCGCAATCTTCTTTACAGATTTCTACTGCATCCACATCATACCCCATCTCCATTGCTGCGGCAATCATTTCGCCACCGCCAATACCGATTTCAAGATACTTATTTCCACTTGTATACTGTTTACACTTATTAAAAATATCCGAATATACTCGAAGACCATACCGTGGCTCAATCACGGAATATGTCGACTTTTTGGTATAGTGTCCGTTCATCTCCCCCATCTCTGTTACCGGAAAATTATAAGCGTATAAATTACCACAATCATGACATTTTTTCCACAACTTAATCGGTGCAAGACAGCTTCCTGTTTTTAATCCCACAAACTGCGGAACACAATAAAGCCCATGGGATTCTTCCCCACCGCAAATTGGACATGTGTCAAAATACCTATCTTTAATCAATTGCGGTTGATATACATAATCTATCCCAAACACAGTAGCCAGTTCCGGATACAATTCAAATGATTTTGTCTGCAACTCATAACAAAGTTCCGCATCTCTTGACGCAAAAGTTGCCGCAGTATTATATAATCCCAATGCCTTAACACTATCTGTCAGTTCTGTATCAAGATAAAATTCCAAAATTTCCACCACTTCCAGAATCTCTTCATTTTCCATTCCATTTAATGCAATACTTAACTTCATAGCACAGACACTTTTGGATTTTGTAATCCATTCACCAATCTTTTTTCCGCGCGTTAAAACGTCATCACCTGCTGATTTGATTTGTTCAAAAGCCCCCTCAATCTGCTCGGCATAATTTTCTGAATAACTTTTTACAAGTGTATTAATACCGCTCAAATCATCAATAGAAAAAGAAGCAATTACATCATCGGCACTACACTTATCCAGCAATTGAATCACTTCCCATATCTGTTTATACGATACTTTTTCTGCCATAACATACCCCCTTGTCCGTCGACATATTAATTATAACATCATACCTCAAGGGTTACAATCTTTGTTTATATGGTTGCTTATTTTTCTCCGGTACACAAATCCGGAATGCCTTTCCAATATTGCGAATCTCCACATCCTTATGGATACCGCCGTTTTCGCCATCCAAAGTCCAGGCCACCTCTTCTTCGGAATGAACCTCCAGGTGAGACGTTTTAAAATAGTAAATGTAATTCGGATCCGGGTCCTGTGCCAGAAGGGAAGAAACCATCATGTTGATTTCCTCAATACTTCTGGGATACTTCACCAGAAGCACTTCAAACTCGCCGTCATCCAAAGCAATTTCGTTTACGGGCAGAATCTTCATTCCCCCGATAGACGCAGAATTCGACACCATGCCATAGATAAAATCATCCTTAATCATTCGGTCGCCGGCAAGAATGCTCATATTATAAGGCTTAAGTGCCGCAGGTGAAAAGCTTCGGATTGCCTCACCCACATAGGCCATATGTCCCAGTACATTTTTGATTTTCTGGTCCGTCTCGTATGATACTTCCGTTAAAATACCAAAGGCCGAAACATAGACAAAATAATCCTCGTTAAACTTACCGATATCGCAAGCAAAAGGCTTACCGTACACAGCCGTTTTAGCCGCCTTCAAAGGCGAAGAAGAAATACCAAGGCTTGCTGCAAAATCATTGGTGCTGCCGGCAGGTATGTAACCGATGGGAATATCAACGCCACTCTCCAAAAGGCCTTTTACCACTTCATCCAAAGTACCGTCGCCGCCGCTGCAAATGATTTTATCAAAGCGGTTTGCATTCTGAATAACGTAGTCCATTGCATCCAATTTAGCCTGGGTTGGACGTATGGTTACTTCATAGCCTTCCTTTACACACATATCCACCACGTCGGACAATTTGCTTTTGATACGTCCCGTGCCGGATTTCGGATTGTATATTAATAAAAGTTTTTTCATTTCCATATTTTGCCTCCTACATAAAGGTATCCTAACAACCATTTATGCCCAAAACGTGAAAAAAGAACACTTTTTGTGTGTTCTCTTTTCATGTGTGTTTTATTCTTCACCGCTTAAGTACTTTTCAATATTCTCAAGTGCTTCCTGTTCATCGGCACCATCAACCAAAACAGTTACTTCTTCACCGGTATTTAAACCAAGGCTCATCATACCCATGATGCTTTTTGCATTTACCTTCTTGTTATCAATCTGAAGGTAAACTGTGCTGTCATACTGGCTTGCTACCTGAACCAGCACTGCAATCGGTCTCGCTTCCAAACCGCCGGACAATTTGATCTTAATATCCTTTTGAATCATGTCCTTTCCTCCTTATCTTTACACATGACCACACTCTGTCCCCCAACAAAGTTTTGCACTCATCACTAAAGTTTATCTGCTATTTCCCCTAATTTTCTTAATCTGTGATTGACGCCGGATTTCCCAATCGGCGGGTCGAGATATTTCCCCAACTCACCCAATGGTGTATCCTGATACTGCAACCTGACTTCCGCCATTTCACGCAACGGTGCCGGCAGGCTGTCCAGGCCTTTTAAATCACGAATCTTTTCAATATCGGCAATCTGCTTGTTCGCCGCATTGATTGACTTAATAATGTTAGCAGCTTCACAATTTACCTGACGATTTGTGTTATTACCGATTTCTTTTAAAATTCTGGTGTTCTCGAAATTCATCAGGCTGATGTGGGCTTCCATAACATTCAAAAGTTCAACAATAGAAGCACCTTCTTTGACATACACCACATAGTATTTCTTGCGGCGTACGATCTTGGCCTCTACGTCAAAGTCGCCAATCACCTTCAGAATCTGATTCGCCATTTCTTCGTTTCCGCAAAGATATTCCAAATGATACCCTTTCTGCGGATCACTCATGGAACCCGAGCAAAGAAAACAACCTCGTAAAAAAGCTCTTTTACAGCAGGCAGATTTCAGCAACACCTCCGAAACGTCTGCACATTTTAACAAGGTCTTTCGTTCCTCGTCCCACATCTTAACAGCTTTCAAAACCGTCTCAATAAGGGCCTCGTCCTCCAGAATGCCTTCAAAAACGCGTCCTGCGCTTTCTGTCGAAAAAACGGATTTTAACACGCTATTGTCTATATTAAAGGTTTTTTTCAACAATGTAAAGTATTTTCTTACAATTGTTTCTTGTTCTGTTGACACAATTAACTGTTTTTTTCCTATTTTTGTCGTAGAAACATGTCCGTAGCATAAAAGAATCACTGCCAGCTCAGCAATACGACAATGACGCGCCTGACCAATCTGCTTCTCAAGCTCGTCTTTTACTTCCTGCGAAAATGACATAATCTCTCTCCTGTTATGCATCACGGTGCGAAACCGTCAAACCATAATTACCTTTATCCTTCAGCTGTTCGTATAACTTGTTCGCCAAAGTTACGCTTCTGTGCTTGCCTCCGGTACAACCGATGCCCACAATCAGCTGATTTTTACCCTCTTTAATATAATTGGGAATTAAGAAAGAAATCATATCTGTTAATTTCTGTAAAAATTCTCCCGCCTCCGGAAAGCTCATTACATAATCTCTTACTTCCTGATCATTTCCGGTTTTTAATTTTAACTCATCGATATAAAAGGGATTCGGCAGGAAGCGTACGTCAAATACCAAATCCACATCCGCGGGAATTCCGTGCTTAAAACCAAAGGATACGATATTTACCATAAGGCTGTTGTAGTCCTTATTACTGATAAAAATACGATCCAGTTCTTCTTTTAATTCTCTGGTAAGCAAATGGGAAGTGTCGATAACATAATCAGCATCTGCCTTCATTTTCTCTAATATTTTACGTTCCTTGGCAATACCGTCCGCAACTCTTCCGCCCATAGCCAAAGGATGCATTCTTCTGGTTTCTTTGTAACGTTTCATAAGAGTAGCGTCGCTTGCTTCCATAAAAAGAATTTCGTAAGCAAACCCCTTGCTCTTTAAATCCGCCAAAGCAGTCATGACATCATCAAAAGACTGGTCTGCGCGGACATCAATACCAAGCACGACTTTGGTGATTTCCTGACTGGGTTCCAGAATCAGTTCCACAAATTTGGGAATCAAAGGCACGGGAAGATTATCTACGCAGTAGTAGCCCATATCTTCCATCATTTTTTGCGCGGTAAGTTTGCCCGCTCCGCTCATACCTGTTACGATTACAAATCTCATAGGAAACCTCCTTCCGGGGTCTTTCAACCACCTTGTATTTTATCGTCATTTATCCGGCTCATCTTAAAATTCTCCGAGATAAATAACTTCTCTTTCCAAATTTACACCAAACTGCTCATAAACCTTGCACTGGATTGTCTCAATTAAGGTTCTTACGTCTGCTGCCGTTGCATTTCCGCGATTAATCACAAAACCATTGTGTTTCTCAGATACTTCGGCATCTCCCACCGAATAACCGCTAAGTCCCGCATCGCCGATTAATTTGCCTGCGAAATATCCTTCGGGCCTTTTAAAAGTGCTGCCCGCACTGGGATATTCCAAGGGCTGTTTATCCTTACGGCGTTTCGCCAAATCCTGCATTTTCGCAAGAATTTCTTCTTCATTTCCCGGCTCTAATATTATCTCAACTTCCAAAACAATATATTCCGGTTTATTCTTCAATGCGCTGAAACGATATCCGAAACTCATCGCTTCATTTGTGTATTCTTTGATATTACCATCCTTGCATAAGACACGCACTTTGGAAACAACATCTTTCATTTCACCGCCATAGGCACCGGCATTCATAATCACTCCACCACCGACACAACCGGGGATTCCTGCCGCAAACTCAAATCCGGTCAGGCTGTTTTGCAACGCAGTTTTCGCAATTTTAGCCATGCTTGCACCGGCGCAGGCGGTAACTATATTGTTATTCACTTTTATTTTTTCAAACGCCTCATCCAACTGGATTACCACGCCACGGAACCCTTTATCGCCTACCAAAAGATTGCTTCCCTTGCCAATTACATAGTAAGGGATTTCACTTTTTACCAATTCCGGAATCAGAACTTTCAGCTGTTCTTCCGAAGCAATCCGAACGAAAACATCCGCCGCTCCGCCAACCCGGAATGTGGTGTGTTTGCTCATAGGCTCATCATATAAAATCTCCGCCAAAGGAAGCAACTCACTCAATTGCTTATAAACTTCCGTTTTCACGCCTACCTCTTTCCTTCACCGTTGCTACATAGCAAATCATTGTACAGTTACATTGTATGAACATAGACAAATCAATATGACTGCTTATCCACTTCTTCTTTACGTCAAAAGGAAGGTGGAAAAATCCTTCCACCTTTCCTTACATTTACTTATTCTAATACTAATTTAGCTGCTCCGTAAATACCGGCATCGTTTCCAAGTGTTGCCAACGCAAACTTGGTATCACGGCTTCCGTGGAATACATTGGGAGTATAATTCTTCACAATGTAATCTAAAAGCACAGGGCCTGCCTTACTTACACCACCGCCGATTACGAATACATCAGGGTTTACAACACATGCAATCATTGCGCATGCCTTACCGAGACATTCACCGAATTCTTCTGCTACTTCAATTGCAAGGGCATCGCCTTCTTTTACAGCATCGAATACAGACTTGGCAGAGATTGCACATCCGCGAAGAGAACTGGGCATATCGTCTTTAGCCAGTCTGATGTTTGCAAGTCTTGCAATACCGGTCGCAGATACGTACTGCTCCAAGCAACCCTTCTTACCGCAACCGCAAACTTCGGTTTCAGATTCATTTACACAAATATGTCCGATTTCACCGCCGGAACCTGTAGCACCGGCAAGCACCTTACCTTCAATGATAATACCGCCACCAACGCCGGTTCCCAAAGTAACAGCTACCATGTTGGAATAACCCTGGCCGCCGCCCTTCCACATTTCACCAAGTGCCGCAACATTTGCATCGTTACCGGACTTAACAGGAAGACCAACCAACTCGCTTAAGGTTTCACTTACGTTGAATACACCCCAACCTAAGTTTGCTGCCTTATGGATTACACCCTGAGAATCCACGGGACCGGGAACACCGATACCAACGCCGATTACGTCAGCCTTATCAATGCTCTTCTCGCCCATTTTCGCAAGAATGCTGTTTGCAATATCGGGTAAAATCTGTGAACCGCCATTCTCTGTTACGGTTACGATTTCCCACTTATCAAGAACGGTACCTTCCGCATCAAAAAGACCCATTTTTACGGTTGTACCACCTAAATCAACGCCAAATACAAATTTACTCATCTTTCTCTTCTCCTGTTTTTCGCTTTTTATATCATATAGGTTTGTCGCCACTTTTTCACCATAAAATCATCGGTTGAAAAATCGCCATTTTGTACCATACACATTACATATATTCATTATGGCTTATTCATCGTCATCTTCATCTTCACGCTTCTTCGCCAACGAATTCTGTACACGCTGGTACAATTCCTGTGCCGCATTGTAACCCATCTTCTTCTGACGATGGTTAACCGCTGCCGACTCACAAATTACCGCAAGGTTACGGCCGGGACGAATGGGAATGTTATGGCAAACAACCTTTTTACCAAGGTATTCCGTATACTCTTCTTCCAGACCTAATCTGTCGTATTCCGTATCCTTATTCCAGTCAGCCAACTTGATAACAAGGTCAATGTTCTGGGTATCCTTAACGCTTGATACACCGTATAAGGTCTTAACGTCAACAATACCTACACCGCGGATTTCAATGAAATGCTTGGTAATATCCGGTGCAGTACCGATAATGGTGTCATCACTTACCTTACGGATTTCTACCACGTCGTCGGTAACAAGACGGTGACCACGCTTTACAAGTTCCAAAGCAGCCTCACTTTTACCGATACCGCTTTCCCCTACAATCAATACACCTTCACCGTAAACGTCAACCAAAACGCCGTGTACGGAAATGCAGGGTGCCAATTTAACATTCAACCAACGAATGATTTCTGCCATAAAAGCAGAGGTTGTCTTCTTTGTTTTAAAAAGAGGAACATTATTTTCAATTGCCTTCTTTAAGAAAAGTTCATCCGGCTCAAGTTCTCTACAGAACACGATACAGGGAATCGGATAGCTTAAAAGCTTGGTATAGATTTCTTCTTTTCTCTCTTCAGACAAAGACATCATATACTTGTATTCCACAAAACCGATAATCTGCAATCGGGTTGCTTCATAATGCTCAAAG
>JAGAQZ010000004.1 GCA_017622505.1 Lachnospiraceae bacterium
AGACGCTAAAGATGAAGAAACCGCGGCTGATTTTTACGGGGAAGTAAAAGAAGAAGTTGTTGGTGAAACAGCAGAAGAACCCTTCTCGATGTATAAAGAAATTAAAGAAGATGCGGACGTGATTACAGCGCCCGAGTCTGAATTTGTGGTAGAAAGACGTCAGGATTTCTGGACTCCTGTATCTGCAAATGTAGAGAAGAAAGAAGAGCCTGTAAGCAATAATACAACCGGCTGGACCATCAGCAATGCTATGGGCAGTGTAGAAAAGGTAATCGGTGGCGAAGAGCCTGCAGAAGAAGTGAAAGATGCTGTAGCAGAGGAAATCGTTGAAGAGGTAAAAGAAGTTGCTATGGAAGATAATGATATGCCTGCATTCAACAGTAGAATTGAGAGCTTTTATTCTTCTGCTGAACCTGTGGGAACATCTCACATTATTACCGAGGAAGAGGAAGAAGATAGTTTCAGACCTTTATGGAACAGCGGCGGCGGTACCGTACAGCGCGTAATTGATCCTTTTAACGATAAAAACGATTCCGTAGTGAAAGCTGAGAATATCGGTATGGTTATGCCTGCGGAAGACCCCGTTGTGGAAGAAATTCTTGGGGAAGAAGAACCGGCAGAAACGGATGCGGTAGCAGAAGAAGCAGAAGTTGTTGATATTTTGGCAGATGACGAAGATGATGATTTCGTGGTTGAAGGCTTGGCTGAAGAAACTGCAGAAATGGTTGAAGAAACTGTTGAAACTGAATCGGAAGAATCAGACGTGGAAGACAGTGCATTGTTCCCGGAAGATGCTTTGGAAGAGGAAGTTTTAAAAGATGAGACTGCAGAAGTTGTAGATTATTTGGATGAGGACGATGATGATTTCTTTACCGAGATGACAATGGATGCGATGATGGGTATGGAAGAAGAACATCATCACGGCGATTCAAGTATTTCGGAAGAAGAAGTATTCAGTGCAATTGATGCAATTGAATTTGATGATGATGTGCCTGAAGGCGGACGCATTGAAGTGGTAAGTGCAGACGGCGTGGAAACTATTGAATTGGATGATGTTGCGGAAGAAGTCGCAGAAGAAGCTGTTGAAGAACTTACAGAAGAAGCAGTGGAAACTCCTAAAGAAAATATTGTTGTGGATGCCGTAGAAGAAGACGATGAACCTTTCTTCTTCGAGGAGGCTAAGGAAGAGGATGCTGACGAAGAATTGTTTGCAAACTTTGAAGAAACGATAGAAGAAAATGTCTATGAAGTCACAACAGAAGATATGGAAGAAATGGTTGAATGCGTTGCTGATGAAAATGCGGATGAAACTTTTGAAGAAGTGGAAGAAGCTGTAGAGGAAATTTCAGCAGAAACTGACGAAACGGTGGAAGATATTTTGGAAGAAGCAACTACAGAAAATGAAGAAGATGACGAACCCTTCTTCTTTGAAGAAATTGATGAAATTCCTACAGAAGTAACGGAAGACGATTTCGTAACGGAAGAGGAAGTTACACAGCAGGCTGACACAGCTGATGAAACTGTAGAAACAGAAGATACAGTTGAAACGACTGAAGAAGTGAATGCTGATGCTGAAGAAGTTAAAGAAGAAGCCCCCGTAATCAAGGGTTGGTCCTTCTTGGATGATGTAGTAGAAGCAGGTGTGGCAACCGGTGCTACCGTTGCCGGCGTAAACTTCGTTACCAAGGCAATGGACGAAGTGGTAGACGAAGAAGTTACCGATGAAGATATCGAAGAAGTATTTGTAGATTTTGCAGAAGAAGTCAAAGAAGAAGCAGAAGAAGTTGCAGAAGACACTGCGGCAGAAGAAACTTCCGAAAGACTTTTTGCAATGTGGGAAGCGGAAGAATGCAAAGAAGCAGAAGTGAAAGAAACTGCTGCAGAATGTGCTTGCGAAGCCAAAGAAGAACCGGCATATTGTAACAACCTTGAGAAGATTCTCATTGTGCCCGCACAGTTAAATCCTATGCCTTTACCGGAAGGAACTGAAGTGGAAGGCAGAACGGTTCTCGGTATTGCATCTGAGAGACCTTTGGTACTTGATAACCCTGTATTCTCTACCGGAGATTACAATATGGTTCAGTACATTCCCAACAGCGGTTTAACCAGTGAAGATTACCAGAAGGCAGATGCAATTGAAGTAATCGTAGGTCACGGAAATGGTATTGAGAAGACCATCAATTCCAAAGAAGATTTGCGCCAGGTAGTAAACTTCTTACGTCTTGAGTCAGACGGCTGTCCTATCGGTATTAAGATGGGCGCTGCAAGAATTGAGAGAGATTTGGAATTCTGTGTATTTGCCAAACCTGACTATGTTGTATTAAATAACTTTGATGTAGTGCCCCTTGCTTATGCATTGCATCGCGCAACCAAGTATTTGAATGCGGTACAGTCTGATATGGATATCGTAATCGCATTGGATGGTGCGAAGGATGCGGAAGAACTTGCGAAGATTATGGCGATGGGTGCTGATGTAATCGCATTAAGAAACCGTCCCGAGAAGATGGATGAAATGGTAGAAGGCCTTAAGAATTACGCAAGAATTACAGGTCATTACGACGTGGAAGACTTGAACGTGAAAGACCTTTGCACTGTAGACAGAGAGATTGCGGAGTTTACGGATATTTATCATGTATAAAAGTCTGAACCAACATCTCAAAGAGAGATTTGGAACCAAAGTATACAAAATTGCATTAAGTAGTGGATGCACCTGCCCCAACCGTGACGGAACGGTTGGGGTGGGTGGTTGTATTTTCTGCGCAGATACCGGTTCGGGAGATTTTGCGCAGAGTGCTACATTGCCCATAAAAGAACAGATAAAATTAGCCAAAGAAAAGGTTGCGTCCAAGAATAAAGGGGGTAAATACATTGCCTACTTTCAGTCTTTTACCAATACCTACGGAAGCGTGGAATTCCTGGAACCGAAGTTCTTAGAAGCTATGGAAGATGATGAAGTAGTGGCGGTATCCATCGCTACAAGGCCTGATTGTTTGCCGGAAGAGATACTGGATATGCTTTCGAGGCTGAATGCGATTAAGCCGGTGTGGGTAGAACTTGGACTTCAAACCATTCACCCACAGACTGCGGAATATATCCGCCGAGGTTATTCTTTGGAAGTGTATGACAAGGCCGTAAAAGACCTGCACGCCATAGGCGTGGAAGTGATTACTCATGTGATTATCGGTCTGCCCGGTGAAACAAAAGAGGATATGTTACAAACGGTGCGCTATGTCGTGGAAAGCAAGGCCGAAGGCATCAAATTACAACTTCTTCACGTGATTGAAGGAACGGATCTTGCCAAGGATTATGAGGCTGAGAATTTTAACACGCTTACTATGGAAGAGTATCTGCAGATAATCAAAGCGTGCGTGGATTTGATTCCGGAAACTATGGTGATTCACAGACTGACCGGAGACGGCAATAAAAAGACGCTGATTGCACCGCTTTGGAGTGCAGATAAGAAGCGGGTTTTGAATGAGTTAAACAAGGTGCTGTGCACGGAAGAATAATAGGTAAAGTACATACAGATAAAATATGCAATGAAAGTTTGCTTGGAAAAAAGGACGAAATGCGCCGAAAGGAAACGATAGATGGAACAGACCGGAATTTGTTATATTGTAGGCGGCGGCGACTTTGATATAGGCCGCTTTTATCCTAAGAAAGAAGATTGTATTATAGCCGCGGACAGCGGTCTTGTATATATTGAGGAGGCAGGGTATCACCCTGACCTGATTGTGGGAGATTTTGATTCCTTAGGGTATCGTCCCAAAGGAGATAACATTGTCTGCCACCCGGTAGAAAAGGATGATACTGATGTGGCTTTGGCAGCAGAGATTGCTATAGAGAAAGGGTATCGGAAGTTGTACCTTTTTGGTATCGGCGGAGGACGCCTTGACCATACGCTGGCAAATCTTCAGTTGTTGACGGATTTGTGTCAAAAGGGTGTGGAAGTTTTTTGCTTCTGTCCCGATTGCACCATTACGGCAATTAACAATGGTGCGTTGCATTTTACGGATGATTATTACGGAACGGTTTCGGTTTTTGCGGCAACGCAGGAAGCGAAGGGCGTTGGTATCAAAGGTTTAAAATATACTCTTGATGACGCAACGCTTGTGAACAACAGGGCCTTGGGTGTCAGCAATGAGTTTGTAGGACGGCCTGCGGAAATTTCCGTAAAAGAAGGCGTGTTGTGGGTAATGTGGCAGGAGAGTATGGAATGCCGGTTGCCGGAGATGATTCGGTAATCAGACCGGAGAGATAAAAGATTATGAGTCCGGTGGATGTTAAGCTTCGGAGAATGACAGTAGTCTGAAATGAAATGGGGAGCATAGTAAGCGTATGAGGGAGCGATTGGTTTTTATAGCGGATAAATTGTATAAGAATCATAATCTTGCGCTTGGAGAATATGCCGAGTTGATTGACGGATACGATGCAGAGATGGAGGAACTGCTTGCTAAGCGTGCAAGAACAGTCCGAGAGGAAATCTATGGTAAAGACGTTTTTATCCGTGGATTGATTGAAATCAGTAACTATTGTAAGAATGACTGCTTTTATTGCGGTATCCGAAGAAGTAATAAGGCTTGCGAACGTTACCGATTAAGTCGTGAAGAGATTCTGTCCTGTTGCGCGGAAGGCTATACCTTGGGCTTTCGTACCTTCGTAATGCAGGGCGGTGAAGATGCTTTTTATACGGATGATTTCTTATGTGATTTGATCAAGGAAATGAAAGCTACCTATCCTGATTGCGCAGTGACGCTTTCGCTTGGCGAGCGTGGAAAAGAAAGCTTTGGGCGTTTGTTTGAGGCGGGCGCGGACCGTTATCTTTTGCGGCACGAGACGGCAGATGAAGAACATTACGCAAGCCTGCACCCGGCAGAATTAACGCTGGCAAACAGATTGCAGGCATTGAGAGATTTGAAAGAAATCGGTTTTCAGACCGGTTGCGGTTTTATGGTGGGAAGTCCCGGGCAGACAACGGAGACTCTTGCCAAGGACCTAAAATGGATTGAAGAGTTTCAGCCGGCGATGTGCGGTATCGGTCCTTTTATCCCGCATCATGCAACGCAGTTTGCACAAGACAAAGCAGGGGATGTTGGATTGACCTGTTATCTTTTATCCATTATCAGGCTGATTAAACCGAATATACTATTACCGGCGACTACCGCGTTGGCGACCTTGGATGAGAAAGGTTGTGAGAAAGGGATTCTTGCAGGAGTGAATGTAGTGATGCCAAACCTTTCACCGATGTCGGCAAAGCAAAAGTATGAGTTGTATGATAACAAGGCTTACGGCGGAAGTGAAGCTGCAAAGAACGTGGAAGAGCTTAAGGCGCGTATGGATGCGATTGGTTATCGCGTGGTGACGGACCGGGGAGATGTGCGCGGATAAGTGAATGAAAGTACATCGAAAGAAGTTTTATCAAACTCAAGACAAAGACTGTTCCGAAAGCGGTCTTATGATTTGTGCAAGATGAATGGAAATGAAAATAGAAACAAATGAAAGACGAGGAAATACAAATGGCAGTTTATAATCCGAAGTCATTAAAGGCGGAAGAGTTTATAAATGATGGGGAGATTCTTGAGACAATCGCGTATGCGGAGGCGAATAAAAATAATGTTGCGCTGATTGATGAAATTCTGGAAAAGGCCCGCCCTAAGAAAGAAGGTAACGGACTTGTATGCGAGGGGCTGACGCACAGGGAAGCATCGGTTCTGCTTGCGTGTGAAATCCCTGAGAAGATAGAAGAGATTTATAAAATTGCAGAAGAGATCAAGTTGGCTTTTTACGGGAACCGCATCGTTATGTTTGCGCCGCTTTATTTATCGAACTATTGCGTGAACGGTTGCGTGTATTGTCCGTATCATTTTAAAAATAAACATATTACCCGTAAGAAACTTACCCAGGAAGAAGTGAAGGCGGAAGTAATTGCGTTGCAGGATATGGGGCATAAGCGTCTTGCTATTGAAGCAGGTGAAGACCCTGTCAACAATCCGCTTGAGTATATTTTGGAATGTATCAAAACCATTTACAGCATCAATCATAAGAACGGTGCAATCCGCCGTGTGAATGTAAATATTGCGGCGACTTCGGTGGAAGATTACCGCAAGTTAAAAGAGGCGGGCATCGGAACCTATATTTTATTCCAGGAAACCTACAACAAGGAAAGCTATTTGAAGTTGCATCCTACGGGACCGAAGCACGATTATGATTATCATACTGAGGCGATGGATCGTGCCATGGAAGGCGGTATTGATGATGTAGGTCTTGGCGTGTTGTTTGGTTTGGAAACCTATAAGTACGAGTTCGCTGGATTGATTATGCATGCGGAACATTTGGAGGCGGTGCATGGCGTGGGTCCCCACACCATCAGCGTTCCCCGTTTGAAGCGCGCCGATGATATTGATCCGGACGAGTTTGATAATTCACTGGCTGATGATAAGTTTGAAAAAATCATTGCCTGCATTCGCTTGGCAGTGCCTTATACGGGTATGATTATTTCGACTCGCGAAAACGAGAAGGTCCGCGAGCGTGTACTTCGCTTAGGCATCTCCCAGATTAGCGGTGGTTCCAGAACTTCCGTAGGCGGATATACCGAGGAAGAACGTCCCCACGATTCGGAGCAGTTTGATGTTTCCGACCAGCGTACTTTGGACGAGGTTGTAAAATGGCTGATGGACAACGGCCACATTCCTTCCTTCTGTACGGCTTGCTACAGGGAAGGCCGTACCGGCGACCGTTTTATGAGCTTTTGTAAAAGCGGGCAGATTCTCAATTTCTGCCATCCCAATGCGTTGATGACGTTAACGGAATATCTGGTGGATTATGCTTCGGAAGAAACGAAGAAAACAGGTTTTGCCCTGATTGAAAAGGAACTGGAGAAAATTCCCAGAGAGCGTACAAAGGAAATAGCAAAAGAGCATATTGAAGATATTAAAAATTCCAATTCGAGAGATTTTAGATTTTAAAAAATGTAAGCCGCAGATTGCGAATTATATAGATTAGATTATTATAAAAGAATTTTTTGTGAAAAAAATTTAAAAGAAGGAGTGCACCATGAGCTTAAATGCAACATCGTCATCGGAACGTATTCATATCGGTTTTTTCGGTAAACGCAATGCTGGGAAGTCAAGTCTTGTCAATGCGGTGACGGGACAGGATTTGGCGGTGGTGTCTGAAGTGGCCGGAACCACAACGGATCCCGTGCGTAAGGCTATGGAGCTTCTGCCTTTGGGGCCGGTGGTGATGATTGATACGCCGGGACTTGATGACGTGGGAAGCCTTGGCGAGCTTCGTGTGAAGAAAACGGAGGCAATTCTCAAAGAAGTCAATATTGCAATCGTGGTAGCTGATGTTGCCTTCGGATTGCAGGCTGAAGAAGAGGAGTTGATTGAACGCTTGGAAACCTTGAAAATTCCCTATATCATTGCGATGAATAAGGTGGATTTGGAAGAAGGAAACGAGAATGAAGAGATGCCGGTTCAGGCTTTTGACAGAGCGACTATAAATGAGAATGCTAAGCCGGACGATGCTGTAGAAGGAAGTCCGGAGGATAAGTCGGAAGATAGAGAAAGACATATCATTTACGTCAGTGCCATGACCGGTTATCAGATACCGCTTTTAAAAAAGGCGATAGCCAAGCTGGGAAGAAACCAGCTTACCGATAAAAAAATAGTTGGCGATTTGTTAGAGCCCGGCGATGTGGTAGTACTTGTTGTACCTATTGATGAGTCGGCGCCAAAGGGAAGATTGATTCTGCCCCAGCAACAGACCATCCGCGATATTTTAGACGCGGGAGCAATCAGTATTGTATGCAGAGATACGGAACTTGCGGAGACCTTGGCGAAGCTTGGTGCAAAGCCGAAACTTGTGATTACGGATTCCCAGGCGTTTGGCAAAGTGTCAAAGATTGTGCCGGAAGATGTGTTGCTTACATCATTTTCGATTTTATTTGCAAGATACAAAGGAAACCTTGAGACTTTGGTAAATGGTGCAAAGGTGTTGGATGGTCTGCAGGACGGTGACCGCATTCTTATGGCGGAGGGCTGCACCCACCACAGACAATGCGGGGATATCGGCAGTGTTAAAATTCCTGCCCTGATTCGAAAGACTACCGGTAAGAAGGTAGAGTTTGATTTGTGTTCGGGAAATGATTTTCCGGAAGATTTTAAGGACTATGCGTTGGTGATTCATTGCGGTGGCTGTACCTTGACGGAGCAGATGATGCAAAACCGCTTGCGGACCTGCGCGGAAAGAGGCGTGCCCGTCACCAACTACGGAATGGCGATTGCCCATATGAATGGGATTTTGGAAAGAAGCATGGAGCCGTTTGGGGAGTAGTCAGCAGAAGAGATTAGATGGATAAGTGTAATCGCTTTTATCAATTGTAATAAGAATAAGTGTATTTAAAATCAGAGAAATGAGGATTATCATGATAATTGAGCGTGCGCAGATAAAAGATATGGAAGGCATTAACAAGCTTTTAAAACAGGTGTTGATGGTGCACCACAACGGAAGACCGGATTTGTTTAAAGCGGATGTGAAAAAATACACCGACGAAGAATTGGCGGCAATTATCCAAGATGACAGCAGACCGATTTTTGTGGCACGGGATGAGCTGGGCGTTGTGATGGGATATGCTTTTTGCGTATATCAGCAGTATGTGAACAATAATATTTTAACCGATGTCAAAACCTTGTATATTGACGATTTGTGCGTGGACGAAACTTTGCGCGGGCAACACGTGGGAAAACAGTTGTATGATTATGTGTTGGCTTTTGCAAAAGAGAATGGTTTTTATAATGTGACGCTTAACGTGTGGTCCTGCAATGAAGGCGCGATGAAATTTTATGAGAAGTGCGGGTTGAAGCCACAGAAGGTCGGCATGGAAGTGATTTTATAATAGAAGTAATTTTATAAAAGAAATGCCGGAAACAGATGTGTTTGAAGCGGCATTCAAATCGCAGAGTAAGTGATGAGTTGGACGGAGAGTAAATGTACGACAGAGCCAAAAGACACCCGGAACATATAATTGAAGAATGGTATTTGGTGGGCAAGATTGGCTTGGTTCTTTTTGTTGTGGCTGCAATTGTGATTTGGTGGAAGGGCGATGTGATTCTTGCAAGGGAGCATGGCTGTGTGTTCCGCGATACGGTTGGATTCTATTGTGCGGGGTGCGGTGCTACGAGAGCCTTTTATCATTTGATGCGCGGACATTTGTGGCAGAGTTTTCTTTGTAATCCTTTTGTGATTTACGGTATCGGCGTGTATGTCGTTTTTATGATTAATACATTCCTATATATGCATACCGAGAAAATCGGTTTCAAGAAGTTTCCTATTGTGGGCCTGATTTATGTGGGTGTGGGCGTGCTACTCGGACAGTGGGTGATTAGGAATATCTTATTTATTGGGTTTGGACTGACAGTATTATAAAGGCTGTGCTTGGATGTGTAGAACAGAATGCATTTAGGTGATTGGAATAGAAGGATTGAAAAGTAAAAGAGAATCGCTTCAAAGTTGAGGCAATTCTCTTTTTTTATTTTAACATTAGATATGGATTTTAATTACTATGCTGACTTACTTTGTCCAGCGCCCTGAAGCACCACAGGGAAGAACGAGACCATCTTCTGCTACGGGGAGTCCGATTTCATTAGCTTCCACGCTACCGCCAAACTTAGACACAATGGCAGTGTTAATCATATAAGAAAGCACTGCGGGCTGAAGTCCTGTAGTATAGGAGTTGATTAACAGAAACTTAGAGTCTTCGGTCAGAAGCTGTGTTGTCAACTCGATAAAAGGGAAAATGGATTCTTCAATTTTCCAAATTTCACCTTTGGGTCCGCGACCATATGAAGGCGGATCCATAATAATGCCATCGTAGTGATTGCCGCGACGGATTTCACGTTCCACGAATTTAACGCAGTCGTCCACTAACCAGCGGATGGGCGCATCGCCCAAACCGGAGGCGACGGCATTCTCTTTGGCCCACTGCACCATACCTTTGGAGGCGTCCACATGAGTAACGCTTGCGCCTGCCTTGGTAGCGGCTAAGGTTGCACCTCCTGTGTATGCAAAAAGGTTTAAGATTTTTAACGGGCGGTCCGATTCTTTTATAATAGAAGAAAACCAGTCCCAGTTTACCGCCTGCTCAGGGAAGAGGCCGGTATGCTTAAACTTGAAGGGCTTTAAGTTAAAGGTTAAGTCTTTGTATTGAATTGACCATTCGTCGGGCAGGTTAAAGAATTCCCACTCGCCGCCGCCTTTGTTGCTGCGGTGGTAGTGGCCGTTCTTTTTCTTCCAGCCTGCGTGAGTATGGGGAGTATCCCAAATGACCTGCGGATCCGGACGCACCAGAATATAATCGCCCCAGCGTTCCAGCTTTTCGCCGCCTGAAGTGGCCAACACTTCGTAATCTTTCCAATTATCTGCTATCCACATAAAAATACTCCGTTTCGCGTAGTTTTAAAATAATGCTTCGGCGTCACCGACGAACCGATGCAAAACAGTTCTTCTATATATTAGTATAATTTGGGGAAGTCTGCAATTACTTTTATGGAAAGTGTGATTTGCCGGCGGATACAATTTTTATTTTGTAAAAGCGGTTTGTAAACAGGAAAAATACTTTTAAATTAAAAATATAAAAAGATTATAAAATGATTTTATTTACAAAATACTTTTAATATGTTAGTATTGTCGTGTAGTTTATTTATTTTTTGTTTTAGGAGGAGAAGAAAATGGACGGAAATAACATGAACAATATGAATAATGAATATTCATATGATGCTAATGCTACATATGAAGTAGTTGAACAGAAAGGTAATGCACTTGCAATCGTTTCTTTGGTTACAGGTATTCTTTCAATCGTTTGCTGCTGTTCACCTATCATTAGCTGGCTTACAGGTGCAGCTGGTATCGTATGCGGTGTTCTCGGTATGAAGAGATGCGAAAAGATTGGTATGGCAAGAATCGGTATGATCCTTGGTATCGTAGGTGTTGTACTTGGTGTAATTATGTTCATCATCAACCTTGTTGGTATCTTCAGCGGCGAAAGCTACTTGAACGATTACTACTACTACTAAGATTTAGATTGAATCGAAGTGAGAGACCGGACTATGTGTCCGGTCTTTTTTGTGTCAAAATATTACGCCATATTATAAAAGATGAATCAGTTCTTTTAATTTACAAGAAAATAAAGATATGTTATTATAAAACACATAACAAAAGAAAAATTCATTATTTGGGAGGATATGAAGTATGGATGGAAATAATATGAACTATCAGAACAATACATATCAGCAGCCTGCGCCTGCACAGCCCGGTAAAGGTTTTGGTATTGCGTCTATGGTACTTGGTATCATTGCGCTTTTGATTACTTTGCTTTCTTGCTGCTTGCCTTTTTTGTTGATTCTTTCAGGCTTGTTAGGCTTGTTAAGTATTGTCTTTGGTATTATTGCGATTGCTAAAAAGGGTGGCAAAGGTATGGGTATTGCCGGTTTGATTTGCAGCGTTGTAGGATTGTTACTTGCAATTGTTATTATTGTGTTTACTATCCTTATGGGCGCGGGGTTAATAGCGCCTGCATTTATGGAAGCGTATGACGATTACTACTATGATTATGATTACGATGATTATGACTATGATTACGACTACGATTATGACTACGACGATTGGGATTATTGATTATGGACGAATATAATTATAATGAAACATATGAAATGAATGGCGGCTACGAAAGCTGGGAAGACGATGATTACAATCCGCCCCAAAGCAACGGCTTGGCAATTACAGGTATGGTACTTGGAATTGTGGCGATTGTAATCGGGTTATTGTCTTCGTGCTGTGGCGGCTTGTTTGTCATATTGTTCTCTGCACCTTTTGCAATTGGTGGCTTAATCACAAGTATCATCGCGTTAAAGAAAGGGCAGAACAAAGGAATGGCGATTGCCGGCATTATATGTTCTGCACTTGCGCTCTTGATAGGAGTGATTATGATTCTCATGGCGTTTATAAGTTATGTCTTTTTAGGAATGGCTTATGGACTTGACTCTTACTTAAGCTATTAGCAATGGTAATGTATATAAGTAGAAACTATGGCGGGGTGTGTATGCATCCCGCTATTCTTGTGGATAAAAACTTTAAAACCACATCATCTTGAGTCTGTTTCTTCTATATAAAAGAAGCAAAAATGTTTTTGTGAAAAACTTATAAATTTTTTCAAAAAAACTCTTGCACATTGCCAAAACATGTTGTATAGTAATACTTGCTGTGGCATGATAGCGATGAAATGTAAGGTTGCTATCCGGCAAAATGGATAGGTTTTTACATGGAGCGAATGTCAAGTCAAGATACTGGCGACAAGTCACTGTACAAAACAACATGTCTACAAACAGGTAGAAACGACGTGAAAGTTTTAACGAATACGGTTCGGAAGTAATTCTGGGGTTGCGTAAACAGTTAGGACACACACGGGAGAGTGTACAGTCACCGCTTGTCGTACTTAGATTTTATAAAGTGCGAAAAGGAGGCGACTTTTTTTATGGCAAACGAAGTAATGAGAATCACACTTAAAGCTTATGAGCATCAGACAGTAGATGCAGCTGCCAAGAAAATCATCGAAACAGTTAAGAAGAACGGAGCAAAGGTTAGCGGACCCGTGCCCCTTCCTACTAAGAAGGAAGTAGTTACAATCATCCGTGCCGTACACAAGTACAAAGACTCCAGAGAACAGTTCGAACAGAGAACTCACAAGAGACTGATCGATGTTATCAACCCTGACTCAAAGGTTAGAGAGTCATTGCAGAACCTTGAAGTTCCTGCGGGTGTTTACATTGATATCAAAATGAAATAATTGATATTAATTAAGGAAGTAACTAAAAAACAAAAATAAAACCTTCTACAACTAGTATGCATCCGAACAAACCTCAGATGCCGCTGTAGTAGAAACAAATGGAGGTAAAGAAATGAAGAAAGCTATTTTAGCAACCAAAGTCGGAATGACTCAGATCTTCGCAGAAGACGGCAGCCTTATTCCGGTAACTGTTCTTCAGGCCGGCCCTTGTGTAGTAACTCAGATCAAGACAATTGAAAACGACGGTTACGAAGCGGTTCAGGTTGGTTTTGTAGACAAGAAAGACAAGATCATCAACAAAGATGCATCCGGCAAGAAAGAAATCGTTCATGCACATGGTACAACAAAGGCTATGCAGGGACATTTCAAGAAAGCAGGCGTTTCATCTAAGCGTTATGTAAGAGAATTCAAATTCGAAAACGCTTCTGAATACGCTCTTGCACAGGAAATCAAAGCTGACATCTTTGCAGAAGGCGACAAGATTGACGCAACTGCAATCAGCAAAGGTAAAGGTTTCCAGGGTGCTATCAAGAGATTAGGACAGCATAGAGGACCCATGGCTCACGGTTCTAAGTTCCATCGTCATCAGGGTTCAAACGGTGCTTGCTCAAGCCCCAGCCGTGTATTTAAGGGCAAAGGTATGCCCGGTCACATGGGACACAAGCAGACTACAGTAAAGAATCTTGAAGTAGTCAGAGTAGATGCTGAAAAGAATCTGCTTTTAGTAAAGGGTGCAGTACCCGGACCTAAGAAAGCTTTAGTAACAATCAAAGAAACTACTAAGGCAAACGCATAATCGGGACGAAAGGAGGAACACACAGATGGCAAACGTATCTGTTTACAATATGGAAGGCAAGGAAGTTGGAAAGATGGACTTGAACGATGCTATTTTCGGTGTAGAGATTAACGAACACCTTGTGCATCTTGCAGTAGTTCAGCACCTTGCAAACAAGCGTCAGGGAACACAGAAAGCAAAAACTCGTGCAGAGGTTTCCGGCGGCGGAAGAAAGCCTTGGAGACAGAAGGGAACCGGTCACGCTAGACAGGGTTCAACCAGATCACCCCAGTGGACACATGGTGGAGTTGTATTTGCTCCCACTCCGAGAGATTATTCTTTCAAGTTAAATAAGAAGGAAAAGAGAATCGCACTTAAGTCTGCTTTGACAAGCAAAGTTCAGGACGGTAAGGTAATGGTTCTTGACGAATTAAAGCTTGATGAAATCAAGACAAAGAAATTCCAGGAGGTTTTAACAAACCTTAACGCGAAGAAAGCACTTGTTGTGATCAAAGAAAACGACAAGAACATCGTATTATCAGCTAGAAACATTCCTGATGCTCAGACAATCGTTGCTGACTCAATCAACGTATATGACATCATGAAGGCTGGCACAGTAGTTCTTACAAAGGACTCAGTTGCAAAAATTGAGGAGGTGTACGCATAATGGCAGATATTAAATATTACGACGTAATCCTCAAACCGGTTGTTACCGAAAGAAGTATGGCCGGCATGGGCGAAAAGAAATACACATTCTTGGTTCATCCCGATGCAACTAAGAATCAGATTAAAGAAGCAGTTGAAAAAATGTTCCCCGGAACAGAAGTAGCTCAGGTTAACACCATGAACTGCGAAGGCAAGAACAAGAGACGTGGTATGATCTACGGCAAGACTGCACAGACCAAGAAAGCTATCGTTAAGTTAACAGAAGGCAGCAAGGATATCGAACTTTTTGCAGGTATCTAATTTGGTCCACTATATGCAATGAAGCATGACAATAAATAATTGATAGAAAAGGAGAAAAGAAAATGGGTATTAAGACATATAACCCGTATACACCTTCCAGAAGAAATATGACTGGTTCGGACTTCTCTGAAATTACAAAGAGCACACCTGAGAAATCATTATGTGTATCTTTAGAGAAGAACGCTGGACGTAATAATCAGGGTAAAATCACAGTTAGACATCGTGGTGGCGGAAACAGAAAGAAATACAGAATGGTAGATTTCAGAAGATTGAAAGATGGCGTTCCCGCAACTGTAATCGGCATCGAATACGATCCTAACAGAACAGCAAACATCGCATTAATCGCATATGCAGACGGTGAGAAGTCATACATCATCGCTCCCGAAGGTTTAACAGACGGAATGAAGGTTATGAACGGACCTGAAGCAGAAGTTAGAGTTGGTAACTGCTTACCTTTGGATAAGATTCCTGTAGGTACTCAGGTACACAACATTGAATTATATCCCGGAAAGGGCGGACAGTTAGTTCGTTCTGCTGGTAACAGCGCACAGCTCATGGCTAAAGAAGGTAAGTATGCAACATTGAGACTTCCTTCAGGCGAAATGAGAATGGTTCCTATCGGATGTAGAGCAACAGTTGGTGTTGTTGGTAACGTAGACCACAACCTTATCAATATCGGTAAAGCAGGACGTAAGCGTCACATGGGTATCAGACCTACAGTTCGCGGTTCTGTAATGAACCCCAACGACCATCCTCACGGTGGTGGTGAAGGTAAGTGTGGTATCGGTCGTTCCGGTCCCTGCACACCTTGGGGAAAACCCGCTCTTGGCTTAAAGACAAGAAAGAAAAACAAGCAGTCTAATAAGCTTATTGTTAGAAGAAGAGATGGACGCGGTATTAAATAATCCCGCATAGTTGATAAGGAGGAAACACAATGGCTAGATCATTAAAAAAAGGACCTTTTGCAGACGCCAGCTTACTTAAGAAAGTAGACGCTATGAATGCAGCAGGTAATAAGCAGGTTATCAAGACATGGTCTCGTCGTTCTACAATTTTCCCGTCCTTCGTTGGACACACAATTGCAGTACACGACGGTAGAAAGCATGTGCCTGTATATGTAACCGAAGATATGGTTGGACACAAACTCGGAGAATTCGTTGCAACCAGAACCTTTAGAGGACATGGAAAAGACGAAAAGAAATCTAAAGTAAGATAATTTTTGAAAGGAGGTTTTTATCCATGGAAAAGACAGGAATTAGCAGATCTAAATTTAAAAGAGAAAGAAATGCCAATAATAGGGAAACAAGACCTTTTGCAAAGTTATCTTATGCAAGAGTTTCCGTTCAGAAAGCTTGTTTCGTACTCGATGCTATCAGAGGCAAAGATGTACAGACAGCTTTGGCAATCTTAGAGTATAATCCCAGATATGCATCAAGCATTATCAAGAAGTTATTGCAGTCAGCAATCGCAAATGCAGAAAACAACAACGGTATGAACGTTGACAACCTCTACATTGCAGAATGCTTTGCAAACAAGGGACCTACAATGAAGAGAGTAAGACCGCGAGCACAGGGTAGAGCTTATAGAATCGAAAAGAGATTAAGCCACATCACTATCGTGCTTGACGAGAAATAGGAGGAAAAGTATGGGACAGAAAGTTAATCCTCATGGACTTAGAGTTGGTGTTATCAAAGATTGGGACTCTAAGTGGTATGCAGAAGCTGACTTTGCAGATTGCTTGGTTGAAGACCATAAGATCAGAGAATATTTAAAGAAAAAATTATACTCTGCAGGAATCAGCAGAATTGAAATCGAAAGAGCAGCTGATAAAGTTAAAGTTATCGTTCACACAGCTAAGCCCGGCGTTGTAATCGGTAAGGGCGGCGCTGATATCGAAGTTACCAAGAAGGAACTTCAGAAGATGACAGGCAAGAAAGTTAACGTTGATATTCAGGAAGTTAAGAGACCGGATAAAGAAGCACAGCTTGTTGCTGAAAACATTGCAGCACAGTTGGAAAACCGTGTATCTTTCCGTAGAGCAATGAAGTCTTGTATGGGTAGAGCAATGAAGTCCGGAGCTCTTGGTATCAAGACTGCAGTATCAGGTCGTTTAGGTGGCGCTGATATGGCTCGTACAGAATTTTACAGCGAGGGAACTATTCCCTTACAGACACTTCGTGCAGATATTGACTATGGATTCGCAGAAGCAGATACAACCTATGGTAAAATGGGTATCAAGGTTTGGATCTACAAGGGCGAAGTTCTTCCCGTCAAGAACAACCAGGAAGGGGGAGCTAAATAATGTTAATGCCTAAAAGAGTAAAACGTCGTAAACAGTTCCGCGGCAGTATGAGAGGTAAAGCGTTAAGAGGTAACACAATCTCTTACGGTGAATTCGGTATTGTTGCTATGGAACCTTGTTGGATTAGATCTAACCAGATTGAAGCAGCCCGTATTGCTATGACACGTCATATCAAGCGTGGTGGTAAAGTTTGGATTAAGATTTTCCCTGACAAACCTGTAACTACTAAACCTGCTGAAACACGTATGGGTTCCGGTAAAGGAACACTTGAATACTGGGTAGCAGTTGTTAAGCCGGGTCGTGTAATGTTCGAAATCTCCGGCGTAAACGAAGAAGTTGCTAGAGAAGCTTTACGTCTTGCAACACACAAGCTTCCTTGTAAGTGTAAGATCGTTTCTAAAGCAGACTTGGAAGGCGGTGTATCAAATGAAAACTAATAAGTATGTAGAAGATTTAAAAGCAAAATCCCCTGCAGAATTAGCTCAGGCTTTAGTTGATGCTAAGAAAGAACTTTTCAATTTGAGATTCCAGAATGCTACAAATCAGTTAGACAACACTTCAAGAATTAAAGAAGTAAGAAAGAATATCGCAAGAATTCAGACAGTTATAACTGAAAAAGCTAAGGAACAGCAGGCCTAAATAAACGGCCGGATAATTGAGAAAGGAGAACAGCTGTGGAAAGAAATTTAAGAAAAGTGCGTACCGGTAAGGTAGTCAGCAATAAAATGGATAAAACAATCGTTGTTGCAGTTGAAAACCACGTAAAGCATCCTCTTTACGGCAAGATCGTTAAGAAGACTTACAAGTTAAAAGCTCATGACGAAAAGAATGAGTGCAACATCGGTGATACCGTAAAAGTTGTCGAAACAAGACCTTTATCAAAAGATAAGAGATGGAGACTTGTAGAGATTATTGAAAGAGTAAAATAAGTTTTATAAGACTTATTTTCAAGAATTTGGAAGGAGAAAATAGCATGGTTCAGCAAGAAAGCAGATTGAAAGTTGCTGATAACACCGGTGCAAAAGAATTGCTTTGCATCCGTGTTGTAGGCGGCTCAACAAGAAGATATGCAAATATTGGTGATGTTATCATTGCTTCTGTTAAAGATGCAACACCCGGCGGTGTTGTCAAAAAAGGCGATGTAGTAAAGGCCGTAGTGGTACGTACTGTTAAGGGTGCTCGCCGTAAAGACGGTTCTTACATTAAGTTTGATGAAAATGCTGCAGTTATCATTAAAGATGACAAAACCCCGAGAGGAACACGTATTTTCGGGCCCGTAGCAAGAGAGCTTCGTGAGAAACAGTATATGAAGATCGTTTCTCTGGCTCCCGAAGTATTATAAGGAGGTGCCGAGATATGTCTATGATGAAGATTAAGAAGGGCGATAACGTTAAGGTAATCGCCGGAGCTTCTAATGGTAAAGAAGGAAAAGTTATTTCTGTTGATCCTAAGAAGGGTAAAGTTATTGTAGAAGGCGTTAACGTAGTTAGCAAGCATTCTAAGCCTTCAGCAGCTAACCCCAATGGTGGAATTATTCAGAAAGAAGCGCCTATTGATATTTCAAACGTAATGCTTGTTTACAAAGGAAAAGCTACAAGAGTAGGTTTCAAAGTTGAAGACGGCAAAAAGGTACGTGTTGCAAAGGCAACAGGCGAAGTGATTGATTAATTCTAAGGAAGGAGGTCTAAAACGTTGAGTAGACTTAAAGATTTATACAAGAATGAAATCGTTGACGCTATGACAAAGAAGTTTGGCTACAAGAACGTTATGGAAGTTCCCAAGCTTGATAAAATCGTTATCAACATGGGCGTTGGCGAAGCAAAAGATAATGCTAAAGCACTCGAATCAGCTGTAAGAGATATGGAAATTATCGCAGGCCAGAAGGCAGTTCTTACAAAGGCTAAAAATTCAGTTGCTAACTTCAAAATCCGTGAAGGCATGAACATTGGTTGTAAGGTAACACTTCGTGGTGACAAGATGTACGAATTCTTAGATCGTCTTGTAAACCTTGCATTGCCTCGTGTACGTGACTTTAGAGGTGTTAATCCTAACGCATTCGATGGTAGAGGTAACTACGCACTTGGTATCAAGGAACAGCTTATCTTCCCTGAAATCGAATATGATAAGGTAGATAAAGTAAGAGGTATGGATGTTATCTTCGTTACAACAGCTAAGACTGACGAAGAAGCACGCGAGTTATTAAGACTTTTCAACATGCCGTTTGCAAAATAAACAGTTGTCGTAAATTAAAGGAGGTATAAATTCATGGCTAAAACAGCAATGAAGATTAAGCAGCAGCGTACAAAGAAATTCGCTGTAAGAGAATACAATCGTTGCAGAATCTGTGGTCGTCCTCATGCATATTTAAGAAAATACGGTATCTGTCGTATTTGCTTTAGAGAATTGGCATACAAAGGTCAGATTCCTGGCGTTAAGAAATCAAGCTGGTAAGATCACGAGATAAATTTATAAGGAGGCAAAATCAATGACAATGAGCGATCCTATTGCAGATATGCTTACAAGAATTCGTAATGCTAACGCTGCAAAACATGATACAGTAGATGTGTCTTCTTCTAAGATGAAACTTGCTATTGCAAAGATTCTTTTAGATGAAGGTTATATTAAAGCCTACGATATTATTGAAGACGGTAATTTCAAGACAATTCGCATCACTTTAAAGTACGGTGTGGATAAGAATGATAAAATCATCACAGGTATTAAGAGAATTTCTAAGCCTGGTCTTCGTGTATACGCTGGCAAGGATGAGTTACCTAAGGTACTCGGCGGACTTGGTGTAGCAATCATTTCTACAAACCAGGGCGTAATTACTGATAAGGAAGCTAGAAAATTAAACGTTGGTGGTGAAGTATTGGCGTTTGTTTGGTAATTTTATCATAATGAATGCGAATCTCACTTAGTATTATAAGGAGGTACGGGCATGTCACGTATAGGAAGAATGCCAATCGCGATTCCTGCAGGTGTTACTGTAGAAGTTGCAGAAAATAATAAAGTGACTGTAAAAGGTCCCAAGGGTACTCTTGAAAGAGTTTTACCCGCAGAGATGGAAATCAAAGTTGAAGGTGCTGAAATCGTTGTTTCAAGACCTAACGACTTAAAGAAAATGAAATCTTTACACGGTCTGACAAGAACCTTAATCAACAACATGGTAGTTGGTGTTACTGCAGGTTACGAAAAGAAACTTGAAGTAAACGGTGTTGGTTACAAGGTATCTAAGGCAGGCAAGAAACTTACATTAAGCTTAGGTTTCTCTCATCCGGTTGAGATGGAAGATCCTGAAGGTATCGAGACAACAGTTGATAACAATATCATCGTTGTTAAGGGTATTGATAAAGAAAAAGTTGGCCAATTCGCAGCTGAAATCAGAGATAAGAGAAGACCTGAACCTTACAAGGGCAA
>JAGAQZ010000055.1 GCA_017622505.1 Lachnospiraceae bacterium
AATCCAAACCGCTGGCTACTGAGTATACGGGAGCGGGCTCGCCGTTTTCATCTTTTAACATGATACTGTTAAAGCCATGCATAACGCCTTCTGTACCGTATTTTAAGCTTGCTGCGTGATCGCCAAGCTTTTCTCCGCGGCCAAGGGGCTCAACTCCGTAGATATCCACAGGATCGTTTAAGAAACCTGAGAAAAGTCCCATCGCGTTGGAACCGCCACCTACACACGCTACAACTGCATCAGGCAATTCGCCTGTCATCTGCAAGAACTGTTCTCTTGCTTCCACACCGATTACGCTCTGGAAGTCACGCACCATCATAGGGAAGGGGTGAGGTCCCAAAACAGAACCGATACAGTAAATCGCATCCTTGTATTCCTTGATATATGCATCAAAAGCTGCGTCTACCGCCTCTTTTAAGGTTGCAAGACCGTGAGTTACTTCAACTACGTTTGCACCGAGAATTTTCATTCTTGCTACGTTGGGCGCCTGCTTCTTGATATCAACAGCACCCATATAAATATCACATTCCAAACCGAAGTATGCAGCTGCAGTTGCAAGGGCAACACCGTGCTGGCCCGCGCCGGTTTCTGCAATTACTTTCTTCTTGCCCATGAATTTGGCAAGAAGCGCTTCACCCATACAGTGGTTCAACTTATGCGCGCCTGTGTGGTTTAAGTCCTCACGCTTTACGTATAACTGCACACCGTTTCCAATGCTTTCAGACAGTCTTTCCAAATGAGAAATAGGGGTAGGTCTGCCCTGGAAATCTTTACGGATACGACGCAATTCGCTGATGAACTTACTTGACTTACAGATTGTAAAATAAGCCTCGTTGATATCGGCCATTGCCTTCTTTAATTCGGGCGAAACATACGCACCGCCGTACTTTCCGTAGTAACCTTCCGCATCGGGATAATGCTTAAAATAAGTATCAAAATCAATATTGTTATATACCATAATTGTGTCCTCCTAAACTTAATAAAACTCTTTTTTATAAAATTAAATTCTTGTTATTTTTTACATTAACAGCTTCTCTTCGCACAACTTTGTCTGCGCCATCGGAATTCCGTGGAAGCATCTTTTATTCTATTTAATCTTTGCAGGCTACGCCATCGTTTCGTCAATAACATATCCGCACCTCCTACTATAAAACGATTTAGTATCTTCGGTCAAGGATTTTCGGTTTTATACGACTGTTTTCGGTGCATAAAAAAATCCCTGACAGAATATCACTTCTGTCAAGGACGAATATTTCTTATCCGCGGTGCCACCTTGAATTCACGATTTCTCGTGCCCTTACTGAGATACCATCATATCCCCGGCAACTAACGTGTGCCTTCCGTCGCAGATTACTCTGTAGATTCCTACATTTGACTGCGCCCTCAGCGGTCCATTTGATAACCTGTTTTTTACCCGACTCTCAGCAACGCGGGCTCTCTGTGAAAGCATAATTACCTTTATCTCCGCCTCAACGGTTTAGATATTTTATTTTTATTCATTAAAACACTTATGTGTGCATTTGTCAATGAAAAAATAACTGCGGCTAATTCTCCTTCTTTGCTTCTGTCTTTCTCGCCAGAATTACAGAAGGAACCATAAAGCCTGCCAACATAGCCGCGCCTGAGATTTTCCTCAATAGGGCAAAAAGCTTCATATTTCCGAACAAAACATCAGCACCGATCAAATCCAATAGGTTTCCACTCTCAAATCCGTATGAAATCGCTTCCAGATATTCTTCCTGATGAATGGAAGAATCAATTCCTTCCGCAATAATTACAGCCACACCTAAAACAATAAGAACCATCACCAAAATATTCCATTTTTTATAATCCTTTATAAATACTTTTATAATACTGTCCTTACTTTTTACGGCTGTTTTAAAAATTATAAGGCCTGCAATCACACAGACTACAGCGCATATGATCCATTCCACGGTGTCACATACCACCATACCTAGCACACCATCACCGGATGCAAGAATTGGTAATATTAACGAAACAAGCGTCTCACATAAAAAATATGTAATCACCGGCAAAAAAATACCTAATATAAGCCATCCGTATTTCATTTTCTTATTTCGAACAACTGCTATCATTACGATTGCAAACAAAACAAATATAAGAAACAACTTAATGAGTTGACTGAGCATATATTACCTCCAAACGAATTTACTTAATATTAATATCTTGCTTAAGACCTATCCGCAGATAAAATCACCTGGGCTCATTATATAACCGGGATAAAAATTTTACAACACCCACTCATATATAATGCCATACAACTCTCTTATATAATAGGTCGGAAACAACCACAACGGCGTCCTTGCCGGCACCGCGCTATGTTCCATCTCTAAAGCGTCCGCCACCATACCTGCGCGATATTCGTGATATTCGTTGGTCACAATGGCAATCTCCGGATTTAAACCTTCTGCCTCAATAATTTCCTGCGAAAAAAGAAGATTCTCTCTTGTCGAAGTGGACCGGTTCTCCTGATAAATCCGCTCCGGCGCAATCCCCCTATCCGTCAGATACAGATACATGCACTCTGCTTCCGGCATGCTTTCATCCGGCCCCTGACCGCCTGAAACAATACAAATTGCATCGGGGTGCTCTGTCAGATATTCATATGCCGCATCCAGTCTTGATGCCAGCATAATGCTGGGTCTGCTGCCGTAGGCGCGGCACCCAAGTACCACCACCGTAGCGTTTTCGGAAGGCTTCGCGGTTGCTGCTTTTATCATAAAAGCGGTTTCCACGCCTGCCAGTAAAACAACTGCTGCCACCATAATGATAACTATAATAGAGACTGCTTTACCGGCTTTGGTCGCATAGATTTTTTTAATGATTTTATGGATAATGGGCATAAAAATACCGTATCCTATCATAAGTGCCATGATAACA
>JAGAQZ010000056.1 GCA_017622505.1 Lachnospiraceae bacterium
GTATAAGAAAATTGTAGAAGGCAAATTCCATAGCAGACCGAATCGTTTTATTGCCAATATCTATGTGGACGGCAAGCTGGAAACCGTTCACGTAAAGAATACAGGCCGGTGTCGGGAATTGCTGTTGCCCGATGCGGATGTAATTCTGGAAGTTTCCGATAATCCGAACCGAAAAACTGCCTATGATTTAATTGCGGTATACAAAGAAAAAATAGGTCTTGTGAATATGGACAGCCAGGCACCTAACAAAGTAGTAGCAGAGTGGCTTTCAAAGCAGGGATTTGATTATGTGAAGCCCGAGTATACTTACGGTAAATCACGCTTTGACTTTTATATGGAAAAAGGAGACGAAAAGTTCTTGATGGAAGTAAAGGGCTGTACTTTGGAAATCGACGGTACGGGGTATTTTCCGGATGCACCAACGGAGCGCGGCGTAAAGCATTTGCGTGAGCTTGCGGAGGCGGCTGGGAAAGGGTATTGCTGTTACGTAGCATTTGTGATTCAAATGGAGGGCGTCAAAGAAGTTCTTCCTTATACCGTTACACACCCGGAATTCGGTGTTGCTTTGCAAGAAGCAAGGGATGCAGGCGTTGAAGTCTTGTATTTACAGTGTAAGGTGGAGCCGGATACGCTGATGATCAGGGAAGATGTGCCGGGGATACTATAAAGCGCAACGACCCAATCATTTATGCGACATAAAATAATATTAAAAACAATATATCAGAAGATATTAAAAGTGGACAATTATCACAATTGATTGTCTGCTTTTATTATTGTATAAATTATGTCAAATCGGCTGTATTTATCTTGCCAAATGTAGTACTACAACAGTATAATTATACTAGGGAAATATGGGGCCCTGAATTTACAGTGGAGAGGTTTAATATGAGCAGAATTTTAGATTGGAAAAAATACGAAGACAAGGCGCGCCAGGCTGTGGCTGAAGGTGCGGTTTTGTTGCGTAATGAAAATAAAGTGTTGCCCTTAGAGGAAGGCTGTAAAGTGGCCCTTTGGGGACGTATGCAGAACAATTATTACAAGAGCGGTACCGGTTCGGGCGGTCTTGTGAATGTGGATCACGTTGTGGATATTCCCGAAGGCTTGGAATTGAGTGGCAGAGTGAGTCTGAATGCCAAATTGCGTGCATTTTATGAAGAGTGGGAAAAGTCGCACCCCATTGTGGAAGGCATCGGTTGGGGACAGGATTTATGGTCTCAGGAAGAAGCAGAGGTTTCGGAAGAGTTTGTTTGCGAAATCGCTGCAGAAAGTGATGTAGCCCTTGTGGTAATTGCAAGAACAGCGGGAGAAGACCGCGACAATCAGAATATGCAGGGGGCATATTGTTTAACAGATATCGAAATTGATTTGCTTACGAAGGTGCGTAAATCATTTGATAAGGTGGTAGTGATTTTAAACGTAGGCAATATTATGGATTTTTCTTTTGTGGAAAATACTAAACCGGATGCGGTGTTGCTGGCTTGGCAGGGCGGTATTATGGGTGGTCACGGTATTGCAGATGTGCTTACCGGCAAGGTTTGCCCTTCCGGCCGTTTGAGCGATACGGTGGCAGGACGCATTGAAGATTACCCTTCACACGAGAACTTCGGGAAAGGACTTCAGGATGTATATTGCGAAGATATCTACGTGGGATACCGTTATTTTGAGACCTTTGCCAAAGAGCAGGTAAAATATCCCTTCGGTTTCGGTTTGTCCTATACGGAATTTGAATTGACGGATGTTGCCACAGATTACACTACGGAAGATGTTTATGTGACTGCAACAGTAAACAACAAGGGTGCAGTGGCAGGCAAGGAAGTGGTACAGGTATATGTTTCACCCGCACAGGGAAAACTGGGAAGACCTATGAGAGAACTGGTAGGTTTTATCAAGACGGAAGTGATTGAACCCGGTAAAACCGAGACTGTGGAAATACAGATTCCGTTTTCTTCATTGGCAACTTTTGATGATAGCGGTGTAACAGGATTTGCCAACTGTGAAGTGTTGGAAGCAGGGGAATACGAATTTTATATTGGTTCTAATGTAAGAGACTGCGTCAAAGCAGGAGTCCTTGAAATCGAAGAAACCGAAGTGATTCAGGAATGCAAGGATATTCTAATGCCGGTACAGGCCTTTGACAGAATACGTCCTAATATAAAAGACGGTGTGGTAGCGGTTGCCAAAGAAGCAACCCCCTTGGCGATTAAAAAAATGAAAGAACGTCGTTTGGAGAATTTGCCGAAGGCATTGGAAATTACCGGTGATAAAGGATACACACTGGAAGAAGTGGCTGATGGTAAAATAACCATAGAGGAATTTACTGCACAGCTGGATGCGGAAACATTGGCTTGTTTATGCCGTGGTGAAGGTATGGGAAGTCCCAGGGTAACGCCGGGAACGGCAGCTGCTTTTGCGGGAATTTCTGATTTGTTGTGCGATTATAAAGTGCCTTCCGTATGTTGTTCCGACGGACCTTCGGGTATGCGTTTGGATTGCGGACGTAAGGCGTTCAGCCTTCCCAACGGAACCTTACTGGCTTGTACTTTTAACGAGAAATTAAATGAGGAATTGTTTGCACTTCTGGGCGAAGAAATGATATCCAATGAAGTGGATGTGCTTCTCGGACCCGGTATGAATATTCACAGACACCCATTGAACGGACGTAACTTCGAATATTTCAGCGAAGATCCTTTTATTACGGGTAAAATGGCAGCAGCACAGCTTCGCGGTTTGCATACAAGCGGTGTGACCGGAGCGATTAAGCATTTTTGTGCAAATAACAGAGAATACTTGCGTCGTGAAATGGATTCCGTGGTTTCAGCAAGAGCGTTAAGGGAAATCTATCTCAAAGCTTTTAAAATGGCGATAGACGAAGGTGGCGCGGATACCATTATGACGACTTACGGCGCTTTAAACGGTGTCTGGACGGCAGGACATTATGATTTGGTTACGGCACTTTTACGTGAGGAATGGGGCTTTGAGGGCTTCGTTATGACGGACTGGTGGACGATGATTAATGAAGAGGGCAAAGAGCCTGCATTAAATGACTTTGCGTCTATGGTTCGTGCGCAGAATGACGTTTATATGGTTTGTCCCGATGCGTCCGTGAATTCTTCCGATGATAATCTGATGAAAGAATTAAATTCCGGCGAGTTGACATTAGGCGAGATGCAAAGATGCGCTATGAATGTGCTGAAGTTCTCGATGAAGACTGCAGCTTTTGCAAGATTGCGCGGTACACTTGAGGAAGTGGAAGTAATTGGTGGTCCGAAGCAGGATATTGAAGATTTTGATTCGGTGGAATATTACGAATTAGGTGATGAATACGAAGTAAGCTTAGAGGACGTGGATACATCCAAAGGACAAAACTTTGTATTTGCGGTAGACGTGGAAGCAGGCACAGAGTATGAGGTGGAGTATTTGGCCAAGTCCGATTTGGGAGAACTTGCACAGCTTCCCGTAACACTCTTTTATCAGGGATTCCCGATTCAGACCTTTGCATTCCAGGGTAGCGGCGGTAAAGTTACAAGCGTAAAACGTAAATTGGAATTCCGTCACCGTTATGCGGTATACCGTCTGTATTTCCCCCAGAACGGTTTGCAGATGGTAGCCATGAAGTTTAGACTTCTTGGTAAAAGAAGTGAGAACGGAGATAAAATTATAACCTAGTTTCAGAAAAAATGCGGGTATTTGCCAAAAGATGACATCTTCGATGCTTTCTTGACAAAATACCCACATTTGATTAGTATAGAATAGGCTGTCGGCTATAATTCCGAACAAAGAAAGGAAAGCATATGAAATCCAATGTGGCAATTTTAACAGATACCAATAGCGGAATCACAATGCAGAAGGCAGAAGAATTAGGCGTTCATTTGATTCTTATGCCCATTTTAATCGATGGTGAGGTATATTTGGAGGAAAAGGACATTCAGAAGGATTTCTTTTTTGAGAAATTAGGTTCGAATGCGGATGTTACAACTTCGCAGCCTTCGCCCGGAGATATTTTAGATAAGTTCGATACCCTTTTAAAAGAGTATGAGGAAGTAGTATATATTCCCATGTCCAGCGGATTATCAGGAACCTGTCAGACAGCGTCTATGTTGGCTGCGGATTATGACGGTAAGGTACACGTTGTGGACAATCAGCGTATTTCGGTTACTATGCGTCAGTCTGTGTTAGATGCGGTTGCTTTGGCCGAAGAAGGCAAGAGCGGTGCCGAAATCAAAGCATATCTGGAAGAAGATGCGTTGAATGCCCCTATTTTCATTATGGTGGATACCCTGAAATACTTGAAGAAGGGCGGACGTGTTACGGCAGCAGGTGCGGCAATCGGTGAAGTGTTGAATATTAAGCCGGTGTTAAAAATCGACGGCGGTAAGTTGGATGCTTTTGCAAAGGCCAGAGGTACCAAGCAGGCGTTGAAGACGATTTTGAAGGCACTTGAAACGGAAAGGGATACCCGTTTGAAAGGGAAGGAATGTATTATTAACGGTGCATATTCCGGAGACGATTCCGTAGGTGAAGAGTGGGGAAAAATTCTCAAGGAAGCCTTCCCTGAGTATAAGATTGAGATGTACGAATTGCCTATGAGCATTTGTGCGCACATCGGTCCCGGAGCTATGGGCGTAGGTATTTATTCGTCTTATAAGTAAAAGCCGGATTGTTTAATTTTTACGGATAAAAATTTTATTTTATATAAAAGTGATAAAATCACCCAAGGAGGAGCCATTTTTATGGAAAAGAAATGTTTGATGCAGGAATTGGCACAGAATGCGTACCCCGGAAGAGGTATCGTGATTGGTAAGTCAGAGGACGGAACCAAGGCAGTTTGCGCATATTTTATTATGGGTAGAAGCGTAAACAGCAGAAACCGTGTATTTGTGGAAGAAGGAGAAGGAATCCGTACACAGGCTTTTGACCCTTCCAAGTTAACTGACCCCAGTTTGATTATCTACGCACCCGTACGCGTGCTTGGCAATAAAACCATCGTAACAAACGGTGACCAGACAGACACCATTTACGAAGGTATGGACAAGCAGCTTACGTTTGAGCAGTCTTTAAGAAGTCGTGAGTTCGAACCCGATGCACCTAACTACACACCGAGAATTTCAGGTGTTATGCATGTGGAAGGCGGTACTTACAACTATGCATTGTCTATTTTAAAGAGCAACAACGGACGTCCCGAAGGATGCAACCGCTATACATTTGCTTACGAGAATCCTGTAGCAGGTGAAGGACATTTTATTCATACCTATAAGAATGACGGAAATCCCCTTCCCAGCTTTGAAGGCGAACCTAAGTGGGTTTCAATCGGCAACGACATTGATGCATTTACCAATGATGTATGGACTAACTTAAATGAAGAAAACAAGGTTTCTTTATTTGTTCGTTTCATTGATATTGCAACCGGTACATACGAAACAAGAATCGTAAATAAGAATCAGTAAGACAAATTATGAAGGATAAGATGCGGGATTTCGCGGCTTGTCCTTCAAGATATTTTACAAATAAATGCAAAACGGAGAGAAAGAATGAAAACATTAGAATTAAAATACGGATGTAACCCCAATCAGAAACCTGCAAGTATTTTTGTAAATGACGGAAGAGAACTTCCCATCAAAGTGCTTTGCGGAAAGCCCGGATACATTAACTTTATGGATGCTTTTAACGGATGGCAGCTTGTAAAAGAATTAAAGCAGGCTACAGGTCTTCCTGCAGCTACTTCTTTTAAGCACGTATCACCTGCAGGTGCTGCGGTAGGTCTTCCTTTGGATGATACTTTGGCAAAGATTTACTGGGTAGATGATTTGGGTGAATTATCACCTTTGGCATGCGCTTATGCAAGAGCAAGAGGCGCTGACAGAATGTCATCTTTCGGTGATTTTATTGCACTTTCTGATGTGTGTGACGTTGCAACTGCTAAGATTATTAAGAGAGAAGTATCTGACGGTGTAATTGCACCCGGATATGAACCTGAAGCTTTGGAAATTCTTTCTGCAAAGAAGGGCGGCAAGTACAACGTAATCGAAATTGATCCGGAATATGTACCACAGGAAATCGAGCACAAGGATGTTTTCGGTATCACTTTTGAACAGGGTAGAAATAACCTTCCCATGAACAAGGATTTGTTGAAGAATATTGTAACAGCAAACAAGGATATCCCCGAACTTGCTGCAATTGACTTAATCATTGCATTAATCACATTAAAATATACACAGTCTAACTCAGTATGCTACGCAAAGGGCGGACAGGCAATCGGTATCGGTGCAGGCCAGCAGTCACGTATTCACTGTACAAGACTTGCAGGAACCAAGGCAGACAACTGGATGCTTCGTCAGTCACCCCAGGTGCTTGGACTTCAGTTTGTAGACGGCATCGGACGTGCAGACAGAGACAATGCAATCGATAACTACATCGGTGAAGATTATATGGATGTTCTTGCAGAAGGCGCATGGCAGAGAATCTTCAAGGTAAAACCTGAAGTTTTCACAAGAGAAGAAAAGAGAGCTTGGCTTGATAAGATGGAAGACGTAGCTTTAGGTTCTGACGCTTTCTTCCCCTTCAGCGATAACATTGAAAGAGCAAAGAAGAGCGGTGTTAAATACATTGCACAGCCCGGCGGTTCCGTACGTGATGATTTGGTAATCGAATGTGCTGACAAGTACGGCATGGCGATGGCATTTACCGAAATTCGTTTGTTCCATCACTAAAAAATTAAGGGTGCAGGCCATTTTGGCGTACCCGGATATTTTATAAATTATAATAAAAAGAGAACGTTATTATGAACAACTTTAAAAAAGGTTTTTTGGACGGCGTTCCCATTGGTTTAGGATACTTTTCAGTATCCTTTACTTTTGGCATTTTGGCAGTGGCAAATGGTTTTTATATCTGGGAAGCTGTATTGATTTCCATGACAAACCTGACTTCGGCAGGACAGTTTGCAGGCCTTACCGTAATGGCCCAGGCCGGAAGTCTTGTGGAAATGGCATTGACCCAGCTTGTCATTAATTTGCGATATTCTTTGATGTCGCTTTCGCTGTCTCAAAAAGTAGATGATAAAATGAATACAGGTCGCAGGCTTTTCTTCGGTATGTTCCATACGGATGAAATCTATGCCGTAGCTATCGGTCAAAAGGGTAAAATCGGTGCGAAGTATTTTATGGGCCTGATTATTGCACCCTATTTTGGCTGGACGCTTGGAACCTTGGCCGGAGCAGTGCTGGGTAATGTGCTTCCGGCGATTGTATGCAATGCTTTGGGTGTGGCTTTGTATGCTATGTTCATTGCAATTGTAATACCTGAAATGAAGAAGGCGCGGTCCATGTTTTTGATTGTAAGTCTTGCGGTAATGATCCGATGTGCATTTTACTGGATTCCGTTTTTACGTGAACACGTATCTGACGGATTTGCAGTCATTATCTGTGCAGTGGTAGCGTCAGGCATCGGTGCGGCGGTATTCCCGTTGGCGGACGAACCGGCAGAACAGGGGGTGGCGTAAATGGATCCGAAAGTATTTCTGATTTACCTTCTTGTTATGGCACTGGTTACCTACGCAATTCGCGTTATTCCTTATGTTTGTATGCGTAAGGAAGTAAAAAACAAGTTTTTTAAGTCCTTCCTGGGCTATATTCCCTACACAGTGCTTGCATCCATGACATTCCCGGTGATTCTGGATGCAACATCAAGCCCGATTACCGCAGTTGTTGGTTTTGTGGTAGCGGTTATTGTTGCTTATTTTGAGAAGGGATTGCTTCAGGTGGCAATTTGGGCGTGTGCGGCAGTATTGGTTATGGAACTTGCGTTGCAGTATTTATTTTAAAATTGTGTGAACGTAAAAGAAAAAACTATGCTGTTGGCATAAAATATGTTATGATATA
Organism: Lachnospiraceae bacterium; assembly: GCA_017622505.1. Classification (GTDB taxonomy): domain Bacteria; phylum Bacillota; class Clostridia; order Lachnospirales; family Lachnospiraceae; genus UBA3766. The sequence goes on from JAGAQZ010000056.1 coordinate 7,875, forward strand.
ATTTGAGATTTTTGATGTACCTAAGACGTTATGAAAATACGTCAGGAGGAAGTATGTTAGGTTTTTATGATTATACGGTTATTCTTACATATCTTGGAGTTGTTTCTTCCATCATAGGTATGAGCTTTGCGGTAGAACAACACTACTTATATGCGGTTATCTGTTTGTTGGTTTCAGGACTCTGTGATATGTTTGACGGTGCAGTTGCAAGAACAAAGAAAAACAGAACAGAAATGGAAAAGAAGAACGGTATTCAGTTGGATTCTTTGGCTGATGTGGTTTGTTTCGGTGCGTTTCCTGCTGTGATTGGATATTGCTTGGGAATGGAGTGCAAATACAGTCTGCTTTTTGCGGTAACGGGAGCATTGTATGTACTTTGTGCAATCATTCGTTTGGCATATTTTAATGTAACAGAGGAGGAACGTCAGAAAAGTACCGATGGTAAGAGGAAGTTTTATCAGGGACTTCCCGTAACCAGCGCGGCGTTGATTTTCCCCTTCCTGTTTTGCTTCAGAGGTTTGCTGGATGCATATTTCCCGTTTGTCTATGCCGGTGCCCTTGTTGTGACGGCAGTGTGTTTCATTACCAACTTCAGAATGAAGAAGTTCGGTATGAAGGGAAATGTTGTGATGCTTATTGCAGGTGCATTGTTGTTTGCTATTTTACTTGTATTAAAGTTTAACGGTATCTAAAAAAGAAAAGGAGTGGACCAAAGGTCCGATTATGAAAATGAAGAAAAAATTGTTGGCTTTGGCTCTGGCTGTAGTATCCTGCTTTACATTGACAGCCTGTGGCAGTGATGAAGGAAAAGAATTGCAGGATATGGATTTGGACAAGTATATGGAGCTTGGTGAATATACCAATATTGAGATTTCGCCGGTTTTGGAAGAAGTAAGCGATAAGGATGTGGAATCGCAGATGGAATACTTATTCAGTATCCAGGCTAAGGATGCGGGAATCACAGACCGCGCAGTTGAAAACGGTGATGTGACAAACATTGATTTTGCCGGATATTTGGACGGTGTGGCTTTTGAAGGCGGTACCGGTAATTCAGACTTGGAAATCGGTTCAGGCACTTTTATCCCCGGCTTTGAAGAAGGTTTGGTTGGTGTAATGCCCGGTGAAGAAATCGACCTTCCCCTGACTTTCCCAGCAGATTATCACAGTGCGGACTTGGCAGGCAAGGAAGTTGTGTTTAAGGTAACCGTAAATTATATTATTCCTGAAATCTCTGATGAAACCGTTAAAGCATTAGGAAATGAAAATTATTCCAATGTTGCGGAATTGGAAGCGTTTGCAAGAGAAATCGTGCAGGAAGAAGTAGACAGTAACAACTACGACACGATTGTAAGAGTGGCTACAAACAAAATTATTACCAATACAACTTTTAAAGAAGTGCCTGATTTCTTGGTTGAACAGCAGAAGACCATTGTAAAAGAGCAGGTGGAATACAGTTTACAGGGAACCAATATTGATGTGGATACCTATCTTAGTATGTTTTATGGTAGTTCTTTGGATGAAATTGCAGAGCAGAATGTAAAAGAAAGAATGGTAATTCAGGCAATTGCCAATGCAGAAGGCATTACTGTTACAGACGAAGAACTTGATGGAGAGTTGGAAACTTTTGCAACCGATTACGGCGTAACCACAGATCAGATTCTTGAAATGATGGGAACCGACAGAGAATACTACAGAGAATATATGTATGGCTTAAAAGTATACGAAGTAATTTACAACAATGCGGTTGTTTTAGACGCACAGTAATAGTGCGGAAGTGTGAGGGGATTGCGTGAAGAGTACAATCAGAAAAATAAGCAGCATTATTATATTGGGACTGGTATTGGTTATTTTGCAGGGATGCGCAAGCAATAAACCCGGCGAAAATACCGAACTTGGTATGGCTGCGGTGGAACAGTTAAAATATGATGAAGCCCTGACGCATTTTGAGGCGGCAATGCAGGCGGAAGAAAATCCGGTGTACCTACAGCGTGGTATGGGACTTGCATATATGGGACAGACAGACTACGAAACTGCCCTGCTTTGTTTTCAGGCGGCGTTGGACGAAGGCGGTACTAAGCCTGCGGACATCGATTATGATATCAATTATTATATGGCGGTTTGCTATTTTAAGCTGGAACAGTATGAAGAAGCCCTGGCACGTTATGACGCAATCATTGCTTTGCGCAGTAAAGAAGTGGATGCTTATGTGCAGCGTGGTATTATTCAGTTGAAGTTGAATAAACATGATGAAGCGTTAAATGATTTTAACCAGGCAATTGCCTTGGACAAAGACGATTACAGCTTATATGTTGACATTTATTCCGCATTAAAGGATAACGGATATGAATCAGAAGGTATGGAGTATCTGAACATTGCCATGGAAGAAGGCGATAAGAAGATGTCCAGCTATGATAAAGGGCGTATTTATTTTTATCAGGGAAATTACACTTATGCCCGTAACTATCTGGAACAGGCACGTAGTGACGGTAATAAGACAGAAGAGGTTTTACTTCTTTTAGGTCAGTCTTATGAAGCGTTAAACGACCGTGCCTATGCATTAACCCTGTACAGCGAATATGTGGCAGAGAATCCCAGTGCTGCAATCTACAATCAGATGGGACTTTGCTATGCGGCAATGGAAGATTACGAAAATGCCCGCGTTTCTTTTGAAAAGGGTTTGACCGTGGAAGGAAATGCCTACAGACAGGAGTTAAGCTATAATCGAATTGTTGCATATGAGAATCTGGGTGATTTTGAGAGCGCCAAGAAATATATGAAAGAATACTTGAAGGCATATCCCGATGATGAAAGAGCCCAAAGAGAGAATGAATTTTTACAGACAAGATAGTGTGTCTTGTGGTGAGATAATAAGCCGGAATGACTGAGCGTTGTTCCGGCTTTTGGTTTGCATAAAATAAGAAAAACGCGTTAAATGTCGAAAATACGCGCTTTTTAAAATGTTTTATGTAAACTTTTAAAATCAAAGTAAAAACACAATATATAGTATTTTGTTAAAAAATAAACAGAATATATTGTGTTTTGCGCGTTGACTTTTCATAGGTGTAGTGCTACAATGGTTTTACATCGCCGTTTATCGGCGAAACGCCCGGCGATGTGTAACAGAAAGAGTATTATGTAGTGTATGAAGGGAGTACAGAAATGTTTGGGGTTATCAAACGAGACGGTGAAAAGTCAGAATTTAATTTGGCCAAAATCAGTGACGCTATAATGAAGGCATTTAATGCGACAGAAGTGCAGTATAACAAGGATATTGTTGATTTGCTTTCTTTACGTGTAACTGCAGATTTTCAGAGCAAGGTACAGGATGGTTATGTACATGTGGAGGATATCCAGGACAGCGTGGAGAAAATTTTGGAACAGTCCGGTTATGTAGAGACTGCAAAGGCGTTTATTTTATATCGTAAGCAGCGTGAAAAAATGCGTAATTTAAAGTCTACTATTTTAGACTACAAGGATGTAGTAAACAGCTATGTTAAGGTAGAAGACTGGCGAGTAAAAGAAAACTCAACCGTAACCTACTCAGTTGGTGGTTTGATTCTTAGTAACTCAGGCGCCGTAACTGCAAACTACTGGTTATCAGAAATTTACGATCAGGAAATTGCAGAAGCACACAGAAACGCAGATATTCATATTCATGACTTGTCTATGTTAACAGGATACTGTGCAGGATGGTCATTAAAGCAGTTAATTCAGGAAGGTTTGGGCGGTATCACCGGTAAAATCACTTCCGCACCTGCAGCGCATTTATCCGTATTGTGTAACCAGATGGTTAACTTCTTGGGTATTATGCAGAACGAATGGGCAGGCGCACAGGCATTTTCGTCTTTTGATACCTACCTTGCACCTTTTGTAAAAGTAGATAACCTTTCATACAGCGAAGTTAAGAAATGTATCGAAGCTTTCGTATACGGTGTAAATACACCCAGCCGTTGGGGAACACAGGCACCTTTTACCAACATTACTTTGGACTGGACCGTTCCTAACGACTTGGCAGAACTTCCTGCATTGGTTGGCGGTAAGGAAATGGATTTCTGCTACAAAGATTGTAAAAAAGAAATGGATATGGTTAACCGTGCATTCCTTGAAACTATGATTGAAGGTGATGCAAACGGACGCGGATTCCAGTATCCCATTCCCACATACTCAATCACCAGTGATTTTGACTGGTCTGACAACTTAAACAACCAGTTGTTGTTTGATATGACAGCGAAGTACGGTACACCTTACTTCTCAAATTACATCAATTCCGATATGGAACCCAGCGATGTACGTTCTATGTGCTGTCGTCTTCGTCTTGACTTAAGAGAACTCCGTAAAAAGAGCGGTGGTTTCTTCGGTTCCGGCGAAAGTACAGGTAGCGTTGGTGTTGTTACCATTAATATGCCCAGAATCGCTTATCTTTCAGCAAACAAGGATGACTTCTACAAGAGATTGAACCGTTTGATGGATATTTCCGCACGAAGCTTAAAGATTAAGCGTGGCGTTATCTCTAAATTGTTGGATGAAGGTTTATATCCTTATACAAAGCGTTATTTAGGACATTTTAACAATCACTTCTCAACCATCGGTTTGATTGGTATGAACGAAGTGGGTTTGAATGCAAACTGGTTAAGAGCAGATATGACTGCTAAGGAAACACAGGAATTTACCAAGGAAGTATTGAATCATATGAGAAACCGTCTCTCTGATTACCAGGAAGAATATGGTGATTTGTACAACTTGGAAGCAACTCCTGCAGAAAGTACAACCTATCGTCTTGCAAAGCATGACCGCAAGAGATGGCCGGACATCAAAACAGCAGGTAAGCAGGGGGATGTACCTTACTACACCAACTCATCACATTTGCCTGTAGATTATACAACAGATATTTTTGATGCTTTGGATATCCAGGACGAATTGCAGACACTTTATACTTCAGGTACAGTATTCCACGCATTCTTGGGCGAGAAACTTCCTGACTGGAAGGCGGCTGCGAAATTGGTTAGAACCATCGCAGAGAATTACAAGTTGCCTTATTATACAATGTCTCCCACCTATTCAATCTGTAAGAATCACGGATATCTTGCAGGCGAGCAGACAAGCTGTCCTGAGTGTGGTGCCAAGACTGAAATTTACAGCCGTATCACAGGTTACTACAGACCGGTTCAGAACTGGAATGACGGTAAGTTGCAGGAATACAAGAACCGTACCGAATATGATATCGAGAATTCCGTATTGAAGGTTCCCGTGCAACAGGCAGTGAACTTGACAAGCTATGAGAAAGACAACGATATTACTTTAGAACCTGTAAGCGAAATCAAGTATCTTTTTACAACAAAGACTTGTCCGAACTGTAAGATTGCGAAGGAATATTTGCAGAACGAAGCTTATGTAGTATTGGATGCTGCTGAGAATCCTGAATTGGTTCAGAAGTATGGCATTATGACCGCACCTACATTGGTAGTGGTTAAGGGCAATGAAGTGCAGAAGTATGTAAACGCATCTAATATCAAGAGATATGTGGATGAGAAAGCAGCGGTTTCTGTTTAAATTGCTTGAAAGCACAAACAAAACGTGTTAGGATAAAAAAGCAGACGAATACAGTTCGCTTTATAAAAAACAAAAAGCGTCAAACGTTGCGGTTTGGCGCTTTTTTTAAGGATAAGAAAGGAAATCGACTATGATTCAGAAATTAACGGACAAAATTCAGAAAACCAATGCGCCCATCGTTGTAGGACTTGACCCTATGATGAAATTCATTCCCGAAAGCATCAAGAAGAATGCTTTTGCAGAATACGGCGAGACTTTGGCAGGAGCGGCAGAAGCAATCTGGCAGTACAACAAGGGATTGATTGATGCAATCTACGATTTGATTCCTGCAGTAAAGCCTCAGATTGCAATGTATGAGCAGTTTGGCGTGGAAGGTTTGATTGCATACAAGAAGACTTTGGACTACTGTAAAGAAAAAGACCTTGTGATTATCGGTGATATTAAGAGAGGCGACATCGGTTCAACATCAAGTGCATATGCAACCGGTCACTTGGGTAAAATCACCATTGGCGGCAATACCTATGCGCCTTTTGATGAAGATTTTGCAACCGTAAATCCTTATCTTGGTTCCGACGGCGTGAAGCCTTTTATCGATGTGTGTAAGGAAGAGAAGAAGGGTATTTTTATCCTTGTGAAAACATCTAATCCCAGTAGCGGTGAGTTCCAGGATCGTTTGATTGACGGCAAGCCTTTATATGAATGGGTTGGTCAGAAGGTAGACGAGTGGGGCGCTGATTGTATGGGTTCTAATGGCTACAGCTATGTAGGTGCCGTGGTTGGTGCTACTTATCCTGAAATGGGTAAAATTTTGAGAGACATTATGCCGAAGTCTTATATTTTAGTGCCCGGTTACGGTGCGCAGGGCGGTAAGGGTGCCGATTTGGTACACTTCTTCAATAAGGACGGCCTTGGTGCAATCGTCAACTCTTCAAGAGGTATTATTGCGGCTTACCAGAATGAGAAGTATGCTTCTTTCGGTGAAGCAGGCTACGCAGATGCCGCACGTCAGGCAGTAATTGATATGAGAGAAGATATTGCGGGTGCGTTAGGGAAGTAAGATGTAGAACAGAGCGGGATATGCAAAACATATCCTGACTCTGTTTTATTTTGATACGAAAGGGAATTGTTTTGTTTGAGATTGATTTAGTATTTGAAATATTTGTAATTTTTATTTATTTAATTTGGGATTATTGGTGGGCGCAGTTGCTTGCTGTTTTTATAATGATAATTATAGCCACGATAATGGTTATGAGTATTAAACATAAAAATAAAAAGGGAGCAAAAATAGCAGGTGCGGTTCTTGCGGTTGGAATTCTTTTGAATATCAGTGCCTATGTGATTTTTCCGCAGGATTTTCCATACGTCGATTTATGGATTTATGGAAAAACAAGTGAAGAAATTCAAAGTGTATATGGAGAACCACGATTTGATTATGTATGGGAACATGGTGGATGGATTGGTTACTGGAACGGCCATGAATTCTTGGATGCAGAGTATTATTGTATTGAGTTTGATGAAAACGGCAAGGCGGTAGAAATATACGAAACAATAAGTCCGCCTGTTCCCGGTGGCATATAAATAATATTGATTTGGATGAAAACTCTCACATTTGTGAGAGTTTTCTTTTTCGGCATATTTACCAATTGTTTTTATTATTATCTTCAGTTACAATGCGTATACAAAGCATATTTTCTTTTTGACGTGGGTGCAGTGACTAACTAATATATTCCACTCAAATCATGGCAGTCTTGCCGTCTTATCTTTATTCATAAAGAGTTTCTTGGAAATCCATGCTTTTAATTTCACAACAACAATCGGGCAGGGATTGTAAGAAGACCCTGCGGAATAAGGAGGTAGGTGTATGGAATACACGAAGTATTTTATCACTACACAAGAGGAAACTGTTGATATGCAAACAACAGTCAACGAAAGAATGATGTATCCTGCGTGTTCGCCTTTGAGTTAAATCTTTATGAGCATCAGTCAACGGTGAATCCGAACATGCCTTTGAGAGATTTGTTTTACGTAGCGCAACAATTACAGAAAATTGTTACGGAGAAGAATCTTTACAGTAGTAGAAAGGTGCAGATTCCAACACCGAGATTTATTGTGTTTTATAACGGCAATACGAAGATTCCGGAACGATTGGAGTATAGATTGTTTGATTTATTTCAAAAACAGGTGGAGAAACCGGAATTGGAATTGCTTGTAACGGTTTATAATATCAATCCTAGAATGAATGAAGCATTACTGGAAGGGTGTCATAAATTAAAAGAGTATATGCAATTTACAACCAAAATACGAGAAAAACGTAGAACAATGGAATTAGAATGTGCGATAAACAAAGTAGTGGAAGAATGTATTAAAGAGGGAATTTTGGCGGATTTTTTAACAAAACATCGTGCGGAGGTCGTGGCAATGAGTATTTTTGAATATGATGCAGAACAACATATGAGACTTGAAAAGGAAGAAAGTTATGAGGATGGTCATCGAGCCGGCCTGCTTGAAGGAGAGAATAAAATGCTTGCGATACTTCAAGAATTTGTGAATGATGGAATTATTACGATGGAGCAAGCTGCGCAACGATTGGGAGTTACGGTTACAAGATTAGAAGAATTGTTTACAGGATTAAACAAGGTATAATGTTTGGAGATATCTCGAATTATTAAGGTGCCGCCGTATTTGGGAAATTCATTGAAAAGGCAATCAAAATGTGGTACTATGGGTACGGCATTGCGAAATATTTGATTAAAGCCGTGCTAAACCGAACAACACAGGAGGTTATGGATAATAATGGAACAGTACAAAAAAGAGTTCATAGAATTTATGGTAGACTGTAAGGTTTTGAAATTTGGCGATTTTACATTAAAGAGCGGACGTAAGTCTCCCTTCTTTATGAATGCGGGCGGTTATGTGACAGGAAGTCAGTTGATGGGCCTTGGCGAATATTATGCAAAGGCAATTCACGATACATACGGAGATGATTTTGACGTATTGTTCGGACCGGCGTATAAGGGTATTCCCATCAGCGTTGTTACTGCAATTGCATACAGCAAGTTGTACGGCAAAGAGGTTCGTTATTGTTCAGACCGTAAGGAAGAGAAGGACCACGGCGCAGATAAGGGAAGCTTTCTTGGAAGCAAATTACAGGATGGCGACAGAGTCATTATGATTGAAGACGTTACTACATCCGGTAAATCAATGGAAGAAACCGTTCCCAAGGTAAAAGGCGCAGCTAATGTAGAAATCGTAGGTTTGATGGTTTCGTTAAACCGTATGGAAAAAGGTTTGAATTCCGACAAGTGTGCATTGGACGAAATCAAAGAAACTTACGGATTCCCTACCGCAGCCATTGTTGATATGAGCGATGTTGTGGAACATTTGTATAACAAGCCCTACAAGGGAGAAGTTTATATTGATGATACCTTAAAAGCAGCAATCGATGCATATTATGAGCAGTATGGAGCAAAATGAAAAGAAGACAACCATATAAATTTACAATAAAAAAGATATCACCCTGGAGTGTTATGTCAACTATATTAGGTGTCATAACTTTATTGTCCATGGTGTTTGCAATCATTTTTACATTCCGAAATCAGGGAGAAGCGAAGGTGGGATACGGCCTTACGTCCATTCTTGCTTTGATTTTCTCGGGAACCGGTTTGGGGCTTGGCATTAAGACTAGACTGGAAAAGGATATGTATTACATTTTTGCCAATATCGGCATTGCGCTGAATGTACTGATGCTTGGTTTTATGATTTACATTTTAGTACTTGGAATTATATAAAAGAAATAAACTGTATAAAAGTAACCCGGATAGACTTGCATTTGGCGGGTTGCTTTTATCAATATATTGGGAAGGATTATTATGCAGGAACGTTTTGAACTGGCGTTATCAAGAATTGCACAAATGAAAGAAGAGAATGCGGTAAAAGAATATCAGCCGTTTTTTTCTGCTGTGGCTGAATTTATCTGCGAATGTGCAAAGCAATACCAATGGATTGAAAACGGGGGCTTGGCACAGGCGGATTTAGAAGAACTTAAGGCAAAGAATGAAGCTTTGTACAGCGACATTTTAAAAGAAAATTACGAAACAAGTTATGCCAATCCTTCTTATGCGGTGCAGGCCCTTGGGGAAGAACTGGGCGTTCTTTGCAGTGTTCTGTATACAGAGGTGCGCAGTCTGATCCCTTTTGTCTATGAGAGAAATTTAGAGGAAATGACCATTCGCCTTGAGTTGTTTCTGGAAGCGTATAATCTTTTTGATTGTAAAATCAACGAGGATGGAATGGTACCTGCCGCAGAAGAGTTAAGAGAACTTTTATACTGGTATGTAAGTGATTATTCCGACATTGAAACTGAACGTCGCGTCAAGGAGCAGGTGGACAGCAGTCTTACCTTTGCCACCGACATTATTATGCAGAATGATTACAGTGATGTAAAATATCTCTACGCCTATGGCGAGCGTGTGACGGATAACGAAATCAAAACCGCAGAGTATATTCATTCTTTGCCGGAAGCGACCATTGATAAAATGGCTTTTACATTTACGGAAGGGTATCGTAAGGGCTTTGAGGCCGCGGGAAAGGATTTGTCGAAGAAGGATACGGTCAACATAAGATATAGACTGGGATTTGAGAGAGTAATCAAAAAGGCTATTGAATATTTCGCGGGAATGGGACTTAAGCCTGTGATTTATCGCACCGGTGCGGATATTTTTACAAGAAAAGCCGCAGGCAAAATCGGTTACTATGGTGCGGTGGCAAATCCCCAGTATGATTATGATCATCGCGAAGATATGGCATGCTTGTTTGACGGTCATATGGTGACAAGGCGCTTAGAGTGTCTGACGGCAGCGTATGAGGAATATAAGGAAGCAGCAGCAAAACACGCCGGTCCTGCTTGTATGGAAGTGTTTGGCGAGGAGATTTTTGAGCCGATACCCAAGGACGCGAATCCCCACTACAGCGAGGAACAGCAGAAACTTGTGGTGGACTATACTTCTCAGGCCGGTATGATTACCAACACTTATATTAAAAGAGAAGAGCGCAGTTTTACGATTATCGCCTTTCCGGTAGCGGAAATCGGTGAAAACTTTCCTGCGATTTTTGAAGAAGTTATTGCGTTAAATACGTTGGACTATACTTTGTATCAGAATATCCAGCAGACGATTATCGATACGCTGGATACGGCGGAATACGTGCATATCAAGGGTTGCGGAAACAATCGCACCAACTTAAATGTACAGCTTGCAAAGCTTACGGATGCCGGAAAACAAACTAAGTTCGAAAACTGTGTGGCAGATGTAAATATCCCCGTGGGAGAAGTTTTTACTTCGCCTGTGTTAAAAGGGACAACGGGTATTCTTCACGTATCCAAGGTATTCTTGAATGATTATGAATACCGTAACCTGGAATTGAAATTCGAAAACGGCGTGATTGCGGATTATATCTGTGATAATTTCACAGAAGAAGAGAAGAATAAAAAGTTTATTGAAGAGAATCTTTTATTCCACCATCCTACGTTGCCCATCGGCGAGTTTGCCATCGGTACCAACACCACGGCTTATGTAATGGCGCAGAAATATGATATCGGTGCCAAGCTTCCCATTCTGATAGCAGAGAAGATGGGACCGCATTTTGCAGTGGGCGATACCTGTTATTCCCACGAAGAAGAGGTGCGGGTATACAATCCTGACGGCAAGGAAATCATTGCCAAAGAGAATGACTATTCCCTGCTTCGTAAAACAGAGCCGAAGAAGGCATATTTTAACTGTCATACGGACATTACCATTCCCTATGATGAAATCGGCCTTTTGGAAGCGGTACTTCCTGACGGAAGCGGTGTGGCCATTATCCGCGACGGAAGGTTTGTTTTAAAAGGTTGTGAAGAATTAAATAAGCCATTTTTATAAAAAATAAATAAAATAGTCTGCCGGCTAGGCTTCCAAATGAAGGCTTGGCCGGTATGTTTTTATAATTTTAGTATAAAATGCACAAATAGATGTTTGTTAGTAGTAAAAAACTAATAATATTTCAACAAAAAGTGAAAAAAATCAAAAAAACACTTGGTATTTTTTTGATACTATGCTATGATGGCATTGTAAAAGGAGGTTGAAACCTATGAGAAAGAAATTTTTGTTGAGTGCAATTTTAATATCTGCCCTTTGTCTGTGCGGATGCAATACACAGATTACATTCGGTGATAGTGCGGATCAGGGGAGTCAGACCGGACAGGTGAGCGAATCGCAGAACGATTCTATAGAAAATTCCCAGGCTGGCAGTCAGGGAAATGATACAGTAGATGTGCAGCAGGAGTCACAGTATTTGAATGTATCGGTTGGTAAATTGCATGACAGCGATTATGACCAGGTATCGTTGATGTACGGTAATTGTTGTTTGTTTGAATTGGATGAACCCGAGTATCCGGCATTGGAAGAGGCAGTTGCGCAGTACAATACTGAAACAGAGCAAAACTGGATTACATCCATGAATGATTTGAAGAGCTGGGCCAGAGAAGATTATAACGCTGCCGTTGCAGAGGGATATGAATTTTATGGACCTTATGTCAGTGAAGACGAGATGTATATTACGAGAGCAGATGATAAGGCATTGTCGGCAGTAACCGGGAATTACTGGTATAGTGGCGGTGCCCATGGTATGAGCGGATACAGTGCCGTGAACTTTGATATACAGACCGGCAGAAAGCTTGCAATTGAGGATGTCATTGCTGATACCAATGCACTTCCCAACGCATTAGCTACCGAAATGATTGAGCAGTATCCGCATTTGGCAACCGTAGTCCAGGATATGTGGAGTATGAGCTTGGAAGATTATCTTGCAAGTTACTTAACACCGGAGGAAGCTAACGATATTACTCCCGAATTTACGTGGACATTGGGTTATGAAGGTGTAACTTTCTATTTCGGTGCCTATGAAATCGGTTCTTATGCAGACGGTAACCAGGTGGTGGTTTTGACCTATAATGAATATCCCGAGCTTTTTAACAAGGAATATTTCGCAGGTGTTACACAGGATTATGCAGTGCGGATTCTGCCTTTCTGGTATGGGGAAGAAGGATTTACGGATATTAACGGTGATGGTGTTATGGATATGATTACCGTAGATGGTAATTATGATGCAGATTATGACAAGTATACTACAATTAATGTCACCGTAAATAATAATACATACACCCAGGATGCATGGTATTATGAAATGACATCTTATTTGGTAAAAGCAAATGGTCATACCTATATTTATGCAGAGACTATAAGCGACAGTGATTATAAGGCGATATGTATATTTAAAGTTACAGAAAGTTCGGTAGAATATATTGGTGAGGTACAAGGTCATATTACGGACTTTACCAATTCGGCAGATTTTGGTCTTGAAAAGCGTTTTGATTTGTTAAGTACTTATTATGGACTGGGCAGATTTTATGTTGGCGAAGATGGCATGCCTGTTCAAAAAGAAGATGTTTACGAAATTAAATTGTTTGAAGATACTCCAATTGTATCTACTGTAGATATTACCGCTGAATTAATAGATGAAAACGGCAATTTGATCGGCGAAACATATGAATTCCCGGTAGGAACAGAGTATCATTTCCGTAGAACTGACGGTATGACATATGTTGATATGATGACAAGTGAAGGGAAAGCGTGTAGATTGTATACTACACCCGCAGGGTCAACCGTAAATGGCATGGATGTATGGGAAAGCTTTGAAATGCTTTATTACGCAGGCTAAAACGAATAAAATGGACAGAATGCAGCAGTTAAGCATTTTGTCCATTTTTTTATGTAGTGTATGGTACGAAGGATAAAAGCGGTGCATTGGTTGTTTTATATAAAAATTATTGTTGTTCATTGTGTAATTTTGTCATGTTTTAGAACTAAAATGCTTGCACGAACAGCATCTTTTTAGTAGAATAAACTTGTATGCGTATGTGCAAATGCAGATACGAAGAAAAAACAAATGACACAAACGGAGGTTAGGACAGTGGCACAGGTTGGTATTGTAATGGGTAGCGATTCAGATATGCCCGTAATGGCGAAAGCTGCAGAAATGTTGGAGGAGTTTGGTATTTCTTATGAAATGACCATTATTTCGGCACACAGAGAACCGGACGTATTTTTCGAATATGCAAAGACCGCAGAAGAAAAAGGTTTTAAGGTAATTATCGCAGGAGCAGGTATGGCAGCACACTTACCCGGTATGTGCGCAGCGATTTTCCCTATGCCTGTAATCGGTATTCCCATGCATACAACATCTTTGGGAGGAAGAGATTCATTGTACTCAATCGTACAGATGCCTTCCGGAATCCCTGTAGCAACCGTTGCAATTAACGGCGGTGCAAATGCAGGTATTCTTGCAGCAAAGATTCTTGCAACTTCAAACCCCGAATTATTAGATAAAGTAAAAGCTTACGCACAGTCTTTAAAAGAAGGCGTACAGAAGAAAGATGCAAAGTTACAGGAAGTTGGATTCCGCAATTACAGTAAGTAAAATTAGGAGGCAAATAAAATGGATTACAAGACAGCGGGCGTTGATATTGAAGCCGGTTACAAATCAGTAGAATTAATGAAAGCACATGTAAAGGGAACCATGAGACCTGAAGTATTGGGTGGTCTCGGCGGATTCTCCGGAGCATTCTCTCTTTCAAGCATTAAGGATATGGAAGAACCTGTTCTTTTATCCGGTACAGACGGATGCGGAACAAAGGTAAAATTAGCAATCATTATGGACAAGCACGATACCATCGGTATCGATGCGGTAGCAATGTGCGTAAATGACGTGGCATGTGCAGGCGGAGAACCTTTATTCTTCTTGGATTATATTGCGTGTGGCAAGAACATCCCTGAAAAGATTGCAACCATCGTAAGTGGTGTGGCAGAAGGTTGTAAGCAGTCCGGCTGTGCATTAATCGGTGGTGAAACCGCAGAACATCCCGGTATGATGCCCGAAGAAGATTACGATTTGGCAGGTTTTGCAGTAGGCGTTGCGGATAAGAAAGAAATCATCACAGGCGCTGAAATCAAAGCGGGTGATGTTTTAATCGGTATTGCATCTTCAGGTGTACACAGCAACGGATTCTCTTTGGTAAGAAAAATCTTTGAAAACGAATTAACCAAAGAAGGTTTGAGTACATACTATGATGAACTCGGAACAACTTTAGGCGAGGCGCTTTTAGCCCCTACCAGAATTTATGTGAAGGCATTAAAGTCAGTAAAAGATGCGGGTGTAAGAATTCACGGTTGTTCGCATATTACAGGTGGTGGTTTCCAGGAGAATATTCCCAGAATGCTTCCTGAAGGAATTCGTGCCGTTGTTGAAAAGAACAGCTACGAAATTCCCGCAATCTTTAAGCTTATGCAGAAGAAGGGAAATATTGCAGAAGATATGATGTACAATACCTACAATATGGGTCTTGGTATGGTTGTTGCAGTCGATCCCGCAGATGTAGATAAGGCTATGGCAGCGATTGCGGCAGCAGGTGATACTGCTTATGTGGTTGGTAAAACAGAAGCCGGTGAAAAGGGAGTAACATTATGCTAAAAGTATTGGTATGTGTATCCGGTGGCGGAACCAATTTACAGGCGATTTTGGACCGTGCGAAGGCAAAAGAACTGGGTGACGTAGAAATTGTCCGCGTAATCAGTAATAATGCAAATGCTTATGCGTTGACAAGAGCGGCAGAAGCAGGTGTTTCAGGTGTTTGTGTTTCACCCAAGGATTATGAAACAAGAGCAGAGTTCCACAAAGCATTTTTACAGGCAATTGATGAAGTGAGTCCTGATTTAATCGTTTTGGCAGGTTTCCTTGTGGTAATTCCGGAAGAAGTGATTGTAAAATATCGTAATCGTATTATAAATATTCACCCTTCATTGATTCCTTCCTTCTGCGGAACGGGATATTATGGACTTAAGGTGCATGAAGCAGCTTTGGAACGCGGTGTTAAAGTGACAGGCGCAACCGTGCATTTCGTAGATGAAGGTACCGATACCGGTCCGATTATTTTGCAGAAAGCGGTATATGTCAAAGAAGGCGATACACCGAAGGATTTACAGCTTCGCGTAATGGAAGAAGCGGAGTGGGAGATTTTACCCAAGGCGATCCGTATGATTGCGGATGGCGAAGTGAAGTTGGGCTAATATATTTTAAGATATTAGAAACTTATATTTAAAAAAGATAGTCAAAGTATTATGAGGAAGAATTGTCGCCAGGCGGCAGTCGGAGGAATATATATGAAAGTATTAATCGTAGGAAGCGGCGGAAGAGAGCACGCGATTGCAACCTGTGTTGCAAAGAGTAAAAGAGTAAGCAAGATTTATTGTGCGCCCGGTAACGCAGGTATTGCAAAACTTGCAGAATGTGAACCGATTAGTGTAATGGATTTTGATAAAATGGTGGCGTTTGCTAAGGAAAAAGAAATTGATCTTACCATTGTAGCACCCGATGATCCTTTGGTTGCAGGTTTGGTAGATGCTTTGGAAGCTACAGGATTGAGAGCGTTTGGTCCTAATAAGGCGGCGGCAATTTTGGAAGGAAGCAAGGCTTTTTCAAAGGATTTGATGAAAAAGTATAATATCCCTACCGCAAAGTATGAGAATTTCAATGACGCGGATGCGGCAATTGAATATTTGAAGACTTCCAAATTCCCTATTGTATTGAAGGCTGACGGCCTTGCGTTAGGTAAGGGTGTATTAATCTGTAATTCTTACGAAGAAGCAGTGGACGGCGTGAAGGAAATTATGCTGGATAAAAAATTCGGTACCGCGGGAAATTGTATGGTAATCGAAGAATTTATGACCGGACGTGAAGTGTCTGTTTTAACTTTTGTAGATGGTAAAACCATTCGCGTTATGACTTCCGCACAGGACCATAAGAGAGCAAAAGACGGTGACCAGGGATTGAATACAGGTGGTATGGGAACGTTTTCGCCCAGTCCTTTTTATACTGACGAAGTGGATGAATACTGCCGTAAGTACATTTATCAGGCAACCGTAGATGCTATGCGTGCTGAGGGCAGAGAATTCAAGGGGGTAATCTTCTTCGGACTTATGTTAACTCCTGACGGTCCCAGGGTATTGGAATACAATGCACGTTTCGGTGATCCCGAGGCACAGGTTGTTTTGTCCAGAATGAAAAACGATATTATTGATGTAATGGAAGCATGTATTGACCAGACATTAGATCAAATTGAATTGGAATTTGAAGATAATGCAGCGATTTGCGTTATTTTAGCTTCTGACGGATACCCCTTAAGTTACGAAAAGGGATTTGAAATCAAGGGACTTGAGAACTTTGATGATAAAGAAGACTACTTCTGTTTCCATGCAGGAAGCAAGTTTGCGGATGGCAAGATTGTAACCAATGGTGGTCGTGTACTTGGTGTAACTGCCAAAGGTGCTACTTTGAAGGAAGCAAGACAGAAGGCATATGATGCTACCGAATGGGTTTCATTTGATAATAAATATATGAGACATGATATCGGTAAGGCAATTGATGAAGCGTAAGATTATGTAAACTTCTGTGAATGCATATAGTGTGTAAAATATACAGTTGGTTAACATAAAACATTTTTATGAAACGATGGGAGTAAAAAATGAAAAAACACATGATTTCCATGACAGACAGAATATGGGCATTGCGTGGCCTGTTAACTGCATTTTGTGTGGTTGCAGTTCTTTGGTGCGTATCTTTTGTCAGCCATGCGGACACAGTGAAGGGAACCATTACAGGTTCAAACGTTAATGTACGTGAAACTGCAAGTACCTCTGCAACAGCGGTTGCAACCTTATCCACCAATGATCTGGTAGATGTTATTGCAGAAACTACCGGTGCTGATGATATGAAGTGGTATAAGATTACGACAGAATCCGGAGTGACAGGTTACGTTCGTTCTGATTTTATTAAAAAGGCTACGGTAACTGTAGATGTTACCCAGACAGATAGCAAGACTGCGTATATTGCAGGTTCCAGTGCTAATATTCGTCAGGATGCCAGTACATCAAGCGGTCGTGTTGCAAATGCTTTAGGTGGTTCTAAAGTAACCATTATTGGTGAAGCTACCGGCGCAGATGGTTATAAGTGGTACCAGATTCAGTTTGAAGGAAACGGAACAACTATGACAGGTTTTATCCGTTCTGATTTGATTACCTTTGAGGCACCTGTGCAGGAACCCGAAGTGACTGAAATTGAAGGTGAAATGGGCGAAGGAAGTGAAACTACGGAAGAACCTTCCGCATCTGAGGAACCTTTTGCATCAGAAGAACCTTTAGAAGAACCTTCCGTATCGGAAGAACCTTCAGAGCAGCCTTCTGAAACCGGCAAAATCAGTATTCCGCTTTCCGGAAATGAAGGAACTTTTATTATTATGGAACCGGTTTCGGCTGTCGAGATTCTTCCTCAAGGATTCGAACAGACAGAATTGCAGTTAGGCGAAGAAGTATTTACCGTTTGGGGCAAAGGTCAGTTTTATATAATGTATGCGTCTGTAAATGATGGAGAACCCCAGTATTATTTATATGATGCGATTAACAAAAGTTTTACTGCATATACCGGATTGTTAACAGAGGATGATGTTGTTGTTGCAGCTGGTGAAAAGGGACTTAATTTTAAGTTGATTTCCATTATCTGTATCGTGATTATTGTAATTTTGGCAATTGTGATTGGTATTTTGGCATACAAGCTTTCGAATGCAGGATATCGTAATGATGACGATGATGACGATGATGATGATAATATTTTTGTAGATAATGACGAAGATGATTTCCTTGATTTGTCAGAAACTGCAAATTTGTCGGATGTAAGTCAAGTGTTATCAGAAGGGGCTGTTGCAGAAGAATATGTAAATTATGCACCTGCGCAAGGAGCATATGAAACGCCGGCAGAAGATCCTATTGCAGAGTTTGAAATGTATGTAGGCAATTCTGTTGAAGAAACGGCATACAATATGTCAGCTATGGATACAACATATGCAGAACCGGTAGCTGGGCAAACATATGCAGAATCTGTATACACAGAGCAAGCATCTGCGGAGCAGGCATATACAGAACCCGTATACACAGATTCGGTAAGTGAAGAGTTATATACAACCGGTCTTCAAAATGGTACTTATGAGACTCAGGAAGCGGTAACAGAAGAAGCAGTGATTTTAAATGCTGATGCATATGAGCAGGGCGAAGATTTCGAAGAGACTTTATTTGAGGATGACGAGGACGAAGAAGAACCTAAAAAATCTCGTAAGAGTAAAAAGTCAAAGAAAGAGAAGAAGAAATTTTCAAAACGATTCTTGG
This sequence comes from Lachnospiraceae bacterium, assembly GCA_017622505.1. Classification (GTDB taxonomy): domain Bacteria; phylum Bacillota; class Clostridia; order Lachnospirales; family Lachnospiraceae; genus UBA3766. The sequence continues at coordinate 26,729 of JAGAQZ010000056.1, forward strand.
ATTATTTTACTGTCGAAGTTGATGATGATGATGACGATGATGATTA
>JAGAQZ010000057.1 GCA_017622505.1 Lachnospiraceae bacterium
ATTGCGAGTAGACGATTCCCGTGATGTCGCGTTAAGACAAAAGACTTGATGGAGTCTGCGAGAGGTGTTATGAACACAATTTGAGTGGTACCGCGGGTAGAATGTTACTCGTCTCAAAGAAATCTTTGAGGCGAGTTTTTTTATTCTTCAAAGGTGTTCATGAATGTAACTATTCAAAGTTACATTCGCAAAATCGCCTTTTCAAGGCTTCCATTTTGCTCATGATGGCTTCGCGCCATATAGATGCATAAAAATATTCCTATGCAAGCAAGCTTGCAAGTTCTATTTTTATACATCTGCATAACTTTGAATAGTTTCAAAATGGAGGACAAAAAAATGACACAGAATCAGAACATGTTGGAAGACAAAATCCAGGAGGTCGGAAGACGAATCCAGGCATTGCGCGAGGATATGAATTTAAGCGCGGCTGAGTTGGCAGAGAAGATTGGATTGACAGAAGAAGAGTATCTTATGTATGAATCCGGACAGAAAGACTTCAGCTTTACTTTTATTTATAAGATTGCTCATGTCTGCGGCGTGGAAATGACTGAAATTATGGAAGGTGAAAGCCCCAGTCTTACCGAGTACACCATTACCCGTAAAGGCGAAGAAATGCCCATCGTAAGACGTGAAGGTTTTGTTTACAACAGACTTGCTGCTAAGTTTAAAAATAAATTGGCAGAACCCTTTTATGTAAAAATTCCTTACTCTGAGGAGGCCTTAAATCCCCCTTACAGTTTCTCGACACATACCGGTCAGGAAATGGATATCGTAATCAAGGGTAGCCTTAAAATGATGATTGGCGAACGTACTGAAATTCTTCACGAAGGCGACTGCATCTACTACGACAGTTCCACACCCCATAACGAAATCGCTTTGGGCGGCGAAGATTGTGAAATCTATGCAATCGTTATGAATCCCGAAGAAGGCGGCGTTGCCGAATACAAAGAAAAGGTAAAAACTTTTACAACCACCAATGTAGACCTTGCAAAGTTAAAAGCACCCGTATACGAGAAGTTTGTGGAAACTACAGTAGACGACAAGGGCGTTGTAAATTCAGTTAAGTTTAAAAATGACGATACCTTTAACTTCGCATATGATGTTGTGGATGAATTGGCACGTAAGGCACCCAGCAAGACTGCTATGATCCACGTTACCAATGATAAAAAGACCAGAAGATTTACTTTTGCGGACTTAAGCCGTTATTCTGCACAGACTGCGAATTATTTTGCAGATATGGGCATCAAAAAGGGCGACCGCGTAATGCTTGTATTAAAGAGACATTACCAGTTCTGGTTCTCAATCCTTGCATTACATAAACTTGGTGCAATCGTAATTCCTGCAACCAACCAGCTAAAAGACCACGATTTTGAATATCGTTTCAATGCAGCCGGTGTTAGCGCAATCGTATGTACCGGAGATGGCGATGTGGCAGAAGAAGTAGATAAGTCCTTAGCGAAGTCACCTACTGTTAAGACTAAGATTATCTGTGGCCGTTCTAAAGAAGGCTGGGACAATTTCGATGAAAGCCTTGTAAAATACGATACCGTATTTGAGAGACCTGCAGATGCAGCCTGTGGTAGCGATACAATGCTTATGCTCTTTACATCAGGAACCACAGGCTATCCCAGAATCGCGGCTCACAACCACAAGTATCCTTTGGGACACTTCCTTACAGCAAAGTATTGGCATAATGTAGATCCCAACGGATTGCATTTTACAATCTCAGATACAGGCTGGGGTAAGGCATTGTGGGGTAAATTGTACGGACAGTGGTTATGCGAAGCGGCAACCTTCGTTTACGATTTTGACCGTTTTGATGCACACGATATCCTGCCGATGTTTGCAGAATACAAGATTACAACCTTCTGTGCACCTACAACCATGTATCGCTTCTTCATCAAAGAAGATTTGAAGAATTACGACTTAAGCTCTATCAAATATGCAACTGTTGCAGGTGAAGCAATGAACCCTGAGGTTTACAACCAGTTCTTAAAAGCAACCGGTATCCGTATCATGGAAGGCTTCGGCCAGACTGAAACTACACTTACCATCGCAAACTTTGTTGGTGAGACTAACAAAATCGGTTCCATGGGTAAACCCAGTCCTTTATATGACGTGGATATCCAGCTTGCAGACGGTAAGCCTGCCGGCGTAGGTGAAGTTGGTGAAATCGTAATTCGCACTGAAGAAGCAGTACCCAACGGATTATACGAAGGATATTATCTTGATGAAGAGAAGACCAAAGAAGCTTGGCATGACGGTTATTATCATACCGGTGATACCGCTTGGAAAGATGAAGACGGATTCTTCTGGTACGTCGGCCGCGTGGATGACTTAATCAAGTCTTCCGGTTACCGTATCGGACCCTTCGAAATCGAAAGTGTTATCATGGAATTGCCTTATGTTCTTGAGTGCGCCGTTGTTGCCGCACCCGATGAAATCAGAGGTCAGGTAGTAAAAGCAAACATCGTTCTTACCAAGGGAACACAGCCTTCCGATGAATTGAAGAAGGAAATCCAGGTATACGTTAAGAATCGTACCGCACCTTATAAGTACCCCAGAATCGTTGAGTTTATGGAAGAACTTCCTAAAACCATCAGCGGTAAGGTACGTCGTGTAGAGTTACGTAAATAATACAGAGCAATGTAAAATATAAAAATAGGCTGTTCAAGCTTGCTTGAAGGAGCCTATTTTTATATTTATATGGCGAGTAGCCATGTATGTGCAAAAGGAAAGCCACGAAGTGGCAATTTTGCGAATTGCGCTGTAATTATAAAAAAAGGCCAAATAATAGACAAATAATAGCAATATCTTGTGATTATCTACTTTTACACGGTCACAAATTGTGGTATACTGTACATTGGTAGCATTTTTTACATTACATGATATTATGATATGTATACGGTTGGCAGAATGTTTTTTTACACATAAAAGAGTATGATGTGCATAATAAGGAGGTTGCTATGGGGTTAAATTTTAGAAAAAGTATTTCATTGTTACCGGGTGTGAAATTAAATTTAAATAAAAAAAGCGCCGGTTTGAGTTTCGGTGTCAAAGGTGCAAGATATTCCATTAATACAAGCGGCCAGAGAAGAGCAACCGTTGGTATTCCCGGAACCGGAATTTCTTATACCCATACCTTTGGTGATAAAAAGAAGAGTGCCAAAACAGATCGCGCAAAGAAGAAAGAGTTAGAGAAGAATCAGGAAGTGGTTCAGGATTATAACGAGCAGGTGGAAGAAGTTATCGGTATTCACAGAACAGGTGTGGACGCAATTGACTGGAACCGCGTAGAGACCGTGCCCAGAAAGCTTGCAAGCTTACAGACAAGGGTGTTAGAAGGCGATATTGATGCATATTATGAAGTAATCGAAACGGTTGAACCTTTTGACGAATTGGTTGCCTTCGGCAGTGAATTTGAAATTGGTACGGATAATCCCGCCTGTATGGTGGCAGAATTTAACATTAAGGAAGAAGAAGTAATTCCCGATACAATGGTTACTTTGACAGAGAGCGGTAAAGTGTCCGAGAAGAAAATGACCAAGACTGCATATTATGAAATGCTTCAGGATTATGTATGCAGTGTTATGATTCGTATGGCAAGAGATTTGTTTGCACTATTGCCCGTAGAGAGAGTCATTATTCATGCGGTGGATGATGCGTTAAATACCGCAACGGGAAATACGGAAGAAGTAACTTATGTGTCTGTCATTTTTGACCGCGCAACTTTTAACAAAATTAATTTGGATGCAATCGATCCTTCGGATGCATTGAGTAATTTTGAATACAATATGAAGTTTGGAAAAACAACAGGTTTTAAACCGGTAGTAAAATTAACGGATTGGTAAAAAGGAAGCACGTTTATGGAACCACAGGATAAGAAAGAGACAATTAAACATGAGTTTATCATCGATGATGGTCGTATTGAGTCATTACAGGAGTTTCTAAGTCCGGAACAGCTTTATAATGACCTTATTGTTCGTGTGCGCAAATATCACCCTTCTGATGATATTACTTTAATTGAAAAGGCTTATAATGTGGCGAATGAGGCCCATAAGGATCAGATGCGTAAGTCTGGTGAACCCTATATTATTCACCCTTTGTATGTGGCGATTATTTTGGCTGACTTGGAAATGGATAAGGAGACCATCGTAGCGGGTATTTTGCATGATGTTGTGGAAGATACCATTATGACCTACGATGAGATTGCTGAAATGTTTGGCACGGATGTTGCCAATCTGGTAGACGGTGTAACAAAGTTGGGACGCCTGGAATTTGCCGGTGGTGACAAGTTAGAGGAGCAGGCCGAGAACCTGCGTAAAATGTTCCTTGCCATGGCAAAGGATATCCGCGTTATTATGATTAAACTGGCTGACCGCCTGCATAATATGCGTACCCTTAAGCATATGCGCCCTGAGAAACAGCAGGAGAAGGCAAGGGAAACCTTGGATATCTATGCACCGATCGCACAGCGTCTCGGTATTTCCAAGATTAAGGTCGAATTGGATGACTTATCTTTGAAGTATCTTGAGCCTGACGTATATTATGATTTGGTAGATAAAATTGCCATTAAGAAGACAGAGCGTGAAGCTTATGTGCAGAGTATTGTCGATGAAGTCAGCAAGCATATCCATAACGCAGGTATTAAGGCTGAAATTGACGGTCGTGTAAAGCACTTTTTCAGTATATATAAAAAGATGAAAAACCAGGGCAAGTCTCTGGACCAGATTTATGACCTTTTTGCGGTTCGTATTATCGTGGATAACGTCAAAGACTGTTATGCGGCTTTGGGTGTAATCCATGAGATTTACAAGCCGATTCCCGGGCGTTTCAAGGATTATATCGCGATGCCCAAGGACAATATGTACCAGTCCCTGCATACGACCTTGATTGGTTCCACGGGACAGCCTTTTGAGATTCAGATTCGTACCTATGAGATGCATAAAACCGCAGAGTACGGTATTGCAGCCCATTGGAAGTATAAAGAAGTATCCGACGGCAAGAAGAGTGCCGGCGGTGAAGAAGAGAAGCTGGCTTGGCTGCGTCAGATTTTGGAATGGCAGAAAGAGTCTGATAATAACAGAGAATTTATGCATCTTTTAAAGAGTGACTTGGATTTGTTCTCTGACAGCGTGTATTGTTTTACACCGACCGGTGAAGTGAAGCATCTTCCCGCAGGTTCTAACACCATTGACTTTGCTTACAGCATTCACAGTGCCGTAGGTAACCGTATGGTAGGTGCCAAAGTA
>JAGAQZ010000005.1 GCA_017622505.1 Lachnospiraceae bacterium
AAAACGAAATGTATTATGGTTATGAAAAAGAATATGAATCCTTTGAACAATTTTCAAAAGCACTTGAGGAATATATAGATTATTATAACAACAAAAGAATCCAAGCCAAAACAAAATGGATGCCCCCTGCAAAATACAGGGCAACATCCATGTCATGTTGTGCTTAATTCAATTATTAATGTGTCCAGGATTCTGGGTACATATCAATTTGACTACCTGTTTCTTTATTTTATGGCTGCGGTGCCATCTGTATCAAATCTTCTTTCGTGTAAATCGGAGCCTCATATAAGCCGTCATATCCGCTGATATAAACCTTATTCTGCTCTGTATCCACTGCCACCATATTAGGAATGTACATCACCTTTTTATAATCTTCCGAAAGCACATATCCGCCTCCGATGCAGGAAACGAAAGTATACTCCTTTGTTGTACCTTCATCATCTACAATGAATTCTCCTTTTCCCAAATACCCCGTCAATGTGTTGCCTTCTTCGATTCTATAAGTCAAATCCTCGTAGATAGAATAAATAACAATATCGCCATTGTAATATGTGGCAAATGCTATCATCTCATTATCATCCGTAAACAATGAATACACATAATTTGCATTTTCAAGATTATACTCTTTTGCCCAAGCCTGAGCCTCTTGGTTATAAAAGCACACCGGTTCCGGAATCTCTACCTCATCTTCCGTAAGAACAATTCCTTCTGCGCGCTGTTTGGTATATGCCGTAATATGATTATCGTTTTCTTCCACGACAAGGATTTCGTATGGTGTAACAGCATACAACATATTATCTTCCGTTTTACAGTCAAAACTCCGACTAAGATCCATAGGATAAAAAACAGTGGGATCTGCCATCAAATACGTTCCGTCTTCACAATAAATATCAAAGAAAATGCTACCCTTTGTGCTATATGCCTCTACAACAGGTGAACTTGTTGCCATTTTACAAATAATTTCACCGTTATCCATATCCAACAGACGCAAATCCTGATCTGTTACCACAAGCAATGCATTTCCTGCATCCGATTCAGGCAAACATATCATTTCCGAGAAACAACTTAATTGCTTATCTTCCCATAAAATCTCACCGGTATTAATGTCCGCCGCACACACATAGCAGAAAGATTCCGTCGGCGATTCGGCAAAAGTATGCGAAGCAAGAATATATGCCGTATCTCCTCTGACTGCAATGTCATCCACTGCATTAATATCTTTCAATACAAGGGAAGATTTCATTTCCATTGTATTACAATCTGCAAAATAAACTTCGTACAGTTCTTCTTCCACACCAATATCATATGCCCATGAAAGAACACCCTCCGCACTCACCGAAACACCAAAGGGCATTCCTCCGCCCTCACCTTCCGGCGCCCGTCCAAGACATTCCAACGTAACAGCATCATAAATCAAAAAACCGCCAAATAAACGCTGGGCAATCAGGTATTTTCCTGTGGGATCCGTATATACGCCAAAGAAATGATCCTCTTCCAAAGTTTTAATTATTTCCCTCTTCCCGATATCATATATTTTCACTTCGGAAGACGCATTCCAGAACGCAAAACGATTTTCAGCAAGAAATACATAACCATCCTTATAACTGGTTCCTTCTCCTCCCGAAGGAAGTTCAAAAATCTTACTTCGGGTTGCCAGGTCATACAATTCCAAGGTACCCGTATCATCATAAACAGCAAGGGTATTGCCATCTTTTGAAACACTGATATCACGCACAATTCCCAATGTTTCAATCTGATATTGCGGTGAAAAAGCATTACCCAAATCATATGCACGTAAACTTTGGGTCAATGCAAAATGTGCTTCCTCTGTATAAGGCATTGTCAAAACTTCATATTGCGTCATTGCCATAGTTGCCGACTCAATCGCAGCTTCTCTGTTACCCTCATCCAAATATTGCAATGCCTGATTTGCAAGACTTTTTGCCTGCTCAACCTTCATTAATTCATTCTGCTCACTTAAATTATCCGACAAACTTTGAATCGTCTGATTTTTACGGTTCAATTGCAAGGCTACACCTACCGAAATCGCAGCAATTATCAAACAAATGAACGCCCACAGCGTCATACGGCGCATATTCCGTTTATGTTCCTGCTCTTTATGTCTCTGACGCAAATCATCGAAATTCAAATGAAACATCGCCGCAAGAATACGAAGTAACTCGATGTCCATATTTTTAAGAATATCTTTTTTATTCTTACCGCGAACATCTGCTGCCAGGGGTTCTACCGGCACCTTCACTTCCTCTACACTGCCATCCACCTTGGTAACCGTTTTGGTCTCAAACAGAAGTTCATCGGGAAAAGATTCTGACGGCTCACCCTCAACCAACACAGCCAGTACTCTCTGGCGGCCGCGCAATTTTACAAAGGTCTCAATTTCTTTTTTACACCAGACAGACTCACGCAGTCTCGGCGAACAAATTACAATTAACCAGTCACTGTTGTGCAAAGCTGCCATAATCGGATCATTCAAATCGCTGGTTAAAGGCAATTCCTCCTGGTCGCGAAAAACTCTCTCAATTTTATTCTTCATACCCGCGCGCTTCTTTGCAACATCCGCAGGCATACGATAGGCTTCTAATTTTTTATGCAAATTTTCTGCTACAAACTTATCCAAATCACAATGTCTGTAACTGATAAAAGCATCGTAATGCAGTTGTGACGGCTTTACTTCCGCCCCTTGTACTGTCTTATTTTCTTCCATTTTACTTTCACTTTCTTTCATAAGATATAATTACTGCTCCCACGCAATCTGTAATAACTCTTCAGTGGTGTATAGGGGGGCTTCGTAATGTTTCTCATACCAACTCAGATAAACCTTTCGGTTTGCGATATCAATATGGCGTACATTATCTATATACATAGTCAGCTTCATCTCTGAATTTAATACATAGCAGCCTTCCGTTCCGTGAAGATAGGTATTTCCGTCTTCATCTTTGCCCACATACCACTCCAATAACGGCATATCGGGAACAATATTCAAAACTGTTCTGTTTTCCACATCATACACAAGCATATCTTTATTTGTGTAAAAAATAAATGCCGCCCTTGCATCATCACTATATAAAATTCTTCTCACCAATTCAGGATTTGGCAATTGATAAGAACGGGCAATTTCAAGTTCATCCATACCGTCATCAATATTGGCATATATATTTTCGGGCAACTCGTATTTTATATCTGTTTCCTTGATATCCGGTCCCATTTCCGTAGTATATGCCACCAACGAATTTCCTATTTCCGGATAGATTACAATACCATAATCTGTTTCGATAATCTCTTCATTTGCGGTTGTCATACATTCCATACGATGGCTGATATTAATTAAAGAATCTGACTCCGTTCCGATAACAAATATTTCACCGTTTTCCCCCCACATACGAAATGTATTTTCGTCCGGGTATGCACTCGTATCCAGCACTTCTGAACTAACCGGCAAAGTAAGTGTTGCAGCTCCGCTTTCCAAATCACATAAGACAACTGTATCTTTTGTTAAAAATAATAAATCCGTACCGCCCTCGTATCCCGGCAAAGTTACGCTTTTGGCCTGAAAACCTTTATATTCATTCTCCCAAAGAACATTTCCTGTCTGTATATCCACTGCAGTCAAATACGCATCCGAATAATCAGACGCATCTTCTCCCCATTTGGTCGATGCAATATAAGCAACTCCATCCATACATTTTACATCGTCAATTATGGTATCTGTCACTTCGTAGTAAGATAAAATTTCTGCAGTTTTTAAATCTGCAAAATATAATCTGCACTTTGTTTCTTTATTGTCCGTCAGATTCCAGACTCCAAATGTAAAAATTCCATCCGGCGAAATACTCATCAATCCATCAATCTGAGTACCTTCTACCTTTTCCAAACTGCCTTTCGGCTCAAATGTTTTACCGTCATATATCTGAAAGGTTCTGCCATAATCGCGCACAACAATCCATTCTTCATCCTGACTGCCGAATATAGCACTCACTCCGGAAATCTCTATTTCAGATACTACTTCACGTGCCTTCAAATCATAAACACAAGCTTTCGTCATATACTCACCATCGGGAATACGATATAACAAATACCTATTTCCCAAGAAGGCATAATGTGAAGTGAGTTCCACTTCATTTTCTATCCCTTCCAAAATTTGAATCGTCTCACGCTTCTCTAAATCATATAAAAGAAAGGTTCCCGCATCATCACAAACTGCCAAGGTATCTCCGTCAGGGCTCACACCGATATTCTGAATAACACCGGGCACCTCAATTCCATACTCCATTTTGTATATTTCGCCGATATCATACACGCGCAGACTGCTTAACAACGCCATCTGTCCCTCGGCAGTTACCGGCATAGTCACACCCTGATATTCTGTCAAAGACATAACCGCCGTCTCTTTAGCACTTTCCCTATCCCCTGCACTCATATACTGTTCCGATAAGTCCGCCAGTAACAATGCCTGGTTATAGGCCAAGGCTTCGTTCTGCGCAGCAATCTCAGAAGACTGCTCCATAATCTCCTGCGCCTGCACTTCAATCTGCTCTTTCTGACTTTGGATATGAAATGCCGTAATCATAAAATAAATACCAAAGCACAAGCCTGCCGCTGCCGCGATGACCGATGCGGTCATTATGCGTTTCAACCGCTGTTCACGGTGTCTTTGGCGCAATTCATCAAAAGGCAAGCCAAACATAGCTGCAAGAAGACGCAGTTTCTCGGTTTTCATCTTTGTAAGGATTTCTTTGTGACTGTTACCGCGTACATCTGCTGCCAATGGCTCCAACGGAACACGCACTTCTTCTACGCTTCCGTCCGGCAAAACCTTTTCTTCCATACGATATAAAAGCTGCTCCGGAAAGGACTCCTTCGGGTCCCCTTCCACCAATACCGTAAGAATGTGCTGCTTTCCGTGAAACTTGATAAAAGTCTCAATCTCTTTCTTACACATAATCGACTCTTTATAACGCGGTGAACAAATAACAATCAGCCACTCTGAGTCTTTTAATGCATCCACAAGGGTCTGCTCCAAGTCATCCGTCAGCGGAAGTTCTTCCTGGTCGCGGAACACCCTGTCGATTTTTCTTTTTAAATTTTTATTCCCTTTTAAAACAGTTTTAGGCAGACGAAACGCCTCCAACTGTCTGTGCAGTTTCTCTGCCACAAACTTGTCGGTTTCCGTATGCCTATAACTGATAAATGCATCATAATGATATGTCTGTTTCGCCATAAAATCCCCAATATACGTAATGCGTGCCGTTTCCGGCACGCCTACTTATTTCATAATTATCCCTGATATACTTCCGCAATTTCCAACAAATCTTCTATCGAATAAAGCGGTGCTTCGTAATTGCTGTTAATCCAGTTTAAATATACCTTTCGATTCTCAATATCTACATCCTTGGCATACTCAATCCACATAACAGGCTTCATATCTTTGTTTAAGACATACACACCATAGTATCCGCTCAGATAAGTATAGTCATCTTCATCCGTTCCGATGCACAATTCCGTACTGTATGCATCTTCAATGGTATTAATAACCTCTTTCGTTTCAACGTCGCAAATTACCAGACGACGATCCCAGTAAGAGATAAAACAATACTTTCCGTCAGGACTGTAATACGCTTCCAAAACATAATTGGAATCTTCCAATTGATAAGACTGTGCAATCTGTTGTGCTTCTTCACCGATTATAATTTCCGCTTCCGGAAGTTCTACAGTCTGCTCAATCTCTTTGATATTCGGACCCTGTTCATAGGTATAAACAGTTATTTTATTATCATTGTAAGGTACAACAGCAATACCATAACCGGAATTATTTATATATGAATGATTTGAAGTTTTGCATTCGAATTTATAACTCAAATCCATAACCTGCTTCAAATCAGTGCGAACATATAAAAATTCACCACTCTTTGTAAACAAAGTAAAATCATTGGCATCTGCATAAAGATTAATATCAACTACTTCATCACCGATTGTGCAGTCCATCGTAACTTCGCCTGTTGCCAAATCAAGCAGAAATGCACTTTCGCTGGTAGTCAAAAGCAAATCCGTTGCATCTTCACAGATGGGCACAGCTATTTCATCCACCCAGCAATCTTCCTGCACATTTTCCCAAATCACGCTTCCGCTTCGCGCATCAATTGCCATTACATATGCATCTGCACTTTCGTACATCTCACCATATTCACCAAGCGCCACATACGCTACACCATCACGAAATTCTACATCCTGTACTTTTTTATAACCCAAGTCGAAACTTGATAAAACTTCCATAGTATTTAAATCAATAAAATACAAATCATAAAGATCTCGCTCGGTTACATCATCCGTAGGTCTTGAATATCCGCAAGCCAAAATACCATCCGCAGAAATATACGGACCATCCACATAAAAGCCTGCGTCTAACTTCGGCGTAGTACCCAATGTTTCATATGTATTGCCGTCGATAATCATAAAATTGGAACCCCATTGTTCAACCGCAATGTAGTTACCGCCATTTCCCGCGGTAATTTCACTACCCTGATCCAAAGGAATCTCCTTAATCATTTCCTTTGTAGATAAATCCATAACGCAAAGTACATTATCTTTGTTCAGATATGCAAAACGGGTATCATCAACAAAAGTAAAACCATAATCTCCCAAGGTATCATAAATGTTCGGATTAATGATTCTGATGATTTCTTTCTGCGCTATATCAAACAGTGTAATCGCACCGGTATTATCATAAATCGCAAGGGTGTCACAATCCGGTGACTGCTTCACACTTTCAATACGTCCTGACATTTCCACCTGATATTCTGCCTTGGCAGACACACCAATATCATATGCGCGAAGACTCTCATTCAAAGCATAGTGCGCTTCCGGAGTATAGGGCAATTCGATGCCGTCGCTTTCTGTCAGTGCCTCGGTTGCAGTCACAACAGCACTGTTACGGTCACCGTTATTTAGGTACTGCTCTGATAATTCAGCCAGGGATAAAGCCTGTCTTAAAGCAAGCTCTTTGTTCTGTAACTGAATCTCTTCTGCCTGGGCCTCAATCTGCTGTTTCTGACTGTTAATACGAAGTGCTGTAACGGTGCTGTAAACACCAAAGGCAAAGAAAAGCGCACCTGCTATTAACGATGCCGTCAAAATACGGCGCATCTTCTGCTCACGATGTCTTTGACGGATATCATCATAATTCAAGTGAAACATTCCTGCGCACAAGCGCATGGTTTCTATTTTAATCAGTTTTTTTACTTCTTTTTTATCTTTACCGCGCACATCCGCCGCTAACGGTTCTACGGGGATTTTAACCTCTTCAATTGTACCGTCCGCACGGGGATGCTTTTCCACACGGAATAAAAGTTCATCCGGGAAAGACTGCAACGGCTCTCCCTCGATGATCACTGCCATTACATGTTCTCGGCCGCGCAAGGCCACAAAGGTTTCGATTTCCTTTTTGCACCACAGGGATTCACGAAGTCTCGGCGAACAAATCACAATCAGATACTCGCTGCTGTGTAACGCCTCCATAATGGGGTCATTTAAGTTACTGGTGATGGGCAGTTCTTCCTTATCGCGAAAGACTCTTTCAATCTTATTCTTCTGCCCCGGGCGTTTCTTTGCCACACTTCGCGGCAAACGGAAAGACTCCAATTCCCTATGGAGATTCTCTGCAACAAATTTATCTAAATCCGTATGTCTGTAACTGATAAACGCGTCATACTTAAATTTCTTTTCCATTTTTTCTCCTTTTAGATGCATAGACAATTCATATCACATCTACAGCCGCATCAAATGCAACTGTTTTATCCTTCGCACTCTGCATATGTCTTTGCAAAAATGTTTTTGTTAATCAAATATACATCATGCAAATCATCACATCTTACCGCTAAATAATCGCCGGTTCTTCCGCGATAATATTTGCCCCACAACGTAAACACCTTCACGTCGCCCACAACAGGCTTTGCATAAATACGCGCCTGTCCCGTAGGAATACAGGTCTTGGCGTAAGACGTAATTGCTGTATTCTCGCCGGTTAAGCAATTTCGAATGGTAGGAATGTACTGTGCATCCACTACATCACGCTCGAAACAATACTCACGGTCTGACTTCTCGTAAGAACGGTTGAACTTTTCTTCCTTAATCGGATAAACTTCACCGTCCACACCAATCATAATGTAATCTTTTTCGGTTACCTTAATGATGTCCGTATCGCCTTCCATAGTTCTTACGATAATCGGCGTTCCGATGGGCACTACCTCATCTGCTTTTACATAGCCGATGGGATTTTTTAATTTCTCGTATAACTTAAATTCGGCCAAATCCGCTTCGTAATCTTTGGCATAGATTAATTCAAAACCTTCGTGGTATTCTGCCATACGTTCTTTGAAATACGTTTCCGGTAATTTATCTCCGAATTTTTTGACATACTTTTTCTTACTGATAAAACCGCCGGCCTTCTCGTAATGACCGCCGCCGGAACCGATGCCCTCGGTAAGAAAGCTTGCAAGCTCGCTGGCATTTACTTCCTGCACGCAACTGCGCACCGATATTTTATATCCTTCCGAGTTTTCATTGAAAACAACACTGGTTTCCATTTTATCCACCTGAAGAAGGAAGTCGTTAATCAGACCTAAAATGTTAGGATCGCAGGGCTGTGAACGTACGACTGCGAATTTGTAGTGGTCATCATAAAAATAATCACGCATTGCAATACCCGCAATATCCAACTCCTCCAAAGAAATATTGGAATTACGGAAGGTTGTCACCAAAGACTGCTTAAAAGGCAACATATCCCTGGCATCTCTGTCCGTGGGATTAAAAATTTCCGAAAACTGATTGGTATCCGTATAAAGTCCGTAATACAAAGCAGTTCCCAAGCCGTTCTCATCCGTCACTTCATAGCCTGCTTCCAGAAGCATCTGCCAAACAAGAGTAGAACAACTGCCAAGCCCCGAATGAATTCTTGTAAGCTCCATATCTTCAATTTCTCTCTGATGATGATCGATAATCGCAACCGCATCTGCATTCATACGGGTTACGTTTCCTGCACCGTACTGACAATCTGCGGTAATCAAAAGCCCGGGACGATACACCGGCTCTTCTCCCACGGGTATGTACTCAACAGGAATTTTTAACATATCACGCATTAACACAAGGTTCGACTTCTGAATCTGGTTGCGTCCGCTGTATACTAAACTTACATCTTTCCCTTTGCTCTGAAAATAGCAATACAAACCATACCCCGACGCAATGGCATCTGCGTCCGGATTATCATGGCACTGAATGGTAATCGGATTGTAATCTTCCAAGTCTTCTAACCACAATTCCGTTCTTTTTTCCTTTAACTCCATCTCTTCACCTATTCTTCCAATGCATTATAATCTGCGTTTTTTACATACAGTTTACTCGGTCTGTGTGCCTCGCCCGATGTAGACTCCTCGGTTTCAAGCACCATAGGACTTACTTTTTTACGGAAGTTTGCCTTGTACAAAGGCTTGTCCATAAGAATTTCGTATACCTTCTGTAACTTCGGCAAAGTAAATTTCTCCGACATAAAATTAAACGCAATATCGGAATAAGCCGCAGCTTTATTTTTAATACGGGTTCTTGCATATGCAATAATCTCTTTATGGTCAAATGCAAGCTCCTTATCCGGTGTCAACACTTCCTCTACCGGGTACAGATAATCACGAATATTTCCATTCGCAGATTTCGCACACAATTGGTCAATGGATACTAACGCCATATAAGAAACCGAAATGATTCTCATACGGGGATCTCTCTTTACATCGCCCCAGGTATACAACTGCTCAAAATACATATCCGTCAAGCCGGTCTCCACTTTAACACCACGTTTTACTGCGTCTTCCAAGCTTTCATCAATTCCCACGAAAACACCGGGTAGTGCAAGGCAACCCTTATAAGGGAATTCACTACGCTCTACCATAACTACTTTTAACGTGTCGTCTTCAATTGTAAAAATCAATACATCCACTGCCACGGAAGGCTTTTCAAACATGGAACTGTCATACTGCTGTAAAAATTCTTTTTCTTCTGATGTTGTCTTTTTCATACATTACCCCGTCTCTTAGTATAATAGCACTACTTTACTGTTTTTATGATAGTATTTTACACATACTTTGTCAACAAAAAAGCGTGAAAATTTGGTGTTTTCACGCCTTTTATTCTGCTGTTTATTTTATGTTCTGCATACCGCTATAATTTGCGTTATAATTTGGCACATTTGCGCTATTGATTGCAGGCTTTCTCATAAAAATCCACCAGTATACGGGGAATGCCATCATCTGAAATGTCAGGAAAGCGCCACACCATAAAGAACGGTATGTAATATCAATCTGCTTATTCTTAAAAGCAAAAATACTGAACACAATCATATCCGCAATATCTACTGCGATAAAAGCAAAAATGCACACCCATATTGAAAGCATAAAAAGTACCGCCAGCAAATTTGTGAACTCTTCCGGTGCTTTCATCATGCCCAATACAAAAAGCATTAAAAGAACCAATACCGGAATCAAGAAACAACCGATTAACGTTATAATAGGTGCAAATGCCAGCACTCCTGTCCAAAATCTTTTCATTTTATATTCCTCCTAAATTGTCGTTTTGTCATACGCAGTTTTCCTGCTTTTGCTAATAACACTGTCTTCCCATGCAAAAGGTTGCACAAATTTTAAAATTCATAAATGAATTGTGATAGCTTTCTTTTATCTTTTATACTAAAATGATGTTAGTAATTTCCCTTTTAAAACCTATTTAAAAAAGGCAATTTTCATAAATACCCTCATTTCGTACTGATAAACGGAAGCAGGGCGTTCAATAAAATAAAACAACGGAGATGACTATATGAACACATTAAAATTATCCCCTGAAGAAATACTTGCACAAATGACTTTGGAAGAAAAAGCAACTTTGGTAAACGGCGCATCCTTCTTCGGTATGGCCGGATTAGAACGATTTGACATTCCTGCCCTGCAGTTGTTGGACGGCGGTACCGGCATGAACTTTGAACAACTTTTTGGCGATCTGTATTCCCGCGCCGAGAAGGAAACAAACAGCACCAACGGAATGGTAGGCTCTACTGTGCTGACCCATGTAATTGACCGGTATTATGAACCCGAGAAATTAACGGAAGAAGAATCGGAAGTACGCAGTTGGATTGAAGAACAGTTACGCGCCCGCACAGGACGCGACTACGCGCCGGGATGTTTTCCGCCGGGAATTTTACTTGGTGCAACTTTTAACCCTGATGTGGTTAAAACAGTGGGTGAAGCTTTAGGCGCAGAAGCCCGTCTTTTTGGCGTGCAAATCCTTTTGGGAAGCCCTAACGTAAACATTCACAGAGACCCGCTGAACGGCCGTCTTTTTGAAGGCTATTCGGAAGATCCCTGTCTGGTATCCACCCTTGCGCCGGAACTGGTAAAAGGCGTTCAAAAATTCAAAGTAGCCGCCAACGTAAAACATTTTGCGGCGAATAATCAGGAAACCAACCGCGTAGGCATTAACGAAACCATTTCAGAACGTGCCCTGCAGGAAATCTACTACCCCGGTTTTAAGGCTTGCGTTCAGGAAGGCAAAGTAGAAACCATTATGAGTGCATACAACCGTATTAACGGTGTGCCCTGTACGGAAAGCTATAAATTATTAACAGAAGAATTGCGTGACAAATGGGACTTTGAAGGCACGGTTTTATCAGACTGGGGCGCAGTTTATCACCCTGTGGAAGCGATTCAAGCCGGAAACGATTTGGCAATGCCGGGGCCTTTACCCGCAGAACCCATTATTGATGCCGTAAATGAAGGTCGCCTGTCTATGGAAGTGCTGGACAAGGCAGTGCTTCGCTTATTAAAGACCATTGCATATTGTTTGGATAGCCCTTATAAAAATGTTGATTCCGTAAGCATCGGCGAAAAAGAAATCCCTATGTGGGCTATGAATACCTGCGGCGATGGCGCGCCGGATTTAGACGCAATCTATGAAGCCACCACTGCTGCCGCTTACGAAAGCGCAGCGGAGGGTATTGTTCTCTTAAAAAATAACGATGTATATCCGCTTTCGACGGAAGAAAGAATCCTTCTTACCGGCAGTGATAACTTCTTGACCTGCGGTACCGGAAGTGCCGGAATCACCACCAATCGCAATACATCCTTTGAAGAATGTATTGGCGGAACTTATGTAGGATATGACTATGATTTTGAAGCATATTGTAAGCAAGTGCGTAATGTACACATTATTTTGACCGCCACAGTCAGCGGTATGGAGGGCAATGACAGACCGCATATGCGAATTGCCGAAGCAGATGATTTGGCATTACGACAGCTCATTGATTTCAAGAAAGAATATGGCTGTAAACTATCTCTTGTATTGAACGTTTGCGGACCCGTAGACCTTTGCGATTACGAAGCAGATTTGGACGCCATCTGGTGTGT
Organism: Lachnospiraceae bacterium; assembly: GCA_017622505.1. Taxonomy (GTDB): domain Bacteria; phylum Bacillota; class Clostridia; order Lachnospirales; family Lachnospiraceae; genus UBA3766. The sequence goes on from JAGAQZ010000005.1 coordinate 12,456, forward strand.
GTTCCTCCCCGGTATGGAAGGCGCACATGCGTTGGCCGATTTGATGCTGGGTACAAGAACGCCTTCCGGCAAACTTCCCATTACCTTCCCGAAGCGTTATGAAGATACACCGACCTTCTTAAACTTCCCCGGCGAAGGCTATGAAGTCAACTACGGCGAAGGAATTTATGTAGGCTACCGCTATTATGATAAAAAGAAAGTAGCCCCGGCTTATCCTTTTGGATACGGACTTTCCTATACTACTTTTAACATTGAAAATTGTAAGGCCGATAAAGAAGAATTTGAAGATGAATTGAAAGTAAGCCTGACCGTTACCAATACAGGCAACTTCCCCGGCGCAGAAGTCATTCAATTATATATCTCTGATGAAACTTCCATGTTGCCGAAACCGTTGAAAGAATTAAAGAAATTCAGAAAAGTATTTTTACAGCCCGGTGAAAGCAAGGATATTACTTTTACGCTGACAAAGAAAGATTTTATGTCCTTTGATATGGATTATAATGAATGGCTGGCGGAAGAAGGCTACTATCATATTTTGATTGCAACCTCAAGCGCAGAAGCTGATATCAAGGGTGATATCCGGGTATATCTGGATACCCGTTCCCCTTACTCTTACGGTCTTACCTCTACGGTTAAAACCATTTTTGAAAAAGAACCCTTAAAAGAAGCACTTTTTACCCTGTGGAACGAAATGGGATGGGATATGCAGATTATTGCAAGCAACTACCAATACACGCCCAACCGCACCATAGAACAAATAATGCCCGCCGCTCCCAGCGAGAGCAGCAGGCAAAGTTTCTTAGCAAAGGTTGAAAAAGTGCGCCATTAAATATTCTTTCACTTCAATCAGGGATGGAAGGATGTGTTCAGACAGTTCTTCCATCTCTTTATTTGGCGGTAACATATCCGGCACCATCAACGGGCGCATATTGGCGCTGTACGCCGCTTTAATTCCGTTATAGGAATCTTCTATGACATAGCACCGTTCCGGGGCAATTTGAAGGCATTCCGCAGCTTTTAAGAAGATGTCCGGCGCAGGTTTGCTTCTTTTTACCATATCGCCGCAAATAACTGCATCGAAATAATCTAATAAACCGGCATCCTGAAGCTCCTGTTTTACTACCGCTTCTCTTGTAGAAGAAGCAAGGGCAATGCGGATATCGTTTTCATTTAAGAATTTTAAAAGTTCTTTGATTCCCTTCTTCATGGGAAGTCTGCCTTCCCCGTAACGGGTGTGGAACAACGCAGACATTTCAGCTTTGTATTCGTCATAAGGGAAGTCCTGTCCGTAGCGAAGCTTCATCTTCTCTCGGGTAGCGGTTGCATTAATGCCGACACACTCCGCACAGGCCTCTGCAATATTCGGAATATTGTACTTGGCAGCAGTTTCTTCCCAGCATTCCACTACCAGTCTCTCGGAATCAAAAATAACTCCGTCCATGTCAAAAATCACTGCATCAAAATCACGTTGGATCATAAGACACCTCTCGCACCTCGTTCTAAATGCATTTTACTCAATCCCCGTCACTTCGTATCCTTCATCTTCTACGATTTTCTTAAGCACATCATCTGCCACTTCTGCATTCAATGTCAAAACCGCGGTTCCTTCTTCGTGGCTTACGATTGCTTCATCCACTTCCGGCATTGCTTCCAGAACCTTTTTTACACGTCCCGAACAATGTCCGCACATCATACCTGTAATTTTCATTGTTTTCTTCATATTATTTACTTCCTTTCGCTCTTCTTCCGCCAACGCCGGCTTTACCTTTTTATCTCTCTTGGCATTATACACCTTAACCCAATTCAAACGCAAGGCATTGGATACCACACAGAAGCTTGATAAACTCATTGCTGCCGCTCCGAACATAGGATTTAATTCCCAACCAAGCACAGCGATAAAAGCACCTGCTGCCAATGGAATTCCGATGCAGTTATAAAAGAATGCCCAGAACAAGTTCTGATGAATATTTCTCAAAACCGCGCGGCTCAAACGAATTGCTGCAGGTACATCCATTAATGAACTCTTCATCAGTACCACATCCGCCGCATCAATAGCCACATCTGCACCGGCACCGATGGCAATGCCCATATCTGCTTTCACAAGGGCAGGAGCGTCGTTAATTCCGTCACCTACCATAGCGACCTTGCCAAGTTTCATCAATTCCGTAATTGCTGCTTCTTTACCTTCAGGAAGTACGCCTGCGATCACTTGATCCACACCGGCTTCCTTACCGATTGCATTGGCCGTCTTCTCACTATCTCCGGTAATCATTACAACACGGATGCCCATATTCTGAAGCTGTGCAACGGCTTCTTTACTGTCAGGTTTCATTACATCCGCTACTGCAATCATACCAAGAAGTTTATCTCCTTTGGTAAAAAACAACGGTGTTTTACCCTGCATTGCAAGGGCCTCCGCCTGTTCTTCCATTGCCCTGGAAATAACAACCTGACCTTTGATATATTTAAGACTTCCGCCCACCAAACAGTCACCTTCATATTTTGCTTTTAAACCGTTTCCGGGTAAAATCTCAAAGTCTGAAACTTCCGTTTCTTTTACACCTTTTTCACGTGCGTATTCTATAACTGCACTTGCCAACGGGTGCTCGCTTTTACATTCCAAAGACAAAGCCGCAATTAACAGTTCCTCTTCCGTCACATCGTCTGTCGCTACCACATCGGTAACCTTCGGTGTACCTGCCGTAATGGTTCCGGTTTTATCCAGCGCAACAATCTGCACTTTACCGGTCTCTTCCAAGGAAACCGCTGTCTTAAAAAGAATACCGTTCTTGGCACCTACACCGTTTCCCACCATAATGGCAACAGGAGTAGCAAGTCCCAGTGCACAGGGGCAACTGATGACTAACACCGAAATACCTCTTGCCAAAGCAAAGCCGATGCTTTCACCAAGGAGTAGCCAAATTAAAATTGTAATCACTGCAATGGTAATCACAACAGGGACAAAAACACCGGACACTTTATCCGCCACTTTCGCAATGGGCGCTTTGGTTGCTGCCGCATCACTTACCATCTGAATAATTTGAGAAAGCGTTGTATCTTCGCCCACGCGGGTTGCTTCACATTTTAAGAAACCGGAACGATTAATGGTCGCTGCCGATACCAAATCGCCCGAATTTTTATCCACAGGAATACTCTCACCGGTAAGTGCTGACTCGTCAATAGCACTGCTGCCTTCTAACACAATACCATCCACCGGAATGCTTTCACCGGGACGCACCACAAAGATATCGCCTTTTAACACTTCCTCAATTGAAACATTTTTCTCTATACCGTCACGAACCACAGTAGCTGTTTTCGGTGCAAGATTCATTAAAGACTTCAACGCATCCGTAGTCTTCCCCTTTGAACGGGCCTCTAACATTTTACCAACGGTAATCAGGGTAAGAATCATCGCCGCCGACTCGAAATAAAACTCGTGCATCAATTCGTGGGCACCTTCCATATTGCCGGCACTCACTTCCGTCGTCATAGCAAAAAGCGCATAAGTACTATACACAAAAGCCGCACCGGAACCCAAGGCCACCAACGTATCCATATTGGGTGCTTTGTGAAGAACACCTTTCCAACCGCTGATAAAAAACTTCTGGTTTATCACCATGACTATCGCGGTCAATAGCAACTGCAAAAGCCCTAAAGCCAAAGGATTATGGACAAAAAACGTAGGCACGGGCCATCCCCACATAGAATGTCCCATAGAAAAATACATCAATACCGCAAGAAAACCCACCGACGTAATTAATCGCTTCTTCATCTTGGGTGTCTCGGTATCTTCCAAGAGATCCTCACCATTATTCTTTTTATTCGCAACAGATGCCGGTGCATCACTCAAAACGCTTGCACCATACCCCGCATCAGTCACTGCTTTGATAATATCGGTTTCGCTTGCACTACCCTCCACACCCATGGAATTGGTCAAAAGGCTGACAGAACAACTTGTAACACCTTCTACCGCAGATACCGCCTTTTCCACCCGGGCACTGCAAGCCGCACAACTCATGCCGGTCACTGTATATTTCTGCATAAAAAACTCCTTTCGTTATTTCATTAACTTCTGCAAAGTATCCACCAATTCATCAACGGTTTCTTCTTTGCCGTCTTTAATGTCATTCGTAACGCAGGTCTTAATATGATTCGTCAGCAGCACTTTATTAAAACTGTTCAAAGCTGCCTTCACTGCTTCCACCTGAATTAAAATGTCCGTACAATACGCATCTTTCTCTACCATGCCTTTGATTCCGCGAATCTGCCCTTCGATTCTGCTTAATCGATTTGTCAAATCTTTATATTCTTTTTCGGAACGTTCTTTTGTTTTCGCACAACAACATGTTTCTTTCTTCTGCTGATTCATCATCATATCTCCTATTTTATATACCCCCTAGGGGTATCTATATCATATTATGATGCATATTTTTTGTCAATATTTGATTTGCGCGATGACTTTTTCTTGCATATTGATTTCTTTTATATTATAGTTATCTCACAAATCATTTTATGTAGGGCTGACCTACTCTGACTTTTCTTAAGTCATATCAATTATTTCTTTTATTTTCAACAACGGATACACAGAATGATTATATTTCCTGTTGCTTTTATTATGTCGCGCGGAAATTAATCAAATACAAATCACAAGGAGGAATATGCCTATGGCGCATACCGGTTTTCTAAAGTTTCGGCCTCTTACAGAATTGAATCTTATTGATAATTTTTTATTTCATAAGATGATTGATGACAAAGAGACCGGCGAAGAGTTTTGTCGTATTCTTTTAAGAACTATCCTGAATAAAGAAATACGGCACATTAAAATCACACCCCAGAAAGAACTGTATGGACTGGATACAGACATGCACGGCATTCGTATGGATGCTTATCTGGAAGACATCAGCGACTGCGATGCCTTGGATGCAGATATTTTACCTGACATCTATGACATCGAGCCCAATCTTACTTATGAGAAAGACTCTATACCCAGACGAATGCGATTCTATCAGGGAATGATTGACGCTGCTAACCTGAAGAGAGGTCAGGCATACACGCGCCTTCCCAACGTGGTCATTATTTTCATTCTGCCTTATGACCCGTTTGGATGCGATCGTATGATCTATACCATACAAAATATGATAAAAGAAGAGCCGTCCTTCGACTATAACGACGGCGCATTGAAAATGATACTTTATACGAAAGGAAAAGCCGGAAACGCTAGTAAAGAATTGCAGGATATGTTAAAATATTTTGAAAACTCCGTATCGGCAAATGTAACCAATCCGGATATTGAATTTATACATCACGTGGTTGGCCGGCTAAAAGAACAAGGGGAGATAAATTTAGACTATATGAAATCATGGGAATGGGATAAATACAATCAAAAAATCGGACGGGATCACGGATTAATCGTAGGTCGTGAAGAAGGTTATAGTACCGGTCTTGAAGAAGGCCTTGCCGTAGGTCGCGAAGAAGGTTATAGTACCGGTCTTGAAGAAGGCCTTGCCGTAGGTCGCGAAGAAGGTTATAGTACCGGTCGCGAAGAAGGCCTTGCCGTAGGTCGCGAAGAAGGTTATAGTACCGGTCGCGAAGAAGGCCTTGCCGTAGGTCGCGAAGAAGGCCTTGCTGCCGGACGCGAAGAAGGAATCTATGCGCTTATTCGTAGTTGCCGTAAATATAACACTACCGATGATGAAATTATAAATGAACTCATGTCCAATTTCTCTATAGCCTGGGAAGAAGCCCAAGGTTATCTGAATCAGTATTCTAAACAGTCTTAATTCATTTCTATTTAAGGAACTGATATGAATAACATATCTTTCCGCTTAGACACATAATTAAATATAAAAGCAGAACGAATGACCGTTACATCATCCGCTCTGCTTTTTATTTATTTCAGCTTATAACTAATAAGTTTTAATACTTTATATTTTAATACGTTTTCATAATCTCAAACTCATCCGCCAGATAATAGGTATCAAAATCTCCCGGCGCGCGCCAGTCCTGAATTGAAATTACAATACGATATTCCCCCGGTGGTAACTCACCATATAAATATTCCCACGTAACAGGTAAAACAGTCGTTTCTCCGGCAGATATTTCATAAGCAATCTGATGCCACGCAACCTCAGCAATTGGCGCCAGGTCATACCACGCTCCATCCACCTTTCGCTGAATGGTAAACCATGCACCGGTCTGTAATACCTTTCCTACATCACCGGAAGACAGCAAATTCAAACGCAACTGGTTATTTATCTCTAAATCACCATTTAAATCAGTGTATTTCTCCATAGAAAGGCTTACTCCGTCTAACGTATTTACTTCATGCTCCCAAGGGGTATCTACAACCGCTGGCAAATTCATTCCTGACATCGCATTTCCATCCTCTGATAAAGTTCCTGCATCCGAATAATGCACTCTAAGAATCAATGCCGTATACAAAGGCAAATGCTCATCATACATTTTACCGGTGTCCCACATGGATATTACAATTTGCTGGCCACCTTTTAACGCATCAATCGGATAAACATCTTCCGGAATTTGCACCACAAAGGCTCCCGGGAAATTCTCCGATTCGGAAGTAATACAGATTTTATCCTTAGAATCTGCCATAACTTCTTTTATGGTTGCCTGAATAAGCACCGGCTGTTCCTCTCCTTCTGCCACTGTACCGCTCACCGCGTAATTATCCGTGGCAAAAATATAAGTTGCTTCTCCATAAAAACCGTTTCCGTTACTGCCTTCATCCCACTGGGCAATTACCTCGTAAATACGTCTCGGACGCAGTTCCAAGAAATAAACATCCTCTAAGGTATATTCGTCTAACACCAACGGCTCCATATCACCCAAATCCAACAAATCATATTCTTTTACCCTTATACAATCCGGGTCAATCCCCCAACTCAACATGTACGGGGCATAATCGATATTGTTATAATCGCGCACCTCTATCCACTCATCTTCCTTGCCTTTTACTGCTACCGTCGGAAAGGCTCCGCTGGCATTTATTGTAGTCATCTCGTTCGGATTTCCCGTAGGATAACTCCACTCGTAGGTTCCGCTTTCCACATAAGTAAAATTCATGGCACTGGATAAGGCATCCTGCATGGTCAGTGTGGGCGGTTTCTTCAAGAGTTGTACAGAAGTGATGTTTTCCAGTTCTAACTGTTCCTGCAAAAGTAATTTCTCTTCCGCCTCTAATTCTCCCTGAAGTTTTTCCTGTTCCAACTGGTCCTTCAAAAGTTCTTCTCGTCTTAAAATATCAATCACCTTATCATACAAGTCTTTCGGCACATAATAACAAGTTGCGCCCGTAGTCTGCATAGCATCCGAAATCATCCCGTAATTCGGCTCACTGTACATCGATAAAACAGCACCATTCTGATAATCAATGAAAATGACACTCAAACCTTCCAACTGTTCTCCGTCTTCCACTTCCCGATACTCATTCGTGTCCAGAGTCGCCTCAATAATTTCCTGCAAAGTTTCTTCATCCGTAATCACCAACGGTTCTTCCAAAGTGCGTCCGTAGTATCCGTCCGAATATATAATAATCTCCGATACATTCTCCCACTCCACGCTGCCGTCATTGATATACGGTATGGTCTTCTCCTTCGGCTTTGTCATAAAACAAACCGCTACTACCCCACACAAAAGCAGCGACACCAGAATAATCCAAAACGCAGGCTTTTTATAGTTTAAAACATTCACAATACGCTTCTTCACACCCACCTCACCAAATGCCAGCGGGCAGGCTGAAATCATACGTCCCGGTGCACTGCATTTTAAAAGTGCCTTAGAATAAGCTTTTTTGTGATTCTCGCCCATCTCCTTAATTACTTTCTCATCACAGGCAAGTTCGATATCCCGACACAATAAAATATAAGCAACCCACACCAGGGGATTGAACCAATAAAAACTTAAAAGCATAAAAGCAATCGGTTTAATCCAGTGATCTTTCCTTGTAATGTGTGCCTTTTCATGGGCGATAACACATTCCATATCCTCAGCAGCCATTTGGAACGGCATATAAATTCCCGGCTTGAAAAATCCAAGCACAAAAGGAGATGCCACTTTTTCACTCTGATAAATCAAATATTTCTTACCACGTTTTTCAAAAGCTTTCTCTTTATGACCATCGGCGCACAAATCTCCGCTATAAATCACCGCATCCGCCACACGTTGTTTTAGATGAAGGTAAGATATGATGCAATACGCAAGCATAACAATCATACCAACCAGCCAAACGATAGCCAAAATATCTGTCCACGAAATGCTTACTGCTTGCACCGCTTCTTCCGCCGGCACAAACGTTCCTGCCATATCCGTACTTTGCGGCGCAGCTCCTGCACTCGTATTAAAATCCAACATTACCGGAGATGCACCTGCGTCCGTACCTGTTGCGGTACTCTGCAGTGTGTCCGCAGGAATAGGACTTTTCCCCGGCAGCAGACTAAACATACTCTCAAAAGAAAACGGCACCACAAGCCTTATTCCAACCAGCCCCCAGAGAATACCACGAATCCATTTTGGTGCTTTTGCTAAAACCAATCGCAACACAATCACTGCCACAATCAGATAACTCGCCGTGATGCTCATATTCACAATTTCAAGAAAGAAGTTTGACATACTCTATTCCTCCTCATATGAATCAATTAAGTTACGAAGCTCTGCCACTTCTTTGGCGGATAATTTTTTATGCTTAGTAAAAGCCGCGATAAAAGCAGGTAGCGACCCTTCAAAGGTCTTCTCCACCAACTCATCAATTTCCGCCGCCTGAACATCTTCCTTGGATACCAAAGAAGTCACTACCGCATCTTCACTTTTCAACACACCACGTTCCGCAAGACGTTTAATCACGGTATATGTAGTAGCCTTTTTCCAGCCCAGTTCCTCCTGACATAATTTCACAAGCTCCGTACTCTTAACAGGCTCATGCTCCCATAAAATCAGGCAAAAACGATACTCACTTTCAAATACTTTCGGTGTCTCCATTTGTCATCTTCCTTTCTGAAATAATACTTTCCAACTGTCAACGACATTTTTGGATATGGAATATAAAACACTTTTTACTTTCTATCTTATCAAAAACAAGGTCGAATACGTTAAACCTTTTCTCAAGTCTAACGCATTCGACCTTCCTTGTCAATATGCTTTTTATAAAATAATTCCCCCACGAAAAAAGAAACACCCCTCTTTCGCAGGATGTTCCTTTTATTCCACAATCTATTCTTCTGTCACAATCTACTCGTCCTCATCAACCGCAGTTTCATCATACTCCAGAATATCTCCCGGCTGACAATGCAACGCCTCACAAATCGCTTCCAAAGTCGAGAAACGAATGGCACTGATTTTACCGGTTTTCATCTTGGATAAGTTCACGTTGGTAACGCCAACCATCTCCGATAATTCATTCAAACTGATTTTACGGTCCGCCATCACACGGTCCAGTCGTAATATAATCTTACCCATAATCGCGTCCCCCTTTTATAATGTCTCATCAGATTCCTGCTGTAACATTGCACCATATTGGAAAATATACGCCAATGCCAAAACAACAAGCACCATAATAATCATACCGATATCAATGCTGATATTCAAGTTATTTGATACCATAAAATTAGCAGCCGCTTCCGCTGTAGGATACATAATGCACCAGGGAATTAACGAAAATCCAACCTGCTTGATACGCTTAATCACGCCTGCAGAAAAAGGTGTTTCACAAGTCTTGAATTCTTTACAAAGCTTAATGATAAAAGTAATAGTAATAAAATTTACTACCATCAGAAGGGTTTCAACCAAAATAAAAATTACAATTTTAACAGGGTGAAAAATATTTGTCGGCTGTGATGCCATCTCAATCGCTACCGTATTATTGTCTCGATCTACGGTAAAATCTACCATTTCCATCTCTTCACCATCTACCGCTACACTGTAAGCTTCCATATTTAATTCTTCAATATCTTCATCTGTTACGGTTTCACCAATGGCATCCAAATCCACCTGCATATCCATACCGACATAATAATCCAAAGTAAACAAATCTTTTGGCACTGCCAGCATAAAAATGCCTGCCGCCAATAAAATGACTGCACCCAAAATCACAAAAATACGACTAATCTGTGCTACAACTTCACCGATTTTACCAAACTTATTAATCTTTGCTACAACTTCCTGTTTCATTTTAAATCCTCCGTTTTTAATCTTCTTAATAATTGTTATATTCCGTTTTAGATAAGAGAAAATGCCGCGCAGATTCCTGCAAATATATTTGAAATAGTGTGGATTATCCAACTCGGAATAATGGAACCTTCGCACTTCTTCTCATTGATATAACCCATTAACCAGGCAACAACACCCGTAAATATAATCACAATCAATGCTTTGACAACTCCTACCACTCCCCAAAACATAACTCCATGTACGAATCCGAATATTAAAGCCTGAACAACGTTGGCTACACCAAATCCGAATTTATTTTGTATCCTTTTTAACAAAAATCCTCTGAATAAAATTTCTTCCGGTAAAGCAGTATTAAATGTTGCATAGATTACAATTGCCGGAATCGCCTGTAATCCAAGTCCTGCAAATTCAGAAGTTGCAAATTCAACATCTTTCAGCATATATAATGTCAACATTCCCAAGAACATAAAAGCAACGGTTACCATAAAACTGGCTATAAATACCTTCTTATTCCATTTCATCTTTTTTAATCCAATCCACTGCGGAAAGCTTTGCTTTTTTCTTGCAGTAATGAACCACCAGATAAAAGGTATGATTGCAAATAAAATAATCTGTAATATACTGCTTACAATTTTGCTTAACAATAAATTCATTTTTACCTCCGACTTAAAAGTTACATATTTGCGCAAAAAGTTAAATTTTTAATGTTTATCGATAAATCCATAATATCATATTCTTTTCGTTTGTCAACAACTTTTTATCGTTTTTCGATAATTTTTTATTTCAAACAATAAAACCACCCTAAACAGGGTGGTTCTCATTCCCAAATCACATATTCATCCAATTCATCCAAACTTCCATAAAACACATTCATATCAATATGCTCTTCCGCACCGGAATATCCTTCAAACACTGCCTGGTCCGTATACTGCCAAAATGTCCATTCCCCACGCATATCCAAATTAGGACTGAAATAGACATTTCGAATCCACAAAGGATACCCGTCAATTTCACCATCCAGATACTTATAATAAAATGTATAGGTAGTGTATACCATAGGCTTCACGCCGTATTCTTCTTCCAGTAATGCCAGCATGGTTTTTAATTCTGCCACAAGTTCCTCTTCTTCCGGAGGATTGCTGAACTTATCTCCATAAAATTCAATGTCCACCACAGGAATAAGATTTCCTGACAAATCTCCTACGCTTTCAATATACAGCTGTGCCTGAGTTTCTGCCGGACTGTCAAAACTAAAGAAGTGATATGCACCAACCTTGACATCAGTAGCATCTGCAGCTTCCCAATTCTCATAAAATCTGGTGTCTACATGCCCACTTCCTTCCGTAGCTTTGATGAAAGCAAACTCCAATCCCTGTTTTTCCAAAACTTCCCAGTTTATTTCGCCCTGGTAATGTGAAACATCAATTCCATGGACTTGATATCCTGAAGCAATCCTACAGGCCAATCGATTATCCCGCGCAGAAGTATATATAACAATTGCTACAAGCAATACCAATAAAACAGCAATCTGTAACAATCTGTATCTTATCTTTTTCTTTGTCATACCCTATACTTTCCAAATCCAAAATACGAATCAATCTCTTATATTATCTCTTGTGTATTCTGCTTTGTAAAGTAAAAACTTATTCTCTCTAATAACTTTCTGTTACATCCTCTTCCTTCTCGGCAATATCTCCTACCGGTTTTTGTAAACCCTCAATTACAATATTATTCTTCTGTGCATAATCCCAAAGTGCTGCGTGGATAGCCTCTTCCGCAAGCAGTGAACAATGAACCTTTACCGGCGGAAGCCCATCAAGAGCCTCCATCACAGCTTTATTGGTAACCTGCATTGCTTCCTGCACACTTTTCCCTTTTACAAGTTCTGTCGCCATACTGCTGGTTGCTACTGCAGCTCCGCAACCAAAGGTCTTGAATTTGACATCACGAATTACACCTCCATCATCAACATCCAGATAAATACGCATAATATCGCCACACTTTGCATTACCAACGGTACCTACTCCGCTGGCATCTTCAATTTCACCCATATTTCTCGGATTATAAAAATGATCCATAACCTTTTCGCTATACATATTCGTTTCCTCCGCTCTTTAAACTGTCTTCATACAAAGGCGACATACTTCTTAACCGTTCTACAATCTTTTTTAACTCGTCCACCGCATAATCAATTTCTTCCTTTGTGGTATCTTCCGATAAGGTAAGACGTAAAGAACCGTGTGCAATTTCATGCGGAAGTCCAATCGCAAGCAGTACGTGAGAAGGATCTAATGAACCCGAAGTACAAGCCGAACCGCTGGATGCACAGATGCCTTTTCCATCCAGCATAAGCAACATAGACTCACCTTCTATATAGCGAAAGCAGAAATGCGCATTGTTTGGAAGTCGCCGGTTCCTCTCACCATTTAACCGGCTATTTGGAATCTCATCCAATACCCTATCAATCAGATAGTCTCTTAAACTAATTTGTTTATTTGTTCGTTGACTCAGCAAGTCATTTGATATTTCCGCTGCTTTCCCAAAGCCTACAATCCCAGGTACGTTGAGGGTACCGGCACGTCTGCCGCGTTCCTGAGCTCCACCATGAATAAAAGAGCCGATTTTAACACCTTTTCGTATATAAAGGAGTCCAATTCCTTTTGGGCCGCCCAATTTATGCCCGCTGGCACTTAACAAATCAATATTCATAGCATCCACATTAATCGCGATATGACCAAAAGCCTGCACGGCATCAGTATGAAATAAAACACCGTGTTTCTTCGCAATTTCTCCGATTTGTGTAATGGGCTGGATAGTTCCTATTTCGTTGTTGGCCATCATAACGGATATCAAAATCGTATCCGGCCTGATGGCCGCCTCCAACTCTTCCAAAATCACACTTCCGTTCTCATCCACATTCAGATAAGTAACCTCACAGCCTTTCTTTTCCAAATATTCACATGTATGGAGAATCGCATGATGCTCTATTTTCGTTGTGATAATGTGCTTTCCCTTCTTTTCGTAAGCTTCTGCCACAGCTTTTATCGCCCAGTTATCCGATTCGGAACCACCTCCCGTAAAATATATTTCCTCGGGTTTGGCATTGATTACGCCTGCCAGCGTTTTCCTAGCCTTATTTACTGCCTTATTCGCTTCACCCGCAAAAGAATATATCGATGACGGATTTGCATAATTCTCTGTCAAATAAGGCATCATAGATTCCAGGACCTCTGGATACATCCGAGTGGTTGCTGCATTATCCAAATATATCTTCATACAAAATTTCCTTTCTATTTATCGCTTTTAAAAAGATCCGTAGATAAATACCTGTCTCCTGTGTCCGGGAATAATACCACGATATTTTTACCGGCATTCTCTTCTCTCTTTGCAAGCTCCACTGCTGCATACAAAGCTGCGCCGGAAGAGATACCTACCAAAGCCCCTTCTGACCTGCCCACCAATCTTCCGTACTCGAAAGCACTCTCGTTTGATACTGTAATAATTTCATCATAAATATTAGTATCCAAAATCTTCGGAACAAAACCTGCACCGATGCCTTGAATTTTATGTGGGCCCGGTGTCCCTTTCGAAAGAACAGGGGAATCCTCCGGCTCTACCGCAACTATCTTTACATCAGGTAATTTTGATTTTAAATATCTTCCTACACCTGTTATGGTTCCGCCGGTACCAACGCCGGCCACAAAAAGATCTACCTTGCCTTCCGCATCTTCATAAATCTCCGGTCCTGTTGTCTCAAAATGAATTCTAGGGTTTGACGGGTTTCCAAACTGTCCCGGTATAAAGCTGTTTGGAATTTCTTTTGCAAGTTCTTCTGCCTTGGCAATGGCACCCTTCATGCCCTTGCTTCCTTCTGTTAAAACAAGTTCCGCGCCGTATGCTTTGACAAGTAGCCTTCTTTCAACACTCATGGTTTCCGGCATAACAATAATAATACGATAGCCGTAGGCTGCCGCTACAGACGCAAGACCTATACCGGTATTGCCGGATGTTGGTTCGATAATTACGGAATCACTTTTTAGCTTTCCGCTTTTAATTGCATCATCAATCATAGCCTTGGCAACTCTGTCTTTTACAGAACCTGCAGGATTAAAATACTCAAACTTCGCATAAATATTTGCTTTTAAATCCAGTTCTTTCTTTATATTATTTAATTCTACCAACGGTGTGCGTCCAACAAGCTCACCTATGGACTGATATATTTTACCCATGATACTATCTCCTTTTCTCGCGCTTTAAATTTGTTCCAATGCCTGTTCAATATCTTCAAGAATATCCTGAATATGCTCTGTTCCGATAGAGAGTCTGATTGTATTCGGATGAATATCCTGCTCCTCTAATTCCTCTGCACTTAACTGCGAGTGGGTTGTGGTTGCCGGGTGAATTACCAAACTCTTCACATCTGCCACATTTGCAAGCAGAGAAAAAATCTTTAAGCTGTCAATAAACTTATGTGCCTCTTCCTGACCGCCTTTGATGTCAAAGGTAAAAATGGAACCCGCGCCCTTCTCAAAGTATTTTTCATACAATGCATGATCGGGATGCTCCTTAAGAGAAGGATGATTTACACGAAGTACCTTGGGATGATTCTGCAAATAATCAACCACTTTTAAGGTGTTCTCAATGTGTCTATCAAGGCGCAAGGATAAGGTCTCCACACCTTGTAATAAAAGAAACGCGTTAAACGGTGATATGCACGCGCCCTTATCTCTTAACAAAATCGCACGAATGTAGGTCACAAATGCCGCCGCACCCACTGCATCCACAAAAGATATGCCATGGTAACTGGGATTTGCATCTGCAATACCGGAAAACTTACCTGATTTCTTCCAGTCAAACTTTCCTGAGTCTACAATAATACCACCAAGCGAAGTTCCGTGTCCTCCAATAAACTTGGTTGCAGAATGAACCACAATATCTGCTCCGTACTGAATCGGCTTTATTAAATAAGGTGTCCCGAAAGTATTGTCAATAACCAGCGGAATTCCATGTTTATGCGCAATTTTTGCAATTTCTTCAATATCGGGAATATCACTATTGGGATTACCAAGTGTCTCTAAATAGACAGCTTTGGTATTCTCTTTGATTGCAGCCTCTACTTCTTCCGGATTGTGTGCATCTACAAAGGAGGTTTCTACACCATGCCTTGGCAATGTGTGTGCCAGCAAATTATAGGTTCCCCCATATATGGTCTTCTGTGCTACGATATGATCGCCGGCCTGGGTCAACGCTTCCAGCGTATATGTAATTGCCGCCGCGCCGGATGCAAGTGCTAAAGCTGCAACACCACCTTCTAAGGCTGCAATTCTCTTCTCTAAAACATCCTGTGTGGAATTCGTTAATCTGCCGTAAATATTGCCGGCATCACTAAGTCCGAATCTTGCAGCTGCGTGTGCCGAATTATGAAATACATAAGATGCTGTCTGATAAATAGGAACCGCTCTCGCATCGCTTGCGCTGTCCGCCTGCTCCTGTCCAACGTGTAATTGTAATGTTTCAAATCTGTATGCCATGTTTTTGTCCTCTTTTCTTAATTGTTTATGAATTAATATATAAGTTACAACTACTAAGCCTACACATTCGACCATTTCTATAATTATGACGTAACATCAAAAATATAATTTTCATAGATTTTCCTCTTTCCTACAATACCTATTCATTTGGTATGTTTACTTTATACTTTTCATTGCCTAGTTTGTCAATAGGTTTTATAGAATTATTTTAATAAAATAAAAAAGACATACATTCATATGTCTTTTTATCAATTAAATGATATAATCACTGCTACCGTTTCTTTTTTGTTCAATGATATCCTGCAGGCTTATACTATCTAAATATTCATTCACGACCTTCTCTAAGCCTTGCCAGACCGGAAGGGTTATACAATACCCACATTTCTCACACTGATTAGGCGTCTGTTCCAGACAAGCAACCGGTGCAAGACTTCCTTCGGTATTCCTTAGAATTTCACCTACCGTAATATCCTGCGGACTTTTACCCAGCTTATATCCTCCCTGATATCCTCTATTGGTAATCAACATCCCCGAGCGGTTTAAGATAGGAATAATCTGTTCCAAATACTTCTTAGATATATCCTGCCGTTCAGCAACCTCTTTTAATGCAATAAAACCATTGTCATTATGCTCAGCCAGATCAATCAGCATTCGCAATGCGTAACGTCCCTTTGTCGATATCTTCATCCTGCACCTCCGATATATCCTATTAAATCCATAGGAATTATATCATTAATTTGTGCTTCCTTCAAGATATGTATCCAATCTTCTATTCAAATCTCTCTTCTTGCCGCCGTTTGCCTTAATCATCTTGCGCCAGCTATTCTGTGCCGCAATCTTATAAATGAATCTGGGGAATGCCACTGTAGCATATTTATTCACTTCCCCTTCTTTCTTCACGATGCGATCAGCAAACTTCTTCATCGCCTTAAAAATATTTGCTCTCGGACCTGCTTTGGCTGACGTATTACCGCTTACCGCAATGGCTCCGCCTCCGCCGATTCCAAGACTGCCCTTATATGCGCAACCGGCCTTCGCGCACCAGTTTTTTAACACATTCAATGCCGGCTCTGCCTGATTGCCTTCATAGAAACCGCAGTTTGCAATTCCATATACATTTAAGTTCTTATTCTTCCAAGTCATCTTCTCAAGTTGCTTTAAACATGCCAAAAGATGTGAAGGCAATGAATCCACATACAAAGGAAATGCCACAACCCAGGTATCTGCCTTTTTTAACTGCTCAATAATTTCAGCAGTTAACTTGCTTGTGCGAAGACAAATCTCCTCGATATCTACCTTGGTTCCCAAACACGCTTTCAAATCATTCAAAAGTATTCCGCTGGAACTGCCCTTTACCTTGGGACTTGCATTAATCAATGCTACTGTCATAGTTTTAACCCCTTTAACTCGTCTTTACTCTTATAGAAATATACCCCTTCAAAATCCGCGTCGAAATTCTCGGCATTGCCCTCAATAATATCCTTCGCGGTCTTCTTCTCATCTTCCGTAATATCTTCACCATAAAAATGCGCCGACAATTTAAAATGGTTGGTATAGCGATGCTTATGATGCATTTCACCGTTCCGAATAATAAAATCGCCCTGCACATATGAAATTGCACGATCCTGCGCAGCCTTCACAAAAGGACTCACAGTACCGTAATAGCACTCGCTTACGATAATCATTTCATCACACAGACCCATATCCAAAGAAGTACGTTCATATCCGTCATGAATCACGCACTCGCCGGGAGTCTTCGCCCAACAGCCGAAACAACCGATACAATTCTTAATGTTTCCCTGGGGATTGATTACCTTGTGCTCGCCCTCAATTTCGAAATCAAAATCCTCTATATCTGTAAGAATCAGTTTCATCATTACCTCAACATTATGTTATGGCATTCCTTTTACCATAAAATCATAACTTCATTTTCTATACGGTGCTGTTTTCCAGGTTATTATACATCGTTTGGATCTCACACCCTCTTGCTTATTTTATCACACATTTATTAAAACGATTCTTA
Source organism: Lachnospiraceae bacterium (assembly GCA_017622505.1). Taxonomy (GTDB): domain Bacteria; phylum Bacillota; class Clostridia; order Lachnospirales; family Lachnospiraceae; genus UBA3766. The sequence goes on from JAGAQZ010000005.1 coordinate 30,192, forward strand.
AAAGAAAATAGTATATTTATAAAAAAAAAATAAAAACTACGTGAATTAAATATTCATCCACGTAGTTTCATTTATCACAATTCTTTAAAAAACCCTACTCACTATAATTCAAGCATCTCGTCTATCATCTCATAGATATATTTATTTCCGCCTAAATAGTCATAATCCCCTTCTATCCTATAAGACTCATACTTCTCTTTGGGAATCTCTTCATCATTGCAGTAATACTTGATTACGTTATCCTCATCCGTCGCATAATCGCCTTCATATTCTCTCCTGCAAAGATCGTATACCTGTTCCAGATCATCTCTGCCGTCCGAAGTTGTCGCATACCAAAACCTTCGATAACTAGCTTCATACTCTCCGTCATATCCATAGTATTCAAAGCAAAAAAGATTCTCATATGGCAAATAACATCTGGAACCAATACCGCCTCTAAGTCCCCATCTATTCATAATTACACTGATATTCTGTACTCCATGATATTCCGCCCCCGGCGTATACGCATATACAGAAGTAAAATGATTCTCCAGCTCCATTACCAACTCAGGAATATCGTCATCATCAATATACTTAAAAGAGAACAAAATGTTCTCATAATACCATCCGTTTTCTTCAAATTCTTCCAACATAAAATACTGAAACATATCCAAATATGCCTGCTGCCAATCTGAAAGTTCCCTTCCCGCAACAATCTCCTCTATCGGTAATTCATGATAATCATACATTTTGCTTTCCGGCGTATGCTCCATTGTCGTGTATATAAGTTTCGGAAGACAATCTTTGTTGATTTCATCCAGACTTGGTGTGGCAATTTGGGCTTCTGCCGTAAACAAAAGCCATGGTTCAAATCCGTTCTCCCGCGTAGAAAATGCATATGCTTCTGCTTTTCCATTCGCGAAATCATATACAATTCGCTTCCCTTGTGCCGTGTGCTCATAAAATATTTTTTCCGTAAACTCACACAGAACCAATTCTTCGCCCCGCTTCTCAAACACATAGGAGTTACATTCATAATCTTGCGGACCGCCATTTTCGGAAAGATATAACTTACCATCGGCAATTTCCACGTCATCACCATATCCTACAATTTGATCATTCATACTTACAAGTTCATATGCCTCAGTTTTTTCACTAAAAAGCAACAATATGTTATCGTAGTAATCCGATTCCTCCGGATTAACATATACCAATACCGCAATATCATTTATGCCATCATTTCCGATATCACCTTCATCATATCCCCTCAATTCAACATAGGGCGGCAGCCATTCACACACCATTGTTATATTCGGCAGATGTGCTTCCATACATTTCTGCGTTAATGATATTACTTCTTTCCGTGTTGAAGAAATTTCATCGTTCACATCATTTTCTGCAGCATAAAATATTACATAATTCAAATGGGGTTGTAATGCAATGGTATATCCATTATTCATACCATTTACAAAGCATGCACATGACGCGGACTCTTTTGAATCCTCATTACAGCCTGCCAATATTCCTATTATTAATATTGTACATAAAATAAATCGTATCGGCCTCTTTTGCATCTTCCCCAACTCCCTTATCATACACACTTCAATATCCGTAACGCCAAAAAACTTTTATAATCCTGTCATCTCTTCTACAACTTCATAAGCAAGCTTGTCCCCTATGATATAACCGGTTTCTCCCTTTATTATGTATGATCGGAATTCCTCTTCCGATATTTCCTGTGCGTTATATGTATATATAATCGATGAATTTTCATCATGTGAATTTTCATATTCCCAGCAAAGGTAATACTTATCCACCAATTCATACTCTGCACTTATCTCCCCATACCAGATAACTTCACTGCCAAAATCCGTATTGGAATTTACTATTATATTTTGATAGGGATAATAATCATATCCATGATTTCCCATAGCACCATATCCCCAGCTATCCATAAGCACATTCACATCCTTGATACCGGCATACTCCTTACCGGGTGCGTAAATAAACAGAGATACGCAATATCCGGTATTTCCCACTGCTAATTCCGGAATAGTATCTTCGTTGATATATAACAGCGCAAACTCTATATTCTCCGAATTCATTTCTGTTTGATCCGTCAAAATTGCCTGAATCAATTCATAATATACCGGCTTCCACGCATCCTCTTCTGTACTTTCATAACACAACTGCGGTACCCTATAATCATACGCTTTTCCGTTTTCCGCATACACCAAGGAACTTTCTACAATCTCCGGCACCTTCCAAGGTGTGACCTTATTAAAATCTCCCGTAACCGATTCAATATTTGCCTCATATATCAATCGGGGTGTCCGGTCGTTATCCACCTGTGAATAAGCATAAGATTGTACCCTGCCTTCCTGCATTTCATACACAGTTATTTCTCCGGCTCGACTCTGCGCACTAGATTTATCCTCTGTCAATTGTGTCAGTATCAATTGAGACTCCTGCAACATAAACCGATATGTCATGGTCATCGCTTTCTGTTCGTTTTTTTGCAATACAACATACACTTCCCCTGCCACGATTTTGGTTTCAAATTCATAATTCTGATAAAACCATTCATGGCTTCCTTCCGGTATTAGCGTGTAACTGATGGCTGTACATTGATATGCGTCACCAAACTCCGTCATAACACATACTGCATATTTATATTTTACATCCGCAATCGAACTGGTGGATTTTAGAACAAACACAAAATCTCCAAAACCATCATTTCCAATGTCACCTTCCGCACTCGCCACAATCTCTATATCGAAACTTAATTGTTCTTTTACAGCATACACATTCGGCAAATACTCTTCCATGCATTGTATTGTGTTTATATATCCGAACATATGCGGAGAATTTCCCACTTCAACACTATCCAAAGGTTGAAGCCCCGATTGCATATGTTCCGTTTCCTGAGATATATTAACTGTCATCTCATCCTTAACATTGTTATCGCTAAAATTTATTCCAATCGGTTTAGCACCCAATTCCTCCAAAAGTATAATGGCGTACTCACTATTTGAACTCACTTCGGCTTCAGTATCGCATCCTGTTAAGATACTGTTCAAAAGCATTAATATAATTGATAATATAATCATCCTCTTTTGCATCTTCGTTCCTCTTACAACTTAATAATAAATCATCCAATCACCACATTATATCAAACATGCTTCATCACTCTCACAACTTATATTATAACTTCATAATTTCTTCTACAATTTCGTATGCTTTTTTATTTCCTTCTATAAACTTAAAATTACCGTCAATTTTATAAGTCTCATACAAGTCTTTGCTGATTTCCTTACCGTTGAAATAATACTTACATTCTTCGGAATCATCCTGCATATCAATATCTTCGTAATAAATCGTATATTTACTGTCTAACTGATTATTTTCGTTAATATAGCCATACCAGGTTGTACCTGCAGCCCCGGCGAAATCCGCATTATAGTTATAGATAATATTGTCTTTGGGTAAATAATAGTAACCTACATTTCCCATAGCACCGTATCCGCAATTCTCAAGAAGTACATTTACTTCTTTGACATCTCCGTACTGCCCTTCCGGTGCATAGGTAAATACCGAAACGAAATATCCGTTCTGACTTACTACCAGTTCCGGAATTTCATCTTCGTTAATATAGATCAACCTATATGTTAATTCCTTGTTATAAATATCCGTTTGTTCCAACGCAATCGCCTGTAACAAGTTAAGATATGCCTTTTGCCAGGGTTCCAATGTTTCCACAACTTCCCCATTTTCATTCTGCACAACTTGCAGATATTCATCGAGATAAAGCGCCTTATAATTATAGTCATTGGCATTTTCGTTCCACTTCATCAAACTTTCGTCTACCTGCGGTATCTGCCAGAGTGTCATTTTATCAAAAGTCAGCATTGCAGTTTCACAGGTTCCGGTATATAACTCCCATGCCTCAAAAGAATTCTCTAAATCAGAATAAGCACCACCTACCACTTCACCGGTCAAAATGCTTTGAACAACTGTTTTTCCACATCCGCTGGACTGATTACTGTAGTCTCTCTCCAGTCTGGATAAAACAAGAGAATTTCCTTTCAATTCGTAACAATATTTACAATTTTCCCAGTTATCTCCATCCTTAAAAGTATTAGAAACCTGTAATTCTCCTGCACTAATTTCCACTAAATATTCATGATCGTCCTCTTCATAATACTGCTCGTTATTTGCCAACATATTATGATTGATTGCCGTACACTTATATTCACCATCTATCTCCGTAAAAACACAAACGGTAAAGGAATAGCGACCGTAATCATCCCAGCCCGAAACAGAAGGATCATAGGATTTTAAAATAACTGCCGCATCTTTTTTACCATCGCTTCCGATGTCCCCCTCTGCAATATTGATGATCTCCACATCACCCTCCGTCTCCTCGGACGTAATATTATGCTTAGGAAGCTTATCTTCCAAAAGTGTAATCATATCATAATAATTCTGTCTGTGAACGGAATCGTTTTCCGGCACATAATGAATTGGCTGCAAACCGACAAAAGCCGGTGCGCCTTCCATTGTTACAACGCAGGCGTCTATTTTATCCAGCATTTCATCCTTGGTTAAGGTTCCGCCTAAAAATTCAATAATTTTATCGGGAAAATTATATGTCAGCCACTCTTCTTCCGTAACTTCCTTTGTAATTATTTTACTTGTTTGTTCGATATTTGCTTCGGCATCTTCCGCAGACACATCTTCCGTAGTCTGTTCCTGTGAAAGTTCTGTACTCTCTTCTTCCGCACTCACACTTTCTTCTAAAACTTCCGGACCTTCATAAAAGTAAGTATTGGTAGTTCCATTTTCGTTTTCCACGATGTCATACCAAATAGAATACCAATCCACCAAAGCAAAATTTTCATTCATATGAAAATAATCTACCGTATATCTCTCTTCATCCAAATGATCATTTCGAATGGTATTTTCGTAAGGAATATAGTAATACCCTGTATTGGAATTTGTTCCCCACCACCATTCTTCCATCAAAATATTTACATTGGATACACCTGACGCAACACTGCCCGGACAATAGGTATACATATATATCCAGCTATCACCGCTTACAACAAATTCGGGCATCTCGTCTTCATTGATATATACCAAATCAAAGCGCAAACTCTCTGTATCGCAGTAAGGGTCTATCTCACCTTCTGTCCAGCCTTCTACAAGGTTTCTGTAGGCTTCCTTCCATTCTCTGCTATTATATTCATTTATACCGCCGGGATCGCCATGTGTAATTCCTATATTATTTGAATCGCCACAACCTGCTACAAATACAGTTAATAACATTATCATTAATATATATACTAAAAATTTTCTTTTTCCCATTTTGTTTCCTCTTTTACACATTGAATACTATGCATAACTACAATATAACAAAACATTCGGATTATCAAGTAAGTTTGCTTTATTTTTTTATTCACAAAAGCCTTCTAAAATCTTGTTCATAAACCTTGAAAATCAGACAAAATATAGTAAAATATATATTAGTAAAAAACAAATGAAAGGAAGCAATACTATGTACAACGGAAATGAAAATGTTATGATTTGCGATCATCCTTTGATCAAGCACAAAATTTCAATGCTTCGTAATAAAAACACCGGAACCAATGAATTCCGCGCCATCGTAGAAGAGATTGCAATGCTCATCGGCTATGAAGCATTAAGAGACTTAGAAATCAAAGAAGTGGATGTTGAAACTCCTTTGGAAGTTGCCAAATGCCCCGTTATTGCCGGCAAGAAGCAGGCAATCGTGCCTATTTTGCGTGCAGGCTTAGGTTTGGTAGGCGGTCTGTTAAAATTAATGCCCACCGCTAAGGTCGGACACATTGGTCTTTACCGCGACGAAGAAACTTTCGAACCCCAGGAATACTATTGTAAGCTTCCTTCTGCAATAGACCAGCGTAAAATTTTTGTAGTAGACCCTATGCTTGCAACCGGCGGTTCCGCCATTGCGGCAATTGATTTTATCAAACAGCGTGGCGGCAAGGACATTATCTTCCTTTGTGTAATTGCTGCACCGGAAGGACTTGATAAACTCATAGCGGCACATCCTGATGTGAAAATTTTTGTAGGTAACTTAGACCGCGGCCTAAACGAGAAAGCATACATCGTTCCCGGTCTCGGCGATGCCGGCGACAGAATTTTCGGCACGAAGTAATTCCGTCTTACAACCGAAATTTGGATTTTATTTTTTATAGAATGTAGCAATTTAGTATTCAATACGGACACGCTTTCGCTCCGTTAAGAATCGTAGCGGACACTAAGTTCGAAAACCATAAATTGTTTTCTCACTGAGTGCCGACGTTCTTAAAGGGTCCTTAATTGAATTACTAAATTGCTACTTTTTATTTATGCCATGAATATCCAAATTTCGGTTGAATCTCATAACACGTCTTGCATCTTATATAACAAAAAGCACTACCTTCGCCAAGAAGATAGTGCCTTAATTATATTCATAATATATTAATCTTTTATACCTTATTCCGTTTTCATGGAACGTGTCTGTCCCACTTCAAAATTTACGCCTGTATCATCGGGCTTTTCTTCGTCAAAGTTGTAGTCCTTACCGGGAAGGATTGCGTTTAAGATAATACCTGTTAATGCACCAACTGCAAGACCGGAAAGGCTGATGTTGATATCACCGATAGCAAATGAAATTGCACCTGCGCTACTGTAATTGATACCGATTGATAATACAAGAATCAAAGCTGCAATAATAACGTTACGGGACTTCGCAAAGTCAACCTTATTCTCAACAACGTTACGCACACCAACAGCAGAAATCATACCGTAAAGGATTAAGGAAATACCACCAACGGTAGCGGTAGGCATTGCCTGAATCACTGCCGCAAACTTCGGACAGAAAGAGAAGAAAATTGCAAACACTGCTGCCAATCTTACTACCATAGGGTCATATACCTTGGAAAGATTTAAAACGCCTGTATTTTCACCATAAGTTGTATTTGCAGGTGCACCGAAAAGTGATGCTACGATGGTTGCAAGACCATCACCAAGTAAAGTTCTGTGAAGTCCGGGGTCTTTGATGAAATTTCTTCCGACGGTAGACGAAATAGCGGATACATCACCAATATGTTCTACAATAGTTGCCAATGCAATGGGCACAATTGTAATGATTGCAGTAATCAACAGGGACGCATCAAAATTGTCACCGAACATAGCAAATACCGTCATGTCCATATCTATGGGCAATCCAACCCATGCTGCATCTTTTACACCGCTGAAATCAACTTTACCCATGCAAATGCCAACCAAATAAGATGCAACAACACCGATTAAGATAGGGATAATTTTAATCATGCCCTTACCGAAGATATTACAGATAATAACTGCAAGAATCGCTACCAACGCGATAATCCAGTTAGAAGAACAGCTGTCAATCGCTGATTTGGAAAGTGTTAAACCGATTGCAATAATAATGGGACCTGTTACGATAGGCGGGAAGAATTTCATAATTCTGTTTGCTGAGAATAATTTAATCAACAACGCCATTACCAGATAAAGAAGTCCCGCACATGCCACACCAAAGCAGGCGTAGGGAATCATTTCAACATTGCTCTTGCCGTCCACCATCGGGGCAATTGCAAAATAGCCACCCAAAAATGCGAAGGACGATCCTAAGAACGCAGGAACTTTCCCTTTAGTTAATAAGTGAAATAAAAGTGTTCCGATGCCGGCAAATAAAAGTGTAGTCGATACATTCAAACCTGTCAAAATCGGTACTAAAACTGTGGAACCAAACATGGCAAACATATGCTGAAGTCCCAATACGGTGACTTTACCCACGCCCAGTTCTTTTGCATTGTAAACTGCATCTTGTGTTTTGTTACTCATTTTTAGCCTCCTTGGTATTTTATGTTTTTCGTGTTTAACACTATTTACATCATAGCACTTTTTTATTCTGACCACAATGTAGTAACATCTGTTTTATGATAAAAAATCTTGTTCTTATCCTATATAAAATTTGCTTTTTACAAACTGTTTTACTCCGCGTGTTTGATATCCTTATATATCTCTTCTACCTGCGGACGCAACTCCAAAAACACATCTACAAGAATAGGATCAAAAGAAGTGCCTCTTCCCTCTTCTATAATCTTAAAGCACTCATCCAAGGGCAAAGCATCACGATAGCATCTTTTCTCCGAAATCGCATCAAACACATCCGCAATGGCCATAATGCGGGCACACAAAGGGATTTCTTCCCCTTTCAATCCTTCGGGATAACCTTTGCCGTTCCATTTCTCATGGTGATATCGGGTTACCTGATATGCAATATCTCTATACTGTTCATCACTTAAATGTCCGAACGTATCCTGGATAATTTTGCTTCCGCCCGCTGCATGATTCTTCATTTTTTCAAATTCTTCATCGTCAAGCTTATCCGGTTTTTGCAAAATATCATCCGGCACGGATATTTTACCGATATCATGCATAGGCGCAGCCATAATCAAATTATGTATATAATCCTTGGTCAAAATCTCGCGATAATATCCTTTATTACGCAAGCCCCAGGTAAGCAGCTCCACATATTGGCTGGTTCTTCTTACGTGTCCGCCGGTACTGTCATCACGACTTTCTACCAGAGTCGCAAACCCCATAATCATTTCCGATTGATAGTTCCCAAGTTCTTTTAATATCGGATTCTCCTGATTAATATAAATACCAAGCACAAACAGGGTCGGCGCAATCGCCGTAATCAGCAGCTCCGTATAAACTGCTTTTATACCGGTTACTACAATTACTGCTCCGATAAAAAGACCGATGCTGTAACGTTTCTTCTTTTCAATGTACTTCCAGCCCTGCACAAACTTATACAGCGAAAACAATAAGTACAGACCGGCCGTAATGAAACAAATATATACCGAAACTCCCATAGCATAATTGCTAATCGCTCCCACGCGGTACTCTGTTTCTCCGATAAATGCCACTCCTAAAATGCAGACCAAAGCAAAGGGTCCATACAAAAGAAGTTTCGACCACCAATGGCGTGGAAATGAATCCGTTATATGAAGCATATACAGAAACATAATAAATATCAAAGCTTCCAAACCGATTAAATAACCGATATGGGCAACCGTATTTAACCAGGCCGGAACATTGTGCAAATTATTAACCGTATAGGCCGACAAGCCATCAAAAATAATACTGAATACCGATACTGTCAAAAGCAATTCAAACCACTTACTCTCGATATGAATCTTCTGCCTTTTTTCTCACCATTGTATGAAATTGCCACATACAGAACCACTACCAGGCACGCCATCTGCAGTAGAAAATGCTGCATCGGTACTTCCTGCCTGATATATTTAAAAATAACCGTATTCTCAAGATCTATTGCAGATAAATCCTGTGGAAATTGCATTTTTTCACTCCTTACACAATATTAGGAACAATACCTTTTTTAATCTGATAACGATAGAACAAATTTACGCCGAAATAAAACAGTGAATTCACCGGTCGCTTGATAAATGCACTTGTAAAAATCGTGCGTTTTAAAATGCTTCCGATGCTATACACATCATTATACAAATCCCAGTATGCCTTCGTCAGTTCCTCCGGCGTCATATTCTTCGGATAATGAACCGCCTCACAGGAATTGTACGAATAAATGTCAGCATTGTAAATACGATTTTGCTCCGTCATTTCGTCAAAAAACTTCGTTCCCGGAATCGGTGTTAATATATAAAAGCGCGGCACTGCAATGTGATTGTCAGCGATGAATTTGGCCGTCTCACGGATGGACTCTAAAGTGTCACCATCGGCTCCCACCACCATCTCTGTCGAAATATCAATGCCGTGTTTACGGATAATACGAATCTGCGCCGCATAATTCTCCGGATGCGCCCAGGCCTTATTCATACTGACAAGACTCTCTCTTGTAATGCTCTCCAAGCCAAAACTTAAAACATAGCATCCGCTCTTTGCAATAATGTCCAACAACTCTTCATCCTTGGCAATATCAATGGAACACTGGGTCATCCATTTCATCTTCAGCTTTTTAATTTCGGCACACAACTCAATGGCATAATCCCTGTCCGAAAAAATATTGTCGTCCAACAAAAGAAACTGCTTAAAACCAAGTTCTTTTACACGCTTAATATCCCTGATTACATCCGGAATGCTCCGCTTTAAATACTGCCCCCTGTAAAGGCAATATACCGAACAAAAACTACAGGTTTTGGGACATCCGCGTCCCGCCTGTACCGGAAGGAAGTTGCCGATTTTTTTATTAAGCAGTAACTCGTATTTCGGCAGGGGTGTTTCTAACTTGGTCAGTTTCTTGCGATACACCTTTTTTAACTCACCATTGGAGTAATCCCGAAGCATCTCTGCCCAGGTTTCTTCCGCATCGCCCACCATAACGCAGTCCGCGTATTTCTCCGCCTCCTGTGGCATAAGGCTTACCATATAACCGCCCAGTACTACAGTCTTTCCAAGTTCACGAAACTTCTTGGCAATATCAATGGTACGGTGCACGGCGTGCCCCATACTGCTGATTCCGATCAAATCCGCATCCGTATCAAAAGGCACATCTTCTATGGTCTCATAACAAAGCTCCACCTCATAATCTTCCGGCGTCAGCGCTGCAAGCAAAGGCAGGGCAAGTCCTACAAAAAACAGTCTGCTCTTTTTTACCAGTACCCCATGCTGGTCATAGGGTGTGGGCTGAATCAATAAAATCTTTTTATTCATTATTTTACTCCCGAATACAGACTTCCCCGTCTGCTTTTAAAAAATAAAATTTCTTCTGAACTGAATACACAAAGTCTTAATCACAAACAGAAAATCCTTAATGCCGATTGTCTTATACAACTCGGCTTTGCGGTTATGCAACGCAAGCTTCATAGACATTTTATAATACTGCATTGTAAAAGCGGTAACGCTCATGTGTTTCGGCTTAAGAATGCAGTGGAACAGGTCCTGCTTACGGATATCCCTTGTCACCAAATCCTTCTCGTACTCTTTGTAATTGGCCGCCCCCTGCATCGGTGTAAAAACAGACACCGTAGGGATAATCGGACGCTTTGCAATCCAGTTATACAAATCCTTAAAATCTTTTTTATTCATCTCCTGATGCACGATAAAAAGTCCGGCGCAGATAATATTATTTTCACTTAAAATCCTTACGCACTCTTCATTGTGCCAAACGGTAGCGTGCTTGTTATAAGAATCCAGTTCCTTGTCATCGGTAGCCTCAAGACCTACCATAACAAGGGAAAGCCCCACTGCTGCCAACTCCTTCATAATATCTTCGTTCTCTGCGATAAAATCCGCACGACCGTAAATTAAGAATTTCTTTTGAATATTCTTTTCTTTAATCAGACGGATAAACTCCCAAAGATATTCCCTGCTGACCAGGAAGTTATCGTCCGTAATATGTACGTTTGGTACATCAAGGGTTGCAATCTCATCCACCAGATGCTCCACACTTCTGCAACGGTATGCACCGCCGTTTCGGTTGGTACAGTAACAGAACGTACAGGCATTGGGACAGCTGTAGGAATTCTTCACAAGTGCCAGCGGTCTGAATTTCAGGTAACCGTATCGCTTCACGTTGGCATAGAAATAACTTCTGTCAGGCACCGGCAAATCCGCAGGGCTCTCGGTTTCTTTGGCATTACAAATCCACTCGCCTTCTTTGCGGTAACAGATACCGTTTATATCATCTAAAGTTAAATCTTTATCATCACCTGCAAGATATGTCATTAAACGTGCAAAGTTCTTCAATCCGCTCAAATGATACAAGTAATCTGCCTGCGAATCATAAAAGTTTGGATAGTTAATCTCTACATGACTTCCTCCCAAAACAACGAAAATTTCGGGATTATACTTCTTGACTCTCGCGGTCAACTTCTTCATCAACGGTTCCTGGGTAATATAACCTGTCATACATACCACATCCGGCTTTACTTCACGCAACTTTTTTCTCAGAGAAGTAAAATCATGACGCCTGTCATAGATTACAGCCTCGTACCCTGCCGAAACCAATACCGTATATAAATATTCCAATTCCAAAGGCTCGTGGTCCACTTGCGCTGTCATCGCAAAAATGCCCACCGTCTCCGGTTTAATCAACAGTACTTTCATTTTTACTTCCTTTATTTTTATAAATCTTATCAAACGTTCCAAGAAGGGACGCAAGATAAATTCTCGGGTAATTTACGTAGTATAAGAAATCATACTCCAACTTAAACAGCCACATAGGCAAATGTTCGGGTTTCATCAGAACGTGGGTACCGCCGGTTCTTTTATACTCGTACTTATAAAGCTTGTCCTTGTTCTCTTCGTAGGTAACCGTACCCTTGAACGGAATCAGGATACTGAACAATACCCAAATCAATTTCTCTTTTCTGATAAAACGATTAATCTCCATAAAATTCTTATGAGTAAAATCATAGTTGATTACAAACAATCCCACGCACAACATTTTATGGTCGCGAAGAATTTTGACTGCCTCACGGTTTAACTCCACGCTGGAATTCTTGTTATAATAATCCAGTGTTTCATCATTGGTCGCTTCCAAACCAACCAGCATATCTCGAAATCCCACCTTATAAAGCAAGGGCATAATGTCCTTGCAACGCACAATACTGTCGGCTCTTGCAAAGATCATAAAAGTCTTATAACAATTATGTTCAATTAACTTATTACAAATCTCCAAAACACGTTCTTTGTTTACAAGGAAATCGTCATCGATGATGAAAATTTTATCATTGTCCAAGCCCAGGATTTCATCTACCACATCATCCACTTTACGTTCCGCATAGTGACAGGCGTTAAACTGTCTGGAAATACAGAAGTTACATTTCTGCGGGCAGGAAAAAGCGGTCTTCATTACAGAGAACGTACCCTTTGCAAGCACGCGGTACTTCTTGATATTATCATAAAAATGACTTCTGTCCGGAAGAATACCGTAATCGCTGATGGGCTCGCCTTTTTCATTTTTTACCCAGGTGCCGCCTTCGCGATAAGCCATACCGGTACAATCCTTTAACGCCTCGCCCGTAAACTCGTTTCGCACTGCAAGACGGATGGAATCCAAACCGTGGTCGTAGAGTACAAAGTCCACATCTTCTAACATAAAGTCATCGGGGTTAATGAAAACCTCCGCACCGCCCACCATAATTTTAAGCTCGGGGCGGGCCTTTTTTAACTTGTGAAGTTCTTTTAACACATAGTGGGCAATGTTTGAAATAATGGAAAAACCAACAATCGTAATCTTGTTCTCGTCAACCAATTTCAACAGTCTCTTGAAACGAAAACAGGGACTGCTGATGCTCTCATCATGAATCATACAGAAAGCATCTTCCGCCTTGATGGCAGCCATAATGTATTCCAGGCCCAAAGGCTCCAAACTTGCCACTCTTTTATCATAAGGTGCACGCACCAATAAATAACGTTCTTTTCTCATAGGAATTCCCTTTTACCCTTTCTAAAACCAGCCCTTACGCTTGGTATCGTACGCAGTCTTAAACAACGCTCTGCACATAACCTTGGGATAGGTCAGTACGTGCAACCAATATACGCGGAACATAAACATAAAGGACGACATATGCTCCGGTTTAATCGTAATGTGGATACCGTCTAAGCGCTTTGACTTAAACTTGATAACGCGGTCCTTATACTCGTCATACGCGTCCGTACCCTTGTACGGGGTAAAAATACCGAACACTACCCAAAGCAGATTATTCTCGCGGATAAACTTAATCAGGTTCTTAAAATCCTGCTTGGTGGAAGTATGACTTACCACGAACAGGGCGTTGCACACCAGATTGCTATCGTGAAGATTTTTAATCGCCATAATGTTTTCGTTCTTGGAAGTCTGCTTATTGTATTCGTTCAGCTGCTCGTCGCTGATGGCTTCCAGACCAACCATAATGTCGCGGAACCCGGCCTCATAAGCCAGGGCAAGAATGTTGTCCGGATTCTCTGCCAAAAAGTCCGCTCTCGCATAAGCCATAAACTGCTTCTTGATGCCACGTTTGATAATCTCATCGCAGAACATTTTGACACGTTTTTTATCCACGAAAAAGGTATCATCCACAAACCAGATTCTGGGATGGTCAATCTCTTCTACCTCATCCACAACCTTCATAATATCTCGCTCGGTATAGGTATCGCTGTTCATCTTCGTGCAGTAACAGAAACTGCAGTTAAAGGGGCAGGAGAAGGACGCCTTGCTCAGCGCATAACTGCCTTTTAAGAAGATAAAATTCTTCTTCAGTCCCTGATAAAATGCGGTACGGTCAGGCTTACAGATGAAATCATCCACTGCGGGGCCTTTTTTCTTAAATACCCACTCGCCGTTCTTTTTAAAACAGATACCGTTCTGCTCATCCATCACATCTTCCGCAAAACCGCCGAGAATCAAATTCTTCAAAGTCTGCAGACCATTGTCGTAATAAACCATATCGATAGAGTCAGTACAGAAGTCCTTGTAATTCATCTCCGCTTCCGGTCCGCCCACCCAGATGTTGGTATCAGGTAAACGTTTCTTTAGTTTCTTGGCCGTATCCAGAATATAATCCACGGTATTTGCGTTGGCGTTAAAACCAACGTAGTGAAAACCGCCCTTTTTAATCTTGTTGGTCAAACGATTCATGCGGTTAAAATAGGGATATTGAAACTCATCAAAAATTTCGCACTCTACACCCAAATCGTTACACAAGCCTACGATATACTCCAGTCCCAGCGGTTCCAAATTCGCGATGATAGTTGTGAATTTCGGACGCACCAGTAATATTTTAATTTTCTCGTTCATTTACTTTCCCCTCATTAGTTTCTTCATATATTGCCAGTTCACTTTGAAAGCGCCCCAGGTTAATTTCAAGGTATCGTGCAAGCCGTACTTCTTAATCATATACCAGGCGCTTACAGGATTCGCGGTAATGGTGTAATATAGCACCATGGTGTACCAGTAGTACTTCCTTGCGGAAATGTGGGTGGGTTTTACTACCAGATGGGCCAAGTCCCACTTCTCATATTCTTCCTCTGCCACGATGAAATCATTGCGGTACTGCTCATACATTTCGGTTCCGCGAAGTGGTGTCAAAGGCTGTAAATTGACGAATACAAGACCCAGCTTTTTAATCCACTTACCCAGTGCCTTGAAATCTTCCCAACGCCAGTCAAGACCTAAGATAAAAGTACCGTAACATTCCACATCATAGCGTTTCAGAATTGCCACCGCTGCTTCATTTATGGCTACGTTGGATTTCTTATTGTAATCCACCAGTTCGTTGCTGTCGCAGGATTCCAGACCTACAATGACCGCACGCAAACCTACTTCCTTAAAACGCTTGATGACGTCTTCGTTTGATGCAATAAAATCTGCTCTTCCGTAAATCAAATATTTTTTATGTATGCCCTTTTCTTCCAGCATATCACAGAAGCGAAGGATACGGTTTCTGTCTACCAGGAAGTCATCATCCACAATGTAGATTTCCGTTTCCGGAACGCTCTCTAACTCTTCTATGATATTTTCCAAGGTACGTGTAAAATACTTCCCGTCAGTAATCTGACGGCAAAAGCAGAACTTGCACTGATACGGGCAACCGTAACTTGTCTTAATTAAACTGCAGTTGCGGTGAAACATATAGTAATAATGCTTGCGGTATTTATTTACCTTATCTCTCGCAGGAAACAGGTAGTTAAACTCATTCTCTTTGACAACCGCAGGGCCGTCCTTTTGATAAACGCAAGGTATCTTGTGCACATCTTCTTTTTGGTCCAGTGAATTCAGAATTTCGATAAAAGTGCGAATGCTGTTGGCACGCACAATGTAATCAATATACTCACACTCAAAATCCTCCGGATTTACCTCGGCGTGAACGCCGCCTACGACAACAGGCAGGTTCAAATCATAAGCCTTAATCTTTTTGGCATATTCTTTGATGACATTCACGTGCGCAATGTAGCCTGTAAGGCCTACCACATCAGGCTTGTGCATCTTAAGAAAATATGCCAGCGACTTTTTCTCAAGAATCATATCCACAATCACCGCTTCGTGGCCCAGCACTTCAATGTTAGACGCCAGGTACTCCAGTTCCAGTGGCTCACAAATCATAACATTCTGCAAACCGATGGTTTCCTTATGCGGTCTTGGTCTAAAAAACAATACTTTCATTTTCTTCTCTTTCTTCCTTGAATACCCTATAGTCCGGAAAACGATAGCGGTACTCCAGAATCCCTTTTCCTAATTTAATCGCCGTATTCAACAGGCAATTGGTATGATTGGCATAAAAATATTTTTTCTCAAGGACAGCACCGAATTTCATTTTGGTTTCTTCGGATGTCTGCCCCAAATCGATAGATTTAAATTTATTTTCGATGGCATATTTTATGATGTTATAAATCATAAAATAATACAAATCCGTAGTCTCTTGGGAATAATCCATTCCGCAAAACATAAAGATTAATTGTTCGCCCACACCTTTTAGCATAACAAATCCAATGGGTTTATCTTCCCGATAAAAGACCAGCTTGTCAGCATCCGCTTTCTCAAAAAATCCCGGCTCTAACCGCTCTAATTTGTAGCCGGATTTCTCGTAGGTATTCCGGTATAAATCGTACACCCTGTCATTCTTCGGATTCTTCTTTATTTCCAAATCAGCACAGGCCTTGATGGCCAGACGAATCCTTCTGCGGTAAGAACTTCGAAAACTTTTAAAATAGTCCTCTGCCGTCTCATACCTTCGCGCCTCATTACCGAGTGTCAAATCCACCATACAGGTAGGCAGTGTCTCACCGATTACATAACTGCCGTGGGCGATGGGGTTTGAAACATTCAGCACAAGTTTGGCTCCCTTGATGGTTTTGATATAATCAAGCATAAACTTTTCATCGTTGGTCACATACCCCGGATAACTTAAAGAACAGGGGAAACCGATGACTTTAACCGGATAGTACAGGGACATTTTACCGAAGGTTAAAATATCCATCCGATTGTGATACACCACAAAAAACGCATAGGACTTACCCTTTTGAATATAATAATATTCCTGCTTAAAAAGATTGTTTTCTTTAATCAGATTCAACAGTTCCCCTTCAAAGGGATACTCCAAAAAGGGTAGCTTCGGAAGCTTATCAAAATGCTCCTCGCAATATACTTTTATATCCTCATTAGATTTCTTTTTCATACACTATATATCTCTTATAAACTCCGTCGCAGACTGCTTTACAGAATCCCGAAGAGTCCGTATTCTCATCCAGTACCCAGGAAGTTTCCGCTCTGGTTGCGCCGTAATTTGCAACGATTTTCAGAAATACCTGATGAATCAACACAAGGGGCATTCCCACAGTACGATATTCTTCCAGTACGCCATACTCCATTACCTTGGCAGTGTTCAGCTTTTTATTTAAGAACAGGTTCTTGATAAAATGCTTGGCACCGAAAGCCTCGCCGGGTTTGGCAAGTTCGTTAAAATCCGGATACCACATAATGAAGGCCACAGGCTTGTCACCGTCAAAAGCGAAAATCAGCGAATCCTCTTTCATAAATAAAAACAATTCTTTTAACATCTCGATATCTTCCTGATAAGTTCTCGGATAATAATACCGGTGATGATTGAAACATAAGTTGTTTAAGTCCGTATAGATTTTGGCATATTCTTCAAAATGTTTCTTATCGAAACATTTAAATGTATAATTACGTTCTACTTTGCGCAGGAAAGCGGCATAGCGTTCCAACTGCTTATCAATCTTCTCGATATGATAGGTGCTCATGGTAATCTCTTCACACCCCATATTTTTAAAATAGGTATTAAAGTACTCGTGATTAATGGCTGAACCGAAAGAGTTTCCTTTCTCGTAGCCGGAAGCCAGTAATCCAAGGCCATAATTTACGTGGCCGTTTAAGCCGATTACAAGCCTTGTACAGCCAAAAGCCTTACCGACCTTCACCACCTCGTCCGTAAGCATTGTAACGGCCTCATCCGCGCCCTCACGGCTTACGAAGAAACTAAGCTGTATGTATTCTTTTAACTGTTCGGTATAAACCGCCATACCCTCACACAGAATCCGGCCGTCTTCTTCCACGTAATAAACTTTTACTTCTTTGTTGTTCGTAAAAGAAGTTTTGCCCGCGAACAAATCCTTAATCATAAAAATGTCGTTGTCCACGAAGTGTGAGTTTTCACCTAAAATTTCTCTTCGGAACGCAAGAAATTTCTTCTGCTCCGCTTTGCTTTTTACTTCTGTAATATTCACAATGTTCCCCTTGTTTTATGTACATTTCATACATATTCTTTATATTAATTTACGTACATTTCGTATACGTTTTTTCGTGCTTATTGTGCTTCTGCGCGCTTCGCTTCCAGATATGCAATCAACTCACTTACCGTATTCAACGAACGGTAATCTTTCTCATCGATTTCAATGTGGTATTCTTCTTCAATCAAACAAACCAGATTTACGAAATCAAAGGAAGTCAAACCGTAATCTTTCTTGAAGTTATCATCATCGTTGATTTGCTTGATGCCGTAATTATCTTTCATTAATTTCTTCAATGCTGCTATCATAAATTCTATTCTCCGTATTTACTTCTCAAAATCTTCTTGGTGCTGTTTTTCTCAAACTCTTTATCCATCAATTCATAATCCGCAAGACGCATATATTCGGGCAGGCTTTCGTTGATACGGTCAATATCCGCCTGAATATCTTCCGGTGCCTCTTCGGTATAAATCAGTGCTACAAGAATGCGGTTATCATTTACCCTTCGGGTGGTAACGATGCACTCTTTAATCCAGTCCAAGTTGCTTAATTTCGCCTCTATCATTTCCGGCAAAACATTCTTGCCGTTATCAAGAATAATCAGGTTCTTTTTACGTCCCGTCACGTACAAACGACGTTCTTTTAAATAACCATAATCACCGGTCTTAAAATAGCCGTCCACCATACATTCCGCAGTCGCTTCCGGGTTCTTATAATACCCAAGCATTACGTTGGGCCCCTTGATTAAAATTTCACCGTCGTCCGCAATTTTGGCATCGACTTCTTTGATAATCGTACCCACGCTTTCAGAATCCATATCAAACTCGCGGTTGATACAAATTAAGGGTGCACACTCCGTCAAGCCATAACCGTTTAAAAGATAAATTCCAAGCTCCATATAGCGGTCCACATAGTAGGGATTTAAGGGCGCGCCACCGCAGGAAATAAACTTCAAACGCTTGTTGATTAAGTTGCCGAAAAGCATTCTTCGGATATCAATTTTGAACTTCAAAAGGAAGTTGCTGACCTTAATCATCCGCTGTAAAAGTTTATCCTTCTTCTGACGTTTTGCCTCTGCCAGAATCTTTTTATAAACACCCTCTGCAATCATAGGAACCATACTGACAAAGTAGGGGTTGTATTCTTTTAAATCTCTTTGGAAATGTTTGATATTCACAGTCAGGCAAATGGTTCCGCCGTTATAAAGTGTACATAAAATACCCGGGTTAAAACCATAGGTATGATTCATGGGCAACACCGCAAGACTGGGACTTTTTAACACATTATTCTGCAGGGCACCGCGTAAGCAGGCCGTTACATTTCGCTGTGTCAGCATTGCACCTTTTACATCGCCCGTGGTGCCGGAAGTAAAGCCTAATACGCAGAAGCGGTCGCTGTCCGTATCCTTAATTTCTTCCCAAAGCAAATCGATGCTGTGCTTGTCTTCGATAATATCAGAATATACTTCATCTATATTGATAAATTCCACTTCTTCGGAAGTTTGAAAACTCTCAACTAAGTGCGCGGTTTTATCGGTGTAGAAAACAACACTGATGTCGAAATCGTGAATCTGCTTCCACAAATTCTCAGGCACATTTTCCTTATCCATAGGCGCAATCACATTCTTAAATACCGTGGCAAAATAAATCGTCAGATACTCATAACGGTTCTCCGATAAAATACCGATGTGCTTGTTTTCCAGGCCTTTGTTTTTTAAATAAAAATAAAAACTTGTGGTCTCTTCCAGCATCTCGCGATAAGAGATATCACGAATTGCTTCCTTCTCACGATAGCGGATTGCAATCTCCTCCGGAGTCTTGCCGTAAACGCTGTGAAGCATCTCATAAAAGTTGTTATAAACCACCACATCAAGATAGGGATAACCTGCCATATTTAAGCCGCCTTTTCTAATCTTTTTTACAATTGTCGCATTCTATAAAATTATATCACATAATGTCACATTATAAAATAAAAAATATAAGAATGCCCGACATCCGTCTCGATGCTTTATGCCCGAAAAATTATGCACAGCCTTTTATCTAATACTTCTTTACCTGGTAAATCGGTATTATTTACAACAGAAATCACCAAAAAAGTGTTTTTTTGCATATTTCTACAGTTTACTTTACTTCTAAAATATATTAGAATGAAACTTGAGTAAAAAATTAAATATTACATAAAGGAGACGTAGTTATGAAAATTTCATCATTACAGAAAGCAAGATACGAGTATTCTCCCAAGCTTCCCGCAATGTTAAGAAACGGTATTGCTGACATTTGCGTAAGCGAAGGTGCAGAAACTCAGAGCGTAGCTGATCAGGAAAAGATCAAAGAACTTTTCCCCAACACCTATGGCAAGAAAGAAATCACTTTCCAGAAGGGTCAGAACACATCTGTTGCTAAGAAGCAGATTGTAGGTGTTATCCTTTCCGGTGGACAGGCTCCCGGCGGACACAACGTTATCTGTGGTTTATATGACGCTTTAAAGGCTACAAACCCTGAAAACGAATTATACGGCTTCAAGGGCGGCCCCAGCGGTCTTATCGAAGATGACTACTTAATCTTTGATGACGAATACATCAACAAGTTCAGAAATACAGGTGGTTTCGATATCATCGGTTCCGGTAGAACCAAACTTGAAACCAAAGAACAGTTCGCTATCGTTGCAGAAGTTTGCAAGAAGCACGGCATCACAGCTGTTGTTATCATCGGTGGTGACGACTCTAACACAAACGCTGCTGTTCTTGCTGAATACTTTGCAGCTAACAACACAGGCGTACAGGTTATCGGATGTCCTAAGACAATCGACGGTGACTTAAAGAACGAAGACATTGAATGCTCATTCGGTTTCGATACAGCTACTAAGACATACAGCGAAATCATCGGTAACATCGAAAGAGATGCTAACTCAGCTAAGAAGTACTGGCACTTCGTAAAAGTTATGGGACGTTCTGCTTCTCACGTAGCTTTGGAATGTGCTCTTGAAACACAGCCTAACATCTGTTTAGTATCAGAAGAAGTTGCTGCTAAGAAGATGTC
>JAGAQZ010000058.1 GCA_017622505.1 Lachnospiraceae bacterium
AAGTGCCCCTATTTCAACGAAACTGTTTTCGTCGAGCAAAGCATTAATTCTCTGTCTCGCTTCACTTGTTGAAGTAGTACTCATTTTGTTGACCTCCATTTATGATTTTAATAAAAATTATACTATTCACGGTGGATTTCTCGCAACTAATGCAAAAAATCCACACACTCTAAAAGTATAACATAAGTCTGTCAAATCATCTAGCATTATTTTACATTTTTTTGCTTTTAAATGAATATTTTTTCTACAATTTTAACAAAACAATATCGAAGGGTAATTTTATCGACTTTTTCTACTGTTACAATCGGAAATTCAGCCAGAATTTCATCATCTAAAACGTATCTTTCACAGCCTACAATCTGCCCTTCTTCCACCGGCGCCTGTATATCCGTGACAACTTCGTACTCCGTCACAATGCATTCGTCTTTTCGCAGTAACAGCCCAATTTCTTCACGTTGCACTTCTACCGATACCGACTCTACCACACCATCCCGCACCGCTACCGGCCCGTATTGCCCTTCTCCCATATAAGTAGTATAAAAGTAATTCTCCGTACCATAATTCATCAGTGTCCTCGTATCGGCCCATTTCCAGCTTTTATTCGGCGGCCAGCCGCTTGCAAGCACCACGGATATAAATTCGGCATTCCCATGTTTTACGGCACCTACAAAGCAATATCCCGCGCCGTTGGTAAAACCGGTTTTTACTCCGATTGCACCTTCATACATATTCAAAAAAGCATCTTTGTTATAGACCGTATATTGCTTGGTTCCGCTTTTCTCCATAAAAGAATGCGATGACGTGGAAATAATTTTACGGAACTCTTCATTTTCTAACGCATAAGCTGTAATCAGCGCCATATCGTAAGCCGTACTGCTATGCTGCTTACCATCCTTGGTGGCATCCAAGCCGTTGGGCGTAATAAAATATGTATTCTCACAACCAAGCTCTACAGCCTTTGCATTCATCATATCCGCAAAATCTTCCACACTTCCACCCACAAATTCCGCAATGGCCACCGCTGTATCATTGTGGGATTCAAGCATTAACGAATATAACAAATCGCCTAGCAGATACGATTCCCCCTCCTTAAATCCAAGGCGTACCTTAGGCTGTCCCTGTGCATTCCTCGAAACCGTCACCCACTCTTCCGTCTTCCCCGACTCCAACGCAAGAATACAGGTCATAATTTTCGTAGTACTTGCCATAGGCATTACTTCGAAACCGTTTTCTTCATACAAAATACGCCCTGTCCCGGCATCCACAAGAATTGCCGAACGGGCGTATAATCTAAGGTCTGTCTCATCTTCGGCCCAAACAATTGCCGAAGTATTCATCCATACTATTACAATTAAAAACAAAGAAAAGAACGTTCTGAAAATTGTCCGCATAGTTACACCTTGTATCATAAATCACTCACTATAACTATATGAACGTTTTTTAATTAAAAACACCAAATCATTTTTTATCATTAAAATTTAATACGATAAAACTAAATATCTCAAAACTCTTACACCAAATTAGAAACCGTAATTTTAGATATCCAGCTTCAACTGAATTTCCTGCTCTGCCTGAACCTTGAAATCTTCCAGCAAATCTCTGCTCATTTCAGGCAAATCATCAATAGACTTTACACCAAAGCTTCTTAAAAACTGTTCCGTAGTTCCAAAAAGCAAAGGTCTTCCCGGCGCATCAAGACGTCCCAATTCCTTAACGAAACCAAGTTCCACCAAACGGCTGATACCGTGATCACTGTTTACACCACGAATTTTTTCAACATCAAGACGGGTAACCGGTTGCTTATATGCAATAATGGAAAGCGTTTCCAATAAAGCATCTGTTAAAGTCTGCTTCTTCGGTGCAGCTGCCACCTTAATCAATTCCTCATAAAACTCATCTTTCGTACGTAACTGAACCGCATCTTCCAATTCCACAATCTGGATACCGCGGTTGCTCTCCGCATAAAAGACCTTCATCTCTTCCAATATTTCTTTTACAAATTTCTCACTTTCATCTACCGCAATTGCAAGGTCCGCAATACTTACAGAATCACCCATCGCAAATAAAACCGCTTCAATGACAGCCTGTGCTCTTTCTCTTTCCACTTAAATCCACCTCTGTTTAGGAATCCGTATCCGGCATAATTCCTGCCAACGGATTTTCTTCTTTTTCTTCTTTCTTGGTTTCAGACAAATCAATGACACCGCTAAAAGGCGCCTTATATGTGATATTGATTTCACCAAAGGTATCGTCCTGCTCTACATCCACGCTACCGACCTTAATCAATTCCAATACAATCAGGAAGGTAACAATGACTTCCATCTTGCTCTTCTGCTTCTCAAGCAACTGTCTGAAACTGCATTTCCGATTCTTCTCTATGTAATCAAAAATATAGGACTGCTTGCGTTCCAAATCAATTTCTTCTTTTTGGATTTTACCAAAGGTACTGCGCACAGGGTCGATTTTATCTTCCTGACGTTTCATAATGCTTTGGAACAATTCATTCAGTAACTGTAACGTAGACTCTCCCACCAGCTCCTCGTAGTCAATGGGTGCCTGATATTCCAGCACTTCTTTAGGAATTGTAGGCTTCTTATACAGATACTTCTCCGCGCCCATCTGCATGTCCTTCAACTCATAGGACATGTATTTATACATTTTATATTCCAACAACTTCTGTACCAATTCCGCTCTCGGATCTTCTTCCTCACCCTCCTCATTGACTTCAGGCGGAAGAAGCATTTTACACTTAATATCAAGAAGCGTCGCTGCCATTACAAGAAACTCACTCATTACGTTCATATCATCCGTATGCATTTGGTTGATATACTCCAAATACTGCTGTGTGATTTCTGCAATGGGAATATCGTAAATGTCTACTTTATTCTTTTCAATCAAATGAAGGAGAAGGTCCAAGGGTCCCTCAAACACCTCCAACTTAACAGGTATTGCCATACTTATTCTCCGTTTTATACAAATCCACTCTATTTTATCCGTTTTTACTCATCTTTGCAAGCAGGCTTTATGCGAATCACCGCTAACTCCGCCGGGTTAAAAATACGCATAGGCAAGGTATGGGTTCCAAGACCGCAACTTACAATCATATTGGCCTTCCCCTGCCGATACAAGCCACCGTTATATTTGGGAAAGAAACGCACTGCAGGCGATGCTATTCCGCCCATAAAAGGCATACGTACAATTCCGCCATGTACATGCCCGGCAAGTGTCAGGTCCGCACCATAAAAGGCATATTGTTTAAAATAATCCGGATTGTGCGCAAGTAAAATTTCGTAATGACTGCCATCGTTTGCGCCAAGAATCTCTTCCATATAGCTGTCATCCATTTGGCGCACCGTAAATCTTTTATAATATTTACGGTCAATTTCAACACCGCGGATTTCCACATTATAATCTTCCAGGACCACCGCTTCATTGCGTAAGAATTTCACGCCCTGTTCCATTAACGGTTTACTGTATTCATCATACATCTCACCATAATCTTCACGGTACAAATCCGAACGGTATTCATGGTTTCCCATTCCGTGATAAACCGTATACTTCTCTGCCAGCGCATTCATAAATGCTTTGGCATTAAGATTAGCTCTCTCCGGTCTTGCCACAATCATATCACCACCGACCAAAACCACATCAGGCTTCACGGCATCAATTGCCTTCAACAATTTGCAGTTGTCTTTACCGTATTTTTTATCGTGCAAATCACTTAAGAACGCAAACGTAACCTCTTTCGTGACTTTCTCAGAAGTAAACGTATACTCCCGCACTACAAAACGGTTCATATCGCAAATATTCACAATGAAAAAGAATAGAATCAAGGCAATTACAATGCCTAAAATAATATATTCCATAGTTTCTCCGTTAAAATAAAAAATCAGGTATGGCTCTGTTTTATACAGTATCATCAAATACTAATTCAACAATACATTTTAACAAACAGACCATACCCAATTAGTTTAACATATCTTTCCCGATTACAAAAGATATTTTACAAAAAGCTTACCATAATAGTCCCATACGCTTGCTTTTTCCACGCTTGCAAGGGATACAATGTCAACACTGCCAAGTTCCTTTCCGTCACAGGTGTAAACAATTTTACCGACGTTTTGCCCCATTGCAACCGGTGCCTCAATTTCTTCCTGCACCATAATTTTACGTTGTACATTGGAAAAATCCATTCCCGTAATATCCAGATATGAAAACTGCTCTTTACAAGCCACTGGAATCGTTTCAACGATACCGCCTTTTATCGGCAAGCTGTCACAGCCAAGACTTCTGGTATCCTGATACAAACGGCTCACCGAAAATCCGTAATTAAAAAGATTAATCGCATCCTGATTGCGCAAATCCGAAGTTTCCGCTGCCATTACCACCGCAATCAGCGAAATATTCTCCTTCTTAGCCGTCGCACTGACACAATATTTTGCATTACTTGTAAAACCGGTCTTTAAGCCCGTGGCATACGGATATTGTTTCAACAACTTATTGGTACTTGATAAGGTGAAAACAGAATCCCCGCGATTGGTGGAATGCACAATATCTTCCATCCAAATTGTTGTAAAATCATAGACTTCCGGATAATTATGTATCAAATACCGCGACATAATCGCAATATCTCTTGCCGTCGTATAGTGCTCCGGTGAATCCGTCAGCCCGCAACAGTCCACAAAATGGGTATTCTCCATTCCCAACTCTTTGGCCTTCTCGTTCATTCTGACCACAAATTCTTCTTCCGTGCCGGCCACATACTCTGCCAACGCCACACTGGCATCATTACCGCTTGCCACCGCAACACATTTTAAAAGTGTCTCCACCGTCTGTACTTCGCCCTCTTCCAAGAAAACCTGGGAACCGCCCATAGACTTGGCATGGGCGCTGGTGACCACTTCGTCCGCCATAGTAATCTGGCCATTCTCAACAGCCTCAAACACCAAAATCATTGTCATAACTTTGGTAATGCTGGCAGGCGGTTTCTTTTCATCGGCGTTAACCTCATAAATTACCTGCCCTGTGGTTTCTTCCATCAAAATCACGGAAGAAGCATTCAGCGTCGGCGCCGAAGCATGAACCGGCAATACACTTTGTAGCAATACACCTGTTAAAAGAAGCAGTGTCAAAAAACCTCTGATTATTCTAAAATATCTGATTTGCCTCATATGTAACCTCAGATAAAGTTATTATTACATTCTATTTACACACCTTCGGCATTAGACATTTTATCTTCATTTTTTTCTACACTTTTTGCATAAATTTCCATTTCTTCTTTAGCCTTACGGAAACACTCAAGAAGTTTGTACGAGAACATTCCGCATTCCCCCTGAAGGATCATATTGTATGCTTCTTCGTAGGGAATTGCCCCCTTATATACACTCTCCGAAATAAGCGAATCATAACAATCCGCAACCGATACTAACTGGGCAGAGATTGGAATTTCATCCCCCTTTAATCCGTCCGGATATCCGGAACCGTCATATTTCTCATGATGCCATCTTGCGATTTCGCGGCTGTATTCAATGTGCTCACCTTCCCACAAGTCCGCAATACTGTTTACAATATCATATCCCTTGATAGAATGTGATTTCACATATTCGAATTCTTCCGCTGTTAATTTCCCGGGTTTTAAAAGGACCGCATCCGAAAGCATTACTTTACCAACATCATGAAGCACACTTGCCGTCGCAATTGCATTAATTTTATCTTCTGTTAAGCCGTATTCCGGATAATCCTTCATCATAT
>JAGAQZ010000059.1 GCA_017622505.1 Lachnospiraceae bacterium
ATTTCTTCTTTTACAGGTTTCACGAAACTTACACCGGTTTGGTTTCCGATACTGTTTTGCAATACAAAACTGTGTTTTCTTATAGCGGTGATTACGGATTTCTTTGGACACGGTATCCGGAGAGCAGCCGATTCGAAGTGCTATCTCCACAAAACTGCATCCTTCACGCAATCCCTGTTGTATTTCCATCCGTTCGGTTAATGTTAAATGTTTTCCTTTTCTTCTTTCTTTATCAGGCATATTTCCTCCAATCCCAGGAGGATACACCCCTAATATACCATTGTCAGACTAACTTATGGTTTTAATATAAAAAACAGAATTTTTAAAAACATTTAACTCTTTTTTTCGCACCACCCCACAAATTTTCTATACAAAAAAAGCAACCCCAAACTACCCTCCTTAGGTAGTTTAAGATTGCTTCCATTTCTTTACGTTTATTCTCAATATCCGCGCTGTTTTTTGCTTCCCTTACCGACTCAACAGCGCCACAGTCTCGACATTCGCGGTGCTCGGGAACATATCCACACAACACATCTTCTCAAGCTTATATCCGCCCTGAAGAAGCGCCTCCAAATCTCTTGCAAGACTGGTAGGCTTGCAAGACACATACACAATCCTGTCAACGCCGTAAGCGATAATCTTCTGTAACGCCTTGGGATGAATACCATCACGCGGCGGGTCTAAGATAATATAGTCCGGTTTCTCCGTAATGTCATCCAAGACTTTTAACACGTCTCCGGCGATAAATTCACAGTTGGTAAGGCCATTTAATGCCGCATTCTCTTTGGCAGCCTCTACTGCCTCTTCTACGATTTCCACGCCCACAACTTTCCCTGCCACAGGCGCAAGAAGTTGCGCAATAGTACCGGTTCCGCTGTATAAGTCGAATACCACAGGATTCTCCTTCTCCATGGTTCCTAAATAACTTCTCGTAGTATCGTATAATACTTCCGCACCGAGACTGTTGGTCTGGAAGAATGAAAACTGGGTGATTTTAAAGCGAAGTCCTAATAACTCCTCGTAGAAGTAATCCTTGCCGTATAAAAGCGTGGTTCCTTCGTTCTTCACCACATCCGCTACGGAATCGTTCACGGTATGTACAATGCCCGCTATAGTGCCCTGTAAGGGCAACGCAAGAATTGCATCCACAAAAGGCTTTAAATCCACTTCCTGCTGACTTGTGGTAATAAGACCAATCAGTATTTCACCGGTTTTAACCGCCTTACGCACCAGTAAATGACGCAAATAACCCTGATGTGTCAATCGATGAAAGAACGGCAATCCTTCCTTGGCAAAATACTCTGTCGCAGCCTTCAGAATCTGTCTGTAATCCTCATCTACAATGCGACACCCTGTTACCGACACAATATCATAGAAACTTCCTCTTCTGTGCATACCGAGTGCCAAAGGGCCGTCCTTATATTCATCACCGAAAGAGAACTCCATCTTATTGCGGTATCCTTCACTGACAGGGCTTGCTTTGATGCCTTCAAACACTTCATCAAAAGCCTTCTCCCCTGTGTTAAAAGTTTCAAATACCGGTCTGATTAAGTCCTCAACCTGGCTACGCTTAATGTTCAACTGTTCCACATAAGGATATGTCTGATAAAGGCATCCGCCGCAAATTCCCGCATGGGGACAAGGTGCTTCAATCTCGCAATCTGCGGGTGCAACCACCTCTAAAAGTCTGCCTTCCGCCTTACCGTGCTTCTTTTTGTTAATAACGCAGGAAACCGTCTGTCCGGGCAACGCATTCTTTACGGTTACCACGTCTTGCGTTCCATTCTCTGCTTTAATCACAACGCGTCCCTTGTTGGGGAAATCGCATCTCTCTACATATCCTTGTAAAATATCACCTTTTTTCATTTTCGCCCATAACACAAAAGCGGGCTGCTTTGACACAGCCCGTTTTATGAATTCCTTATTATTATTTCTCGTCAGCTTTCACTTCGATTGCTTCTTCATCATCAAAGAAGTCATCATCGAAATCATCATCGAAATCATCATCGAAATCTTCTAAGTAATCAGGTGTAAGATAACGATATACGAGGTAAGCAATACCTGCGATTGCTGCAACAGCACCGATGATTGCTAAAACCCAGATGATAGTTCTCTTAACTTTCTCATCCTGTTCTTTTTCTTTTCTGTTAAGAAGTTCGTTTAATTTAACGGTTTCTAAAAGTTCTTCGATTTTCTTCATTGCCAAAACCTCCCTTTTTACGATTGATTGCTCAAAAATCCTATAAATAGCATACCACGAAATCCATAATTTTACTATCCCTAAATTTAGAAAAAATATGCAAATTTTGTTTTTTAATCATTTGCCTTTCGACGTTCAAGCACACAATACGTCATTCTTGCATTTTTACTGCTCATTTACAGCTTCTGCAGCCTCGCAAATGCCGCATTCAGCACGCGTTTCCCGGCCTTGTCAAAAATAACCGTTACCAAAGTAGTGCCTTCTCCGGCCTCAATATTCTCTACAAAACCATCACCGAATTTAATGTGTCGTACGCGGTCTCCTGTCGTATAATCCACGCTGGCACTGCTTAACTGGCTTCCCTTGGTAAGCCCTGCAAGCCCTGAAGTCCCTGCATAAGGCTTCACAGAAGGCTGTGCCATTCTTGCCTTAGGCTTTGCCATACCATTTGGTGCAAATCCCGTAAAAGGCGCTGTCTTCATAATATTAACAGACGCCTGACTCACCGGCTCTTCTGCAAAGGAAATACGTTTCTTCGGCAGACTTCCGTCAAGTAACTCCGCCGGAATCTCTTTAACAAAAGTGCTGACCGGATTGTACTGGGTCTCTCCGCGAAGCATACGCATTTTCGCACAGGTAATGGTAAGCTCATCCTTGGCGCGTGTAATGCCTACATAAGCAAGTCTTCGCTCTTCTTCGATTTCTTCGTCATCTTCTGCACTGATGGCCATATAACCCGGGAAAAGGCCATCCTCCATACCCGTTAAGTACACCTGTGAGAATTCCAAACCTTTGGCACTGTGTATGGTCATAAGCAATACTCTGTCATTGTTGCTGTCCACACTGTCAATATCTGCCACCAAAGACACTTCCGTTAAAAAGTCCTGCAGCGTCGGTCCGTGCTCTGCCTCCGGATTCTCTGCCGCATATTTCTCTTCATAAGCAGCTGCCTTGGTAATCAGTTCATCCATATTCTGAATGCGGTCTTCCGCATCTTCATCATCGGAATTCTCCCAATCTTCCAGATATCCCGTGCCCTTCATAACATCATCAATCAACTCAGGCAAATCATCATAATATCCTTCTACCGACTTAGTGCGGAAGGTACGAATCATACTTGCAAAAGAACGCATCTTCTCAGCCGTTTTGCCAAGTCCCGGAATCTCTTCCGCCCTGATTAATGCATCAAACAAACTAATTTCATTCTCTGCGGCAAAACGCTCCACCTTCTCCAAACTGGTTGCACCGATTCCTCTTTTGGGCACATTAATGATTCTTTTTACAGACAGGTCGTCCCTGCCACTTTCCACGGTTTTCAGATATGCCAAAACGTCCTTGATTTCTTTTCTTGCATAAAAGTTAGTACCACCTACCAGACGATAAGCTATATTATCTCGCACGAACTGTTCTTCAATCACACGTGACTGGGCATTGGTTCGGTAAAGCACCGCACAATCCTTGAAATTCGCCTCTTTCATGCGGACCTTATGGCGAATATCATCGCACACGAATTGTGCTTCTTCAATAGCATTGTCAAACTGTCTGAAATGTATTTTTTTCCCTTCACCGCGCTCTGACCACAAGGCCTTAGACTTACGTCCTTTATTATTGCTGATCACGCAATTTGCCGCGTCCAGAATGTTCTTGGTAGAACGGTAATTCTGCTCTAACTTAATTACGGTAGCCTCCGGGTAATGAAACTCAAAATCCAAAATATTGCGGATATTGGCACCGCGGAATTTATAAATAGACTGGTCATCATCACCTACCACGCAAAGATTGCGGTTCTTCTGCGCTAACAGACGAATCATCTCAAACTGCACCGTATTGGTATCCTGGTACTCATCCACCATAATGTACAGAAAGCGATTCTGATAGCCTTCCAACACATCGGGACAATAGCGGAATAAATCCACTGTTTTTAACAACAAATCGTCAAAGTCCAGTGCATTGTTCTTTTTTAAAGTCTTCTGATACTCTTTATACACATGGGCAATACGCTGGTTCATCCAATTGCCCATCGCAGTCTTCTCATACTCTTCCGCCGAAATCATTTCGTTTTTACAAGAAGAAATCACACCGAGAATAGTGCGCTCTTTAATCTGTTTGGTATCAATATTATCACGCTTGCAAATCGCTTTAATCGTGCTCTTCTGGTCATCCGTATCATAAATTGTAAAATTAGTATCATACCCTAATTTATCAATATGTCTGCGAAGAATTCTTACGCAAGTGGAGTGAAAGGTTGCAATCCAAATACTTTCGGAACCAAAGCCAATCATATCATCCACGCGTTCCCGCATCTCGCCTGCCGCCTTATTGGTAAAAGCGATGGCAAGAATATTCCACGGATTCACGCCCTGTTCAAGCAAATATGCAATACGATTCGTAAGAACCCTGGTCTTACCCGAACCGGCCCCCGCCAGTAATAAAACAGGTCCCTCAGTTGTTGTAACACCAATCTTTTGTTGATCGTTTAATTTATCTAAAATATTCATTTCTGTTCTCCAATCTGACACAATCTATATTATAGCAAATCGTACTCAAATAAAAAAGAGAGATTTGTAAAATCTCTCTTCTTTTAAACCATACGTTCAATTTCCTTAATTAGTCTTCAAAACCTTTTAATACTTTCGTAAGCAAACGATGCAACTCCATTGCTTCTCCAGGCTCCAATTTAGCACAGCCTGCCATTTTAACAGGTACTTCCACGGCCTTTTCTTTTAAATTATCACCGGCCTTTGTTATCTCTACTAAGAGAACACGTTCGTCCTCTTTAGAACGGTATCTTTTCACATACCCTTTCGTTTCAAGACTTTTTAATACAGGGGTTAACGTTCCGGAATCCAGAAAAAGTTTCTTTCCCAAGTCCTTTACATTTATTTTCTTTTCCTCCCAAAACACCATCATCGTAATATATTGGGTATAGGTCAAATCAAGTTCTTCCAGAAAAGGTCTGTATTGCTTGATAACCTCTCTGGAACATGCATACAAGGGAAAGCATAATTGATTCTCTAATTTTAATCCGTCATACTTTGAATCGTTCATAAAAAACCTCCCTTTTTTACTGCTTCTACTTTATCACATTCGAAAGGATGTTTCAACGCCTGCCAAAACACCCTTTTACAACTTCCTTTATAATACTTCCTTAATTGCATCCTCAAGCGCTTCCGGCTTAACGGTAGGGGCAAATCGACCAACCACATTTCCTTTGCGGTCTATCAGAAGCTTCGTAAAATTCCACTTAATTTGCTTTCCCATTACTCCGCCTTTCTGTTCTTTTAGATAGGTGTATAAAGAAATTTCATTCGCACCATTTACTTCAACCTTGGCAAATTGCTTAAACGTTACCCCGTATCGTATCTGACAGAAATCCACAATTTCTTCTTCTGTTCCCGGTGCCTGGTGGCCGAATTGATTGCAGGGGAAATCAAGAATTTCCAGTCCTGCTTCTGCATATTTCTCATATAAATCCTGTAACCCTTCATACTGCGGTGTAAATCCGCACCCCGTAGCGGTATTCACAATCAAAAGTACCTTTCCCACATAGTCCGATAACGAAACCTCTGCTCCTGTAACATCTTTTACCTTATAATCATAAATTGACATTGTATCACCCTCCATATATTATTTGATTGAGTACAATTTAATTATATTCAATCTTTCTTAAGGTGTCAATATTTTTTTAAATAAAAACTCTTAAGACTTGGGGATTGTTCTCCTCATCTTAAGAGTTCCATATTAAAATATTATATATTTATATGTTAAATCCACTACGCTTTCATATCAAAAGACGGTGTTTTCTCTTCTTCCGCAGCACCGATAAAAATCTCTTCGTCATTGTGCGGGAATAATAACTCCATAAAAAGATTACCCAAGAGATTCTTCACCCGCTTAGCACTGATATCGCCATAAATATCGCTGTTTGTCTCTAATTCATTCAAACGGTTCAATACAGCCATAATATCAAACTCATCAGTTACTTCACCGCCCGCATCCTCTGCTGCCGCACTTGCTTCTGCCGGCGAAACACTCATAACCGCCTTCGTCTCGGGCATATTGTAAACTACATTTGCACATGTTTTCCGAAAGCACTCCGGATCATACTTTGCCAAATACTGCAGATCTTCCATAGTGATGGTACGTTTGTTATGGATTTTGATATAAATGTTAATTAATCGGTTATTTTTATCCATAAGCATTACCTCAAGAAAATGCCCACTTGTTACACTTATATTATATCATTTTTGCGTCTAAAGGGATATATGCTTTTGGTAAAACTTATTTATTTTCTTATTTTTATAAAAATTTAAGCTATCATAAAAATACCGCACATCTCTGCACGGTATTTCTAATGTCACAAAATCTATTCTCAAATTTTACAATCTTCAATTTCACTCTGCGACTGACTGCCCCGGAGGGCAGTCCCCGCTTTGTTTCGAAAGTCCCTTTGACTTTCATGTTATATACTCCTCCTTTCATTTAGGATAGCCTTGACGCTTCCTTGGGTCGCCACCCTCAGATTTGCTTCGGCCCGCATATAACACTTCCTTTTACGCTTTTATTGTACCGCTTTTGTTCAAACGAATACATAACAGCTATTGCAAAATAAAAGCCTTTATTTTCACTAAAACAGCAAAATAAAAAGGGCACTTGCCAAAAGTACCCTTTGTTCCTATGAATTCTTCACTTTTTTCTTTATCTTTGTCTTTTTCTTCGTCTTCCCGGACCCAATCTTGGAAATTCCTTTTATAATCCAATTGGTTAAATATGTGATTACCACAGCAAATACAATCGTTATGACCACACTTAATACATAATACGATATTGATTCTACTTGGCCGAATATCTTGACATAAAATGTAAACAACACCAAAAGCACTGTATGGTGGCACAAATAAATAGCGTACTCTATTTTACATAAAAACCGCAAAACAACCATATCTTTTTTTAGATAAATTCCCACACGCATTAACACCAGGAAGATTAAGAGCGCAAGCAAATTCTTATATACTAAATCGTGCCCCGGTAAAGGAACAAATAAAAGAATACATGAACAGACTATTAACAATCCCCACACAAACCATGGCATCTTCTCCAAGTGCTTTTCAAACCGATAAATAAACATACCGATCCAGAAGATGAAAACACCTGTTATTATATGCGCATCCGCCGGAATCTGCCCTTTATTAAACATAAGATTTAAGACATACAGCGCAAGCAATACTATAGTTGTGGGTATTTTACATTTTCTATATAAAAACTGCAACAGCGGAAAAAGAATATAAATTCCCACTATAATCGCCGTGTACCATTCACCTACCAGCGCTGCAGTTCTCACTCCTTTAAATACCATATACATATCGATACCAATTAAGGTATAAATGAATTTCCACGGTTCCACTCCGGCCAATACATTATTCTGCAGAATAACCATGTGTCCGAACAATACCAATAAATAGCTCACGTAAAACATCGGAAAAATAGCCAGCCAGCGCTTCTTATAAAATTTACCAATCTCAAGTTTCTCACCATAATTACGCGCAAGACAATTACCTGATATCAGAAAAAACAAACTGGTACCAACATTTCCCCAATTACCGTTTGCAAAACCAAAAAACACACCATACTGCTGCCCTAATGCAACCGTAAAGTGCAAATTAAAAACCATAGAAATGGCAAGTATTCTTAAAATATCCAAATAAATCTTTTTCTCTTTCATAGGTGCATTATACCAAAAGCAGCTTTTTTATACAAGCTATTAACAAAGAATGTGCTCTGCACATTCTTCGCGCGCGAGCGGTGTTGCAAAGCAACAACATTCCCCTCCGCGAGCTGCGCATTTTATTTTTACTTCATAGGAAATTCCTATGAAGTAAAAAGACGGCTCTTTCGAGCCGCCTTTCCTTAATATTTCCAATTAGACTGTTCTACAACACTGTCTGCCCCCTGTAATTTAGCCATAAATTCGCTATTGGATGAAGTTTTATCTTCGTCCGGTGAATATAATTCATCTCTGCTTTTCGCAATGTCTCTATAGAATGCAGTGTATGCAAATTCCATATATGTTTGAATAACTACAGTAGCTGCTAATGTAATCGGAGTAGCAATGAAAACCAATGCCGGTGATTCAAGAGCCGCTGCAATAAACGTAGGCGCTGCTGCCAACAAGTTCCAACCGATAAAACTAAAGGCAAGACAGAATAATCTCCATTTATTTCCGTCCATCATATCTACAGACTTACGAAGTGCCGCCGCTGCTCCGATGCCGGGATGCTCATATACAATGTAAGGTGCCAATGCATAACCATACATCTTCATCGCAACAAACGCTCCCGCAGCAATTGCAAGCAAGTACATAAGAATTAGTCCAATTCTATCCATAACAAAGACTAAGGGAATCCCTACAATCACCACAGGTGCAACAGCTGCCAGAACCCAAAGAAATGTGTAAAGCAATCTTAACGCATATACACAGAAGCCTTCTCCGAAACGATTAAACTGTGAAAATAAATCGCTAAACTTAGGTTTCTCATTATCATGGGCTTTCATTGTAAACTTAATATATCCCAATGTTACAGGTCCTGATAAAACAAACATAATGATCGTATAAATAAAAGAAATACTTGAAATAAGTAACATTACTGCCATTACAGTAGGATCATTTACCGTGGCCGAACTATCGGAATTACTGCTGATGGAACCTACTGGAGATGCAATGGTACATAAGCCTAAAATATTTGCTACGATTGTGGTTCCGATTGCAAGCCACCAGTTTCCCGACAATGCCGTTCTTGCTTCATACCTGAAATCTTTTGCACATTTTTGTGAATACATAATTTTCTCCTCTCACACATAACACATTAATTATTAGTTTTTAAATGCTACTTTTTAATATATGTAGCAAATTCATTTTATGCTATCACTATAACATATGTCTAAAAATGATAATATAATATTTCGCGCAAAATAACCACTGTTATTTTAACACTTTTAGCAAAATAGAAGCATTTCGCCCCAAGAAACTGCATATTATGCAATTTACTTACGGACGAAATGCTTCATAATCACTGTAATTTTTAATTTATTTCATTACTTCTTAAGATTGTCTCGATATGTACGATACGCTTCTTCGTCAATCTTTCCTTCGGCAATCATCTGCTCTGACCAAAGCTGTAATGCCTCCACGGTGATGGATATTTTCTCCAATTCTTCCTGGATATGTACAAAGTCCTTGATTTCTTCGCCATCCACCTTGCCGTCTACGGTAATCTCAATCAAACGCTCCTGTTTACCCTTCATTGCATTCAAGGACGCAAGCATCTCCAGAACAATCTGCGACAAATCCTTCATCTCGATTTCAGGTACATAGTGCTTACCAATCGGACAATCATTTGCGCAATAATAATTGCAAAGATTAGGGGTTTTGTAAGCCTCTGCCATAATTAACACTTCTTCCGGATGCGGAAGGGACTTCTGATTCTCAATCTTTTCAATTCGTTCAGGCGGAATGGATTCTAAGAGTTCGCTGGCCTTCTCGCGGGACAGTCCCAATTCTTCACGCTTAATCTGATATAAATTTTTATTTTCTTTAACGGATACACGCCCCATACTAATGAATTCTCCTTCTCATTCGTAAAACCAAACACACAAATATCTTTTATCACAATACACTAATATGGTCGCTTTCATTTGTAATATGCAACTTTGAAAGCCAACACACATTGATTTTTATAAAAACGAGTGGGACTGTAAGCCGGGTTCTGTCGTGAATGATCATCTATCTGGTATTAACGTTACCGCTAATCTCAAGCGACCTACCTGAGAACAGATCGGGCAAATCTATGGTCCTCTGTTTGGTCTTGCTTCGGATGGGGTTTACAGAGCCCTGCATGTTACCACACAGGCGGTAGTCTCTTACACTGCCTTTCCACCCTTACCGTTTGCACGGCGGTTTATTTCTGTTGCACTATCCTTGGAGTCGCCTCCACCGGACGTTATCCGGCATCCTGCCCTGTGAAGCCCGGACTTTCCTCACCTGCCACC
>JAGAQZ010000060.1 GCA_017622505.1 Lachnospiraceae bacterium
ATATTTACCGGCGTCTGAGAATATACAGCCGCTTTATACAAATCAAATAGGGAACGTTTTTTCTTGGAAATTGCCATGACAACCAATGCTGTCACCAATCCTTCAATGCAATAGCTTATTGCAAAAATCACCGAAGCAAAAATCGTCATAATTATACTTATGAAAATGCCGATTCCGATTAATATCAGAATAACTATGGGTAATTTCTCATATACCAATACATATCCGTTTGCCAGTCTTTCTTCAAACTCCTTGACTATACTGATTGTCAGCATGGCAATAGATGCCACACTGCACATAATAAAACACCAAAACAGATAATAAAATATAAACCCTTTTACCTTAACATTTGCCAGCTCACCATATTTCCCCGGCATCACAGAATATATTAATTGCATAAAAATATTCGGTGCCTTCTTGGTCTGTATTACATTCATACCGCTCTGCGTATCTTCTGCCTGAAAATTTTCATCATACTCATATGTATTCATAACATTCTCCCAAAAAACTCTTAAACCATAAGTCCCGCAATAAATGGTGCCGCCAACATAACGATTGAAACTACAACACTGACAATCATCAAAATGCCACCGCGTTTTCTCATATCTTTCTGCGCATATTCAATCTCACGCTCCTGCTTTTTTAAGCAAAGTTTTGGGAAAAAGAACATAAAAGCTCCCAACAAGAAAATCATTACTCCAACAGCTATTTTTGCAATTTCGTATAAACCCATTTTTAATCTCCTTTTTCTTTTTAAAATATTTTTCACTTGCTACATTTATATAAAATTCCTCATTTTTAAGGAATTTCTATTTCTTTCACTTCGCCGGTTTCAATATTAACAAAATACCTATACGTGCCCTCCAGGTATTTCGCGTAAACTTCACACACAATAAATCCTTCGCCCACAAGCATATTTGTGCTGCACCCATAATCAGACTCTTCAAAAGCTACCGGCACAGATGCAAGCAGGGTTTGGTTTCCGCCGCTCTCATCACAGGAATAAATATCATATCCTGTTTTGCCTTCCTGCATATAATAAATCGTATCATTAAATATATTGAAATTTACAACCTGTTCCAGCAAATATTCAGTCGGGACGTCGCTTTTATCTAATATCAAGGTACAGTCTCCATTGTAGGAATAGGGATATTCACCGCCGTAGTCATGCGGTTCATCCGGATCATACTTTAAATCATATATGTAATATCCGTTTTCGCCGATAAACTGATAATCATCATTCGGCCAATACATATCATCCACATAGCCGTACAAATACTTCTGTAGCCATATTTCACGGTCAAGACCGGTAAGCGAGTTTACGCCCTTATCGTAAAGAACCGCTTCTTTCTCATCAATGGTCCCTTTTAAATCAATGCAATAAACATCTGCAACATATTCTTCTTCCGTAGCCGTCGTATACAACAATTTACCATCAACCACACCAAAGAATTTTCGGTTACTTGTGAGGGAACAAACTTCCTTTGCCGAACCGTCAGCAACGGATACCTGCAGAACAGAAAATGGTGCCTCGCCACTGTAACCGGCGCAA
The DNA here is from genome assembly GCA_017622505.1 of Lachnospiraceae bacterium. Lineage (GTDB taxonomy): Bacteria > Bacillota > Clostridia > Lachnospirales > Lachnospiraceae > UBA3766. The sequence goes on from JAGAQZ010000060.1 coordinate 1,553, forward strand.
CCCACATACAAATAACCTTCGTAATAATAAATTCCGTATGCGTAAAATTCACCTTCACCCGGCATAGAATATAATTTCTCCACCGTTCCGGAATCGTCAATCTTCCAAATTGCTTTTCCGGTAGTGTAATACATCACCCCATCATGCCAGGTTGCTTCTCTTTTTTGCACATTACCGATTTGATATGCAATATCCTGATTGATATCGGCAGGATGTTCTTTTAACAATTGATTCACTTCATGGCAAACTTTGTATTCAGCGCCTAAGTTTTTTGCAAGATAAAATCCTGCGCCCACAAAACAACCCAAGACGCAAACTGCGGTAATGCACTTAAGCACCAGGGCTTTGGTTCTTGCGCCTGCCCTTTTCTTTCCGTAATAAATGCAACTGATAATCGCAAGCACAAATCCAACCGCAATAAAACTTAGAAAGACGTAAACTTTCGCATTCATCACCGGTTCCGCAAAACCAAATATAACATACACAAGTATATATCCAAGTCCTGTCAACGACGCCATCAACATCCCTGCAATACGAAGCACATATCCGTGCTCACTTTTTTCATAATCCATTATAAAAGATGCAACCAAAAGGACAATGACTGCCAGCAAAAGGTAGGGCACAGCCTTAGGCACATATTCATTTACAATTTCCAAATAATCCCGGAAAATATGATCGTGCAACATATCATTTATGTATGAATGACGTGATACAAAGATCAAAAAAGGCTCTGCATTTTTAATTGTCAACGCAATATATCCGCAAATCACCGCGGCAAAAACCGCAAATAATTTCTCTACGTCAGTAAACCAATGCCTCTCTTCGGCACTTTGTGCCTTTGGGTTTTCTTTTATGTTATTTGTTTCTTTCAATTCGTTCATAAGTATACTTTTCCTTTTAATTAAGTTTTAGTATACTACTAATACTAATATTTTTTTTATCACCTGTCAATCATTATTTTATAAAATATTTTAATTTTTTGATTGTACGGATTAGGATTATAGAGACGTTGTTTTATGCACGCGAAAAGAGACATAGTTTCTATGGCGTGAAAATACGGAAGAATAAAAAATAGAAACCTGCGCACCCTAATAACGAAAGTGAGGTGCGCTATGATCGGAGATAAAAAGAACAACCCTAATAAAGTATCCAATTCTTATAATAACTGTTCCTGCGATAAGGATAAATCCAAGAAAGACTGTGACTGCAGCAAATACTACGAAGTTGAACCCTTACCTGAATCTTCCCGTCCCAGAAAAGACGGCCCGGGTGGAAATTAAACAGATACCCCTTAATTAAAAAACCGATTTCTTTTACCATATCATAAAAGAAATCGGTTTTCGTTATTGTGCTTTCTTCACTTTAAAAACGGTTAACTTAAGTATAATCGCTATCAGCAGTTCCACTGCCAGAACAATCACTGTCCAAAAGACAATGGCTCCAACCAAAATCATTATACCCAGTGCAACACCTGAATTATTTTGGCGTTCAAAGCCTATGTAATCACTCACATCATACAGCGTCACCTCTGAGAAATTCGACGTAATCACTTCCGCATCCGGTTCTAAATTATAATAGACGCTACTCTCCACATCTTCTAAGTATTCCTCGAAATCATTCGTAGTACTAAAGTCAAATTTCACGCCCTTTCCTTCCCAATAGGACGTAATCCCATTACCGCCGGAATTACTTTCTTCAACTTTATCCTTAATCGCTTCTATACTTCTTCCCTGAAATGCAATCAAACGCTCACCATCAAACCTATAGACATCATCTACACTATAGATCACGTAGGCGTATTCCCCTTCGACCAATTCCAAAACTTTCCATAACTCACCGGACTCGGTTTGGGGTGTCACGTAATCATAATTTATGGTCGGAGAATTAATCGCACTTGCAGCAAAAATGCCAAAAGCAACTGCTATAAGCACAATGATTGCCGGTATCATTCCGAATGCAATCCAATTAAATGTCTTTACTGTAGATTTTTTCATAATTTTGCTCCTCTTTTCCTGCAGATAAAATCTGTTCCTTTACCTATAACACTAATCCAAAGTACAAAAAGTTGCAAGAATAGAAAAAGAAAAGCCCGCGGTCGCCCGCGAACTTCTCTTTTACATATAATAACCCTTTAACTACAATGCAATATCTGGGATTATTGCTTTTTCTTTTTAGCAATTTTTTTCTTAACTATTACCTTTACAAATTTCATTACGCATTTCTGCATAAAAAGTGATCTTCATTTCTTAATCTGGTTAAGCTGTGCATTCAAGCCAAGGAGCTGTTCCTTCGTGAAGGTGATGCCTGCAGTTCCCATAAGGTTTGCAAGACGGATAACGGTAAAGCCGTTCATCATCTGCATCATACCTTCATTTACTTCGAAACCTGCTGCCATACCGCCTGCATTCTTCTGCATCTGCTGCATCAAGCCGCCAATCAAAAGTGCACCCTGAGGATTTGCCATAATTGCACCCATTGTATCATTCAATGAGAAGTATCCTTCAGGTTCTGTAATGTCAAACCAGTTAAGGATTGCACCCTTTTCTTTTAACTTGTATGCTTCGTTGAAGGTATCAACCTTGCGGATTGTGCTGTAATCTGTGCAATCGCCTGCAACTGCTTCCAATTCGGATACGCCCTCATTGGGAACGTCGAAGTAGAAGAAGTGCTCTGCTGATGCCTGCTTGCCAAGGCTCTTGCCGTTTACAAACAATTCAACTTCAGGTAAGTTAGAGTATACGGTTACCTTTGTAACATCTTCTACTCTGTCCACATATCTCTTACCACAGATGTGTACGAAGGGATCATCTGATAACCATGCCTTGTATGCATAGAAGGAATCCTTCTTGTACTTACGGTCAAAAGTCATAAGACCCTTGTGGTTCTGCCCGTTCTCGCCACCTTCGTTTCTTGCGTCAGCACCGAAGTCGAACATGTTCCATACATGTGTTGCCCAGAGATACTTTCTTGTGAACAACTGCTTAATGAGTTCTTCGTGATAGTATGCCTGATATTCTTCTGTATAGTCACCCTGAGTCGGCTTTGATGTATGCCAGTTAAGAGCTTCACAACCATATTCGCTGACACCGATAGGGATGTTCGGGAATGTCTTATGGAAGTTATCAAACCAAGGTCCGTTCATGGAAGTATCTCCGCCGTACCATCCGAAGTAATGGTTGTAAGAAACCACGTCGGGAATCTGTACATACGGATCATGGATATCACACATAGATACACAAGCGATGGTTGTTAATCTTGTAGGATCCATCTTGTGAACCATATCATTTAATACATTGTGGTTATCCAATAAGTCTGCATCGGAACCTGCCATACTGATTTCGTTAGAAAGTCCCCAAACCACGATGGAAGGATGGTTATAATTCTGAACGATAAGTTCTTTCATCTGAGAAATTGTGTTTTCTCTACCGCCCGGCATATGCTTAGAAATATAGGGAATTTCTGCCCAGATTACCATACCCATTTCATCACACAAATCATAGAAGAACTGATCGTGCTGATAATGTGCAAGACGAATTGTGGTTGCACCCATTTCATAAATATATTCCATATCTTCTCTGTGGTGTTCCGGTAACAATGCATTACCAAGTCCCCATCTGTCCTGATGACGTGATACACCTCTTAAAGGATATTCTTCGCCGTTTAAGATAAAACCGTTTTCAGGGTCAATCTTAAAAGTACGGCAACCGAAAGGCGCAGATACACAATCAAGTACGTCATCACCTTTTACAAGGGCAACTTCTGCTCTGTAAAGATAAGGATCCTTACGGCCATGCCATAAATGTACTTTGGGAATTGTAATCACTGCCTTGGTATCAGCAACTGCCTGCTTTACTTCTGCGATTACATTTTCTTCATAATCATAAATCTTATAAACAAGTTCCTGTCCGTCTGCAGGGTTTGTTAAGAATACTTCTACTGCAACGTCAGCATCTTCACCCTTCACTTCAGGTGTTACCATAAGGCCGGGGCCTCCGTAGTAATCAAGGTCAAAGTGTGAGTTGTTTACTGCGATAATATTTACGTCACGATAGAGACCGCCGTAGAAGGTAAAGTCTGCCATCTGAGGGTATACTCTTTCATTTTCTGCGTTGTCAACAGCTACAACAATCAAGTTGTCCATTTCCAAAGCATCTGTAATGTCTGCTCTCCAGGTTGAGTAACCGCCGTCATGGCTTGCAATCTTCTTGCCGTTAATGTAAAGGTCTGCAGAAGAGTTTGCGCCACGGAATTCCATATAATATCTGTCTGCTTCAGGTAAATCGAATTTCTTTAATTCTTTTGCATAATATGCGGTTCCGCGGTAGTAGTCTGCACCACCGTCCTGACCGTCAATTGCGTTCCAGCTGTGAGGAAGGGTAACCCAGTCCCACTTCTCAGGCATTGTAGCCGGTACTTCTGTTGCATTCTTTGTAAAAGCCCATTTTACGTTAAAATTTATAATTTCTCTCACTTGAACTATCTCCTTTTACTCTATTTTTATAACTGTTTTGTCTCTAAATTTGGTTCTGCTGCCGGACCTTATGTCCGACAGCAGATTATTTTAAAATTTATTCTTCAGTATCCTCTGTAGGTGTTTCTTCAGCTTTTTCTTCCACTGTTTCAGCTTTTTCTTCTGCTACAGTTTCTTCCACTGTTTCAGCTTTCTCTTCTGCTACAGCTTCTTCTACGGTTTCGATTTCTTCGTCGCCGTGCTTAATCTTTAATGCAGCTACGTTTGCATCAACCTGTTTCTTGTGAAGAGGATACCAGAACCACAATACAAGGCCTAATAAAAGGAATCCTAATGCAGGGATTAAGGTTGAAATATTGAAGATACCTGATAATACGCTTTCAGTCTGTCTTAAACCTTCAGAAGCTGCTACTGAGTTGTAGCCGATTGCTTCCAATAACCAGCCTGATAAACCTGCTGCAAGCGCCTGACCAAGCTTACGTGCAAATGAGTACATAGCGTATACGGAACCGTCTTCACGTACACCGTTTTTAAGTTCTGAGTAATCGATAACGTCTGTGATAAGTGCCCAGGATACCATAGAGAACATACCGAGGCCTAACCAGCAAAGCATCTGTAATCCGCAGTATACCCATACGCTTTCGGGACGGACAATCCAAATAATAACCATAACCACTGCTGCAAAAAGGTTAGAGACGATTGAAATTTCCGCCTTACCAAACTTCTTAGCCAAAGGCTTCGCAAAGATTGCTGCAAGAATCATACCACCCATCATCATAATGGTAGATACAGACTGCGCGTCTGCGTTATTGTAATAATCAGGGAAAATATATGCTGCCATGTTCTGCATGGTAAGCTGTGCCAATAACATAACGATTGAAGCTACGATAATGGAAATCAATGCGCGGTTTGAGAATGCACTGCCGAGCATCTGACCAACAGAAGGTCCCTTTTCGCCGGTAGGTTCTACCACAACACGTTCCTTAACCAGCTTATAGCAGAGTAAGTAACATACAATTGCAAGAACTGAGAAGATACCTGCTGCCAATGTAACCTTAGGTCCGTTCAAGGTTTCCTTAATAGTTCCGTCTACCAATGCAACCTTATCATAAGCGATAAGAGGAAGAAGGATACCGATCACCATACCTGCAAGCATACCACCCATGGTACGGAAGGTTGATAATGACTGACGGTCGCCGGGGTCTGCAGAAATAGCAGAAGCCATTGAGCCGTAAGGAATGTTGATACCTGTGTAGCAGAATGAACCCCAAAGGATGTAAGTAATTGCTAAGTAAATAATCTTAACATTGGTAGGAAGCCCTGCCAAACCACTCTGATACATTAAGAAGGATGCTATCGCAACCGGAACACACATACGAATAATCCAAGGTTTGAATTTACCCTGAGGTGTGATTTTACTGCGGTCACAAATACGTCCCATAGCAACGTCGGTAAACGCATCCACGAAACGTGCCAACATCATGATAGTACCGATAACGCCGGCGGAAACGCCCATTACGTCGGTATAAAATTTAGATAAAATCATTGTGGATAAAATGAAGGTAAAGTCATTACCGAAGTCACCGAACATATATCCCATTTTGTCTGCAAAACCAAAAGGTCTTACTGCTTTTTTCTGTTCTTTCACTTACATACCCCTTTCTGCGTTAAATTTTGATAGTTAAAGGTTAATTTACTTGCGCGGATATTATCCCCCGGATTATCCGCAACGCTTGATATCATTTTAACAAAATACAAACAATATAGAGAGTATAATTTTTGGTAGTTTTCGTATAATTTTTATTAGTTGTATTTTTTACCTAAAAATGTAAAATTTTCCTGTCGCAAAAGGAGAGATTATGCGCTATCAGTCCGAACTTGATTTTGCTAAGAGAATACTGTCCCACTTCCGCTTAAAAACCCACATTATTACCGAAGAAAATCACTCGATTTCGGAAATTGATATGGGACTTCGAAAACTTCTCGGCATGGAAGAACAACTTAATCTTTCTAAGGCTTTTATCAGTGAACGAATCAAGCCGAATACCATCTATAAATTAATTGATCTTTTTTATTGTAATTATTTCATTCTCCGTATGCCGGATACCGCGCCCGACGCACTGATGATTGTGGGGCCTTATACCACACGTGAATTTAACCGGAATGAAATTATGGAATTCACTGAAGAATATTCTCTCCCGCCACAGATTTTTAATACACTGGAGAAGTATTTTAACAATATTACTTATTTGGAGAATGATTCTGTCGCACTGATTGTGATGAATACATTGGGGGAAAGTCTTTGGGGCAGTATGGACCAATTTAAATTTGAAACCCTGGAACAGCAGATGAACACTTCCGAACCTTCTTCTCAATTTTCTGCGGGTTCAAGCTATGAGCAAACAGACGCCTCCATCAATATGAAGGCCATCGAAGAACGATATGCGGTGGAGAACCAGTTGCTCCAGGCCATTTCGCAGGGCTTAAGCCATAAAGTAGAATTAATTATGGCGAATATGTCCGCTTCCAACTTCGAGAAACGTACTGCCGACCCCATTCGTAATATGCAAAATTATTGCATCATTATGAATACCCTGCTTCGCAAAGCTGTGGAAAACGGTTCGGTGCACCCCTTTTACATTGATAAGCTTTCTTCGGATTTTGCCCGTAAAATTGAGCAGGTTACCACCATGGATGCAGTCCGCAAACTGCAAAAAGAAATGGTGCACAAATATTGCCTTCTGGTCAAAAACCACTCTATGAAGGGTTATTCGCTTCTCGTGCAGAAAGTCATTACCACCATTGATACGGATTTGACCGCTGACTTAACTTTGAATGTTTTAGCCGGTAAAATGAATGTCAACGCCAGCTACCTGTCCACGCTTTTTAAGAAGGAAACCGGCAGTACCTTGACGGACTACGTGAACGAAAAGCGTATTCAGCACGGCATACTTTTACTGCATTCCACCGGCCTGCAAATCCAGACCATCGCATCCTACTGCGGAATCCCGGATGTGAATTATTTTACAAAGTTGTTTAAAAAGAAGGTAGGCAAGACGCCCAAAGAATATCGCGAAATCTTCTTAAAAGGCGGAAAGAAAAAATAAAATACCACACAAGAAAACAGGCCACCTTTCGGTGACCTGTTTTCTTTTCATTAGCAGCCGCTGTCAATCGCACAGCTGCATCCGTTATCCTGAGTCTGCACATTATTCCAATCGCAATTACCTGCATTGAATACCGTGTTGCAATCCGAGTATGCAGTCGCCTGATTACAACCGCAACCGTTATTCACAACGTTTCCGCAATCGTTGCTTGTGCTACATCCACAGTCGTTGTTTGCGCCACAACCACAGTCGTTGCTTGCGCTACATCCACAGTCGCTGTTTACATTACAACCACAATCATGATTTACATTACCGTATCCATATACGGATACCAACTGTAACTGACCGTTACCGCTGTTGCATACATTATGCCAAATACCGGCCGGAATCAAAACCGAATCGCCTGCATTCAATCTTCTGATGCAATCAGCCTCGCGTCTTGTGCGGCCAAGTTTCACGGTAGCCGTTCCGCATACCACGGTAATCAACTGGTCTTCATTTTCATGAACTTCCACGCCGATATCACCACACATAGGAATACACATTACATTTACTTTCAGGTAATCGCCCTGTACAACAGTATATTTATTTTTATGGTTCTGTCTTGCCGCACTGACAAGATTTGTAAAATATGATGAACAATTATTACAATTACAACTCATAATAAACCATCCTTTTTAAGGTATTTTATGGTTTATCATATGCTGCAATTTATGTTTAGGTGCAAATAAAAGTATATGTTTCCCGGCATAAAATTATGACTTTATTTCAGCATAAAGTTCCTCTGCCACTTTGCGCATCAGTTCCTTTTCAACCTTGCACACTTTGCGGTCGTAGGTATACAAACCGTTGATTTCATCTTCCACGTCGCTAAGCTGGGTATAAATGCAACCACAGGCGCCTTTTGCAATCGCAGAAATCAGCATCTTGCGATACATATTGGCAATCGTCTCCGTCAACTCGTGGCTGTCCTTGGTCTTCCCGTATCCGTATGCCTTTTTCGGATTAAAAAGATGCCCTTCCACCGCCAGTGAATAGCCTCCGCATTCTGATACAAACAGCGGACGCTTCTTTATTTTTAACTTCTTGGTTCTAAAGTAAATATGCTCGCTGTCGAAATCATTTTTCTTCTGTGCAAACCATCCCGAAGTAGAATCAATCAGACGCGTGCCGTCCAGCTCTTTTACCCTGTCATACATTTCATCGCTGTTAAACTGCCCCCAGCCTTCATTAAAAATCGTGTACGCCACGATACAGGGGTGATTATAGAGTTGTCGAACGGTTCCTTCCATATGGGCAACAAAAATCTTCTCCCGCTTGGAAGTTCCCGCAGTTTTATCACTTTTCTTCTTAAAACCAATGGTAGGCAGGGCCGTATCCCTGATAAAAGAATAGTCCCCGTTATTTACCATATCCTGCATCACAAGCATGCCATGCCTGTCGCAATAATAATAAAAGCACTCCGGCTCAATTTTAATATGCTTGCGAAGCATGTTGAAACCAAGCTCCTTCATGCGGAGAATGTCTCTCTCGTACTCTTCTTCCTCTGCCGGCAGAAAAATGCCGTCGCTAAAATACCCCTGGTCCAGAACACCGTGCATAAAAATCGGCTTATTATTTAAGCAGACTCTTGGCACGCCGTTTATGTCCTTAATCTCTATGGTACGCAGGGCAAAATAGGTCTCCACTGCATCTTCGCCTGCGGCAATTCTCATCGTGTACAAATACGGCTCTTCCGGACTCCAAAGCTTCGGCACATAAGGATTGCCATCGGCATCTTTAAACTCTGTAAGTGAGATATAAAATGGGCCTTTGCCTTCAAAGGTTTTGGTTACGACTTCGCCGGTGTGGAGTGTGATTTCTGCACAAATCTTTTTCTCGACATCTTCGGAATCTTCTTTACTTTCATCAGACACGTCTAAATCAGCGCCCGTTTTTTCCTTTATTTCTAAACTCTCACTCCGGCAAACTTCCAGGGCAATCCCTTCCAAATCCGGTGTAATTTTCACGCTTTCAATATAGCTGTCCGGCACATTTTCAATCCAGACATTCTGCCAGATTCCCGACGTAGGCGTATACCACATACCTCCACGCTTTACACACTGCTTTCCATACGGGTAATCCTTGTCAAGTTCGTCCGTTACTTTCACAACCAGGTGATTTTCTCCGTCTCTTTTTACACCCTCAGTAATATCAAACGTAAAACTTAAATATCCGCCCTCATGACTTCCAATCAATATGTCATTCAGCCAAACCTCCGCCAACTGGTCCGCTGCACCAAAATGCAGAAGTATCCTTTCTTTCGTAAAAGTTTCGGGCACCGTAAAAACAGTCTCATAAGTAAGCGTACTCCCCACTTCCTCTTCATATCCCGAAAGTTCGGACTGGGGTACGTAAGGCACGCGGACAGGCTTGCCGTTTAAAGTCCAGTTTTCTTTTATGATATAAAATAAATCACGCTTCATCTGCGGACGGGGATAAGAATTCCAACTCATTTCCAAATTCCTTTCCAATCATCTACTATCGAACAAATATTGCGAAATCATTACGATTTATTTGTTCCTAAGACGCACTTTTAAATCCAGGATTTTTTCTTCAATTTCGTAAATGGTTCCTGCAAAAAAATCATCATCCCGGCCGGTGGGATCCTCTAATCCCCAGTTCTCAACCTGCTTGCCGGGCAGAATGGGGCAACTTACATTACAGCCCATCAGAATGACAATATCCGGCTCCGGAATGTCTTCAATTAATTTACTGTACTGAGTCAGGTTCATATCTATCCCGTGCAATTTTTTCATCATACGAACCGCATCCTGATTAATCAAAGCCTTAATCTCCGTTCCCGCCGAATAACTCTCGAACACATCAGATGCAAGCTCCCGTCCCAGAGCCTCCGCAATCTGACTGCGACAGGAATTGTGCACGCAGATAAAAGCCACTTTCGGCTTTCTGTCCATAGCATTTGTTTCCGTTTTTTCTTGATTATTTATCATATCTTATTTCTCCGCTATTCCTTACTATTTACAATCGATATTAAACTTCATTTCTTCCGAATCACTAATTAGACCAACCACATCTGAAGGATATTAAAGGCATACCCCACCATAATAATTCCCACAACACAAATTGCGATAAAAATTGCCAACAACTTCGTTTTGAGAACCTTTTTTAACATAATAATCGAAGGCAACGAAAGGGTTGTGATCGCCATCATAAAAGAAAGTACCACGCCAAGCAGCGCCCCCTTCTCAAGCAAGGCCTGCGCAATGGGGATACAACCAAATATATCCGCATACATAGGCGCACCGATGATGGTTGCAATAATCACGCCAAATGGATTTCCGTTTCCAAGTGACTGCATCACCCAAACTTCAGGGATCCAATTGTGGATAATTGCGCCGATACCGACGCCAATCAGTACATACGGAAAAACTTTTTTAACCGTATAATAAACACGCTCCCACGCATAAAAGAGCCGTTCTTTTAAGGTCATTCCTTCCGCCAGGAGTTCTACCATACTTTCTTTGGGCACATCCAGAATAATCTGGTCTTCCATATGCAGTTTCTCGATAAACGTACCGCCGACTACTGCTATCACAAGTCCCAGAAAAACATATACCACTGCTATCTTCCATCCGAAAATACTCATCAGAAGAATGAGAGAGCCAATATCCACCATCGGCGAAGAAATCAGAAACGAGAAGGTCACGCCCAAAGGAAGGCCCGCATTGGTAAATCCGATGAAGATAGGAATGGACGCGCAGGAACAAAAAGGCGTTACCGTTCCCATCAGCGCAGCGATGCTGTTTGCTACAATACCCTTGTATCTGCCGATAATCTTTTTGGTACGGTCAGGCGGAAAGTAACTTTGGATAAAACCAATCATATAGATAAGCAACGTAAGCAATATCATAATTTTAATCACATCATAAATAAAAAAATGAGCACTTCCGCCTATGCGACTTTCAATATCAAGACCCAGCAACTCCAGCCCGCTTCCAATCAGACACTTCAGCCATTGCATCCCCAGTATTTCGGTCTGTATAAAGGTCCATATGTTTTTTACAATATCATACATCTTTTTTCATCCTCATAAAAGCAAATAAACTTTTAGGCTGTTACTCGCCGTACTCTGCCAACATTTCTTCCACAATTGCAGCTGCGCAGCGAACCATTTCCGGACAGACTGTTCTGAACAAATTCTGACTCATAATTTCTTTCATGTCCTCTTCTTTGGTCAAGTCATAGTTCAAAAGTTCCCTGCAAACCAC
>JAGAQZ010000061.1 GCA_017622505.1 Lachnospiraceae bacterium
AACAGAATTTCTTTCAGATAAAAACTGCAAGATACGGAAATCGCAATGCGTTTCCAATCTTGTTAGGGGAAAAAGCCCCTAAAACCCCGATATAAATACCTATTTATTACAGAAATCCACCCTTGCAGACGTATTTCTGTAAAACAAAAGGCAGGTCTACTGGCGAAAATGTAATACACTTTCTGCCAATATCCTGCCTCTTGTTATACAAACCGTTATACAGATAAAAGGGCAATAAAAAACTGTCAAACACATCCAGCTCATCTGAACCATTTTGTTTCACAGTTTTTACTTACTTTTCCTATTCTGCTTTACGGTTTGTTTGACAAAACTTGTCGCCTGCCACTGCCTAATCTTCCTCATCATCCCCGAACATGGCAGACAAAGAAGCCAATGCCCCATCATCCAGCGGCTTATCAGACAGCTCCAGATTATTCTTCGGTAATTTCTCCACAGCTTCTTTCACCGGTTTTGTTGGTTCTGCCGGTGTCACAGGTTGCATGGGAGCCACATTCATTCCTAACATCTGCATCATGGCAGGCGTAGCCACATAACCACCCACCTGCTGTCCCATTGCACTGATAATGGTTGCAAGAATCCTTGTAACCGCATCCTGCATGATTTGCTCATTGTCTGCCTTACTCTGTTTGGCAAAATCCCTGACAAACTCCTGCATAAGCTCCATGGTACTCATCTCCTCCCGAAATCGGATTTCTCCACGTACAAAACACAGAATTGCCCACTTCACAGCCTCCGTCAGAGAATCATAATACTCACCCTCATAGACCACTTTATCCAGCCAATCCATGATTTCCTTATCCTCCCGGTTCTTATCATTCAACCGGAATGCAATCGACCTTGTTGCCATAGACTACACCTCCAGATTCTGTGCTAAGTACTGATAACCAAGAGCATTGGCACGGACATCTGTTACATATCGCACATTTTCCCCGGTACAACTGCCAAAACGCCTCATAACTCCGGCTCCCCCACCGACATACACCACATTGGTAAAATCAAAATCAATTTTCAGTTCACGAAGCTTGGCTTCCACTTCAAGGGCGTATCTTTTCAGCCCTGCATTGATGGTATCCATAATAGATTCCTTATTCTTGGCAATGGCATTGGTATCTCCCGTTTCAATCACCTCATTAATAATATACTCCGGCACTTCCTTTCCATACTTTGCAATGCATTCCTTCTGAATACGGTCAATGGCAGTAATCAAGCCCTGCTGATAAGTGTGGCACTCGTCAAGGACGGGAACCTTATTCACCACCGACATAATATCCAGTGTCCACGAACCACAATCAACCGCTGTCAACCTGTCCATACCTTCCATTCGGTTTGCAATGGCAGCATGGCACTGTGCAAATACCCTTACCTTGCCAAAATGCACCACATATCTGACCCCTTCATAATGAAAGGACACTTTATCATTGGCACGAAGATAGTTCTTAAATTCCTTCTTTTCCTTGCCATAAAGAGTAAGGGGAACACCCACCGCAAGATTTACCTTTACAACTTTCGCTTCCGTGCGTTCTCTTAACTCCTTTGCAATGGCAGCCAGTGTCAGAAGATAATAATTTTCATTCTCCGTCTTAGTCTCCTGCTTACCCATTCTGCCCTGACCGATAACAAATTTTCTGCCTCTGAACTCAAGCAGGTTATCCTTTGTGGCTGGCATAGTCTGCAACTCCGTAATGCCATTCTCAAAAATGATGCTTGGAGTTTTAATGGAACTCCAGCCATGGTCAATGGCAATCAGAAATTCAGGAAGTATATCCGCATAATTTCTGCCCTCTGTAATGTTCTGGTTACTTTCTTTTCTCATAATCTCTGTCATAAATACCTCTTTCCCCGGCAATTCGGGTGCCGGTCCCTTACATAATCTTTTTTCCTACTGTAAAAGGTGGCAGCCAAGCCACCACCTTCCATAAAAACAATTCACTAATGATACTGATACACAATATCCATAAGTACGGTTTCTTCCGCCACGGTCTTTGCCTGCTCACGCAGTTTCCACATTTCTATAGTGGAACCGCGATTCACAGACGGATGCTTTCTCATCTGCTGACCGATAATAAGATCAAGCATTTCATAAGCCTCTTCGTTGACTTTATGTGCTGTCCGATTAACACATCCAAGTCTTGTGAGCGTCCGAAACCTTCCCATGTGATTTTCCTTCATATAAGATAACCACAGTAGTCCGTACTTTCCCACTGCCGATAATTCCATCTCAGCAGGGATAGTCAGTAACGGATACAAAATACCATCCTTTTCCACATAGGGAATATCTATCTTTCCCAAAACGCATCGCCTCCTCTCTCAAAATTTTTGCCTAACGATAACAACGGAACTCATAGAACTCTACACTGTTGCCCTGATAAACTCCGGCACACTCAATGTAAAAATAAGGTTCCACTTCCAGCACCATCATTCCGGCTATGTAATCTGCAATCTCTTCCTCACTGCAAAGCCTTTCCCCACTAATGGTTGACGCAAGGTTTAAATTCGTTTCCACAAACACGGAATAGTAACCGCAACCATCATAGGGATAATACTCATCGTATTCTTCCTGCGTAATCTTCCCTTCTGCAAGCAACCTGTCCAGATTTTCGGGAAGTGTTATCATTCCTGCGGCTTTACACTTTTCCACTGCAAACCTTGCCACACGGTCTGCATCATATCCTACATACTCTGCCTGCGGTATGTTGAAGGTAATCTCAAACACCGGACTACCGTCAGCAGGATTGCCTCTGTCATCTGTGGCAGGCTCTGTATCATCTTCCGTAACTGGTGCTTCGGTTGACGGTGTTGTCTGCTCCGGCGTGGTTGGTTGTTGTTCCATAGGTGGTGTGGCAGGCTGAGTAGTAACCGTTTCCGACTCACTTGGTGCTTCTGTTGTTGATGGCTCCCCATCGGCTTCTGTTGTAGTCGTATCTGCTGTCGGTTGTTCCGTATTTGAAGCTTCCACATTAGAACTTTCTCCACTCTGCTCCTCGGTCTCAGATCTTTCAATCAGCTCTGTCTCTATAGAAACATCAGAATTTTCCATTTCATCAATATCAGCTTCCAGACTTACATCTGCTTTCAAATCCTCTTCCACATCCATTTCAGATATCTCTACTTCCGAAACAACATTGTGCTCCATATCCTCTGTTTGCTTACCGGAACATCCCGAAACCATCCAAACACTCAACAACACAAACATAAACCATACTTTCTTTAACATAGAAATCGCTCCCTTCTACTGTGGTACTGCTGCTTTCGCAAAAATCAGAAAAACTCTTGCCACAAGTACAAATAACAACAAAAACAACTTTGCTCCATAAAGAACTGCCTTTAAAATAAAAAGCACACTCTTCAAAAGAAACTTCACTACTGCAATCAAAATGCTTCCTAATCCCATACAGGACCTCCTTTCCGAGCATTTCCCCTACAAATGACCAAACTTAAGGAAATGCCATCACTACTTGCTCCAATGCAGCCACGCATCGGAAGGGTAAAAAAATACACCATCCCAAACTTTACTTCTTATCGAAGTCTAAGCTTAAGATGGTGTAGTCCATACCCACTCTTGGTTTCATATTCAGTTTTGCTGGTGCCTTTCTCCACCAATTTTACCGTAACTGATTAAAAAGATATATTTGGACTAACCTTTGAAACGCCCTATATATAAGGCTTTCTTAAGCTTGTCACTATTATATCTCAATCCCCCGACTCCCACTTGGCTACAGCCTGTCTGGATACGCCCAAAGCCTCCGCCACCTGTTCCTGGGACATTTCATTTATTTTACGTAATGTTTGAATATTCTCACTTAACATACATTTCCTCCTTTTCCTACATATTATCGTATTTGTAGGGGTTATTCTACCAACCTGTGCTAGCTTTTTTTTCAAATTGTGCAACCTGTGGTTGCATTATCTTCAGTATAATCCTTTTTAAATTCTGTAACAATAAAAACCTTGCTGTTTGAATCATTAATCAATTGCCGATTCTAATCTGACTTATAAGACAATTTATTCAAACAACAAGGTTTTAACTTTTTACTACTTCTCTATTTTTGCTCTAACTTCACTATGGTGTCATATATATTACGCTTTATATATTACTTCTGAAAATGCTGGTAATCTTTTACATTTGTCCAGCTACCGCCCCAGGTAAAACCATATTTCGTAAAAATCTGATAGCAAATATCATTTTCCGTAATCACATGCGGAAGCCCTGTGGTTCGGTCTATATAGTCGTTAGCATTTTCATGGCTCCATTTGGGTTCTCCCGACGTATAACTCACATAAGGATTCTGCTGCGGGTTAATATCTATGGCCCTGCCGTAGGAATGCTTCGATAATTTAGAAGACCCGGTCGCCGGACGATACATAAAACAAGAGGAATTATTGACATCAATAGATGCCGAATCCGTGCTTGTGGGGTCCCCCGTCCAATATTTGTCCGGCAGATACATAGACTGAATCTCATACTCCGCCGCGAATAATTCCGCGAAAATACCAAGATAATCCCCTTGTAAATCTGCTGCCACAATTAACTCGCCCACCTGCAACTCGTGATTAAAATTATAGTGTAAAAGCTTCACATAACGCAAATCCGATAAAGCAATGTACGGATTCTCCTGATAAGATTTTCCGTTTATATAATTATAGACATCCTCCGGAATTTCATAGGCTACAAAATACTGGGAAAGATTGTTAAAATCTATGTTTGCCTTATCAATAACGGTTCCTGCAGGAATAGTCTGCCAGTTGGCAGCAATTGACGCTGAGTCGGAAAGATTAACCTGGTTATCAAGTGAAGACTCGCTATCTGTCTCAATGTCTTCTTCGGATACTTCTTCACTTTCCGTTTCTGTATTGGTTTCAGGTAGTTCCTCCGCCACGGCAGATTCACTTTCACTTGTCTTAGGTTCTTCAACAAACTCTTCCATCTCATCACCAGTCTCTTTATCTGACACTGTATTCGAATCGTTATTTACATCATCCGAAACAACCTCTGATGTTTCGTCTTCAAAATCAATGCTCACCAATTCCTGCACCGGCTCAGCCCGGTTCTCTTTTACAACAATGGTTATTATAATAATTGCGCAGACGAGAACAATAACAGTTCCCAGACCATAAGCTATTATCTTGTAGAAATCCGGCTTATTCTTTTTAATAACAATATTCTTTTCCATATTCTTATTCTTTTTAGATTTATTTATTTCTGACATAGGCACAATCCTTCATTTATTTGTTATTAATATCTTTTCCATTTTTACAGAAAAAATTTATAAAAAAAACCCTTGAAAATCAAGGGTTTCTTTAGAGCGATAGACGGGGCTCGAACCCGCGGTCTCGACCTTGGCAAGGTCGCGCGTTACCAACTACGCCACTATCGCATATTCTGTTTTCGTTCGTGCTGCCCGCCGCGAACAATAGTTATATTACTATAAGTAAAATGAATTGTCAACAACTTTTTTTAATTTTTTTTATTTCCTTTTTATGGGCTACGCATATTATATATTTTTGCACAAAATGTAAGAAACCCTGCGTCGCTATTTCGATCACAGGGCTTCCTACTCGACTATTTGATCCATTGGACCATACCTCCAATTCTCTTCTGCATTCCTTCCACTCTTTCCTTCGTATTGATTATACTGTGGCGGGCATTTCCTTCGATGCTCTCTCACCACTCATCAGATGTGCTTTGGAATACTCCGTTCTTACTTGTCTTGTACCTGGAACTTCAGGTTTGTTAACTTACGTTTCGGGTGGTCCGTACCTCCTTTTCTTTAGGATATCTATCTGAAGTTTTATTATGTATTGAGTATAACCCGCTAGAATGAATTTGTCAATACAATTTTACAAATTATTTTATATTTTTCTGAAAATTTATCTATCTTTGTATATTTTATCAGATTATTGTTTTGTAAATGGCATAAATATGATATTTTTATTCTGTTTCATACAATACCACCTGTGTTTTATCTGTACTTCACCTGCATTTTCTTATAAATCTTTATTATAATTCCATAAAAATACTTCTACAGGCCTCCTTAAAATGCTATAATAAACACATCAATCAGTAATTTTTACGGAGGATAGATTATGACCAAACAGCAGGAAGGATTTGCTTTAACTGCCAAATCCATTATGAAAGAATTAGAAAAAAGAAATATGGAAGGGTTCTTTTGCGAAAGCAGCGAAGATGCCGTAAAACTGGTACTCTCTCAGCTCCCTGACAATGCGACTATCAGCTGGGGCGGCAGTGAAACCATTAAGGAATGCGGTCTTATGGACGCACTTCAGAACGGCAATTACAATCTTTTGGATCGTTCCAAAGTATCTCCGGAAGAATATCGTGAATTTTACTCCAAGGTTGTTATGGCTGACGCTTTCCTTATGAGTAGTAACGCAATTACCGAAAATGGTGAACTGGTGAATATTGATGGTGCCGCCAACCGCCTTGCGTGCCTTTTACACGGTCCTCAAAGCGTTTACGTGATTGTTGGTATGAACAAACTGGTTTGCGACGTTCCTGCAGCCATAGGACGCATCCGAAACGTTGCCTGTCCCGCCAACACCTTGCGCTTAAACCGCAAGACTCCCTGCTCTGTTACCGGCAAATGTGGCGACTGCTACTCTCAGGACAGCATCTGTAGCCAAATCGTGGTAACCAGACGCAGCACACAGCCTAAAAGAATTAAAGTTATTCTTGTGGCAGAGAATTTGGGATATTAATAAGCAATCTGTTTAATTAGCTAAAAAGGGAAATGTAATTCTATAATTACATTTCCCTTTTTATATTAGTTCCCGAATCATATATACAATCACGATTTGGAACAATTCATATTTTTCTGATTTAAAATCAAATAAAACAATATGGGCATGCAGACAATGATGCAATAAATATAGCGCAATGCAACCATTGGCCCGCAAAAGCAAGTAAATAAATAGATAATCGGCAAGCAAGACGCTAATAGAATTCTTTTATCTTTTTTGTACAATCCAAATATAGCAAAGATAACCGTACTCCAAATATATGGTGCGTTTCGGAAAAAGAATCCCAATAACGGTACCTTATAATATTCACCCTTAAAAAATAATGGGTCATATATCTTACTTACCACATCACAATAACCATGTTTTTCTATCTCATCACCAATTCCAATTAATGTATGATAAACTGCAATATCTGCCGAAACATAACGCCCTTGATTCAGCGGATACCAATATCCCATTGTATTGGTGACAATACTCTCAACATATTCATCCGGAAACTGCACTCCGACTTTCGCCCATAATTTAAAGAAGTTGACTGTATTTGTTTTTAACAGTTCTTCATTTGCATTATTTTTCACCCCGTCAGCATTATAAGGCGAATACACCTTAATGTACTCCTGTGGTATATAATGACATATTTCATCATACAATGCAGGATCCAATTCATCTCCATGATAACACGCCACGCGTCCTAAGCATTGCAACGGTACACTCATAGTCTCGCGATAAGTATCCGTCTCATAAGCATTCGTATACGAGATAAGCCCCGCATTAACCAATTTTGCCAATATTAATATTAATGCAAATATGATGACAAGTTTGCCTTTTTCTTTCCAACCTTTAATTGCAATAATTATAATAATTGCCGATACTAATACAGCATAAAGCGCATTATTTCGGAACAATGCCAATAGCACTCCGGTTATAACCATTCCAATATAAGATATTACTTTGAAACTATCTCTGTCCCACAAATATCTTACCAGAAACACCATAAAAAATAAGAAAAAGGCCGCGCACAAAACATCCTTAGTTGCGGATATCGCGAATAGTGGATTCATCGGAAACAATGCAAAAAACATCCAACTAAGTACAATATAGCTTGTCCTTGCACCTTTCCTGTACATATAAAATAATGCATATGCAAATGATGCCGTCAAAATCAGCAACTGTGCAATCGTATATAACTGATAACCTGCTGATACATTACCAATACTTTGACCAAATTCATAAGCTTTTCCCATCATTAATGTATGAATCAACGGATGATGCGTTGAATAATCGCCTGTAATCACATTTGCCATCTGGTATTTAGCGTCAAATACAAAATTACCGGGCCAATATGCCAGGAAAACAGGAAAGTGACACAAAGCAATACTCAACCAATACGAAAGATATACTAACCAAGGATGCTTTTTATAAAATGCTTTTATTTTTATGACAAATTTCTTTTTGGGTGCTGAAACGCTATCATTATTTTTCAGAAACCGTTCGCTCGCTTTGTCCAGCAGAAGAAGCAATTCTGCAATCAAAGAAAAACATAAAATATCAACACCTAGCATCAAACCAATCTGCAAGAAAGTTTCACCGGTACTCAAAAAAATATCATTAAGAAAATGTGCATATGCGCCATAAACAATGGCTACAGAAAGCAAGGTTCCGACAATGACAGAAACCACCTTCAATCGAGTATCACGACGCAGGATAAAGCGATTAAACATCCATACCGTGAATCCAAACAAGATTACCGACATAATTCTATACCCGAATTGCTCCTCACCGCTTATCTCCATTATTTTTTTCATCGATAAAACACTTAGGTATGAACAAATACATACCAAGATTCTACGAAACCATCTATGGCTTTCTAAGAACATTGTCATAACATTCTCTCCCATTCTCAAATAATCCAGGTAAATTATATTACAATAAGCCGTCTAAAACAATCCTATACGAAAATGTTTTAACGGCTTATTTGGCATTTTTATACTATTTTACAAATTCGCATTCACGTTGCAATCATTCAGCCAATCCAAAGATATCGTGAATTGCATTTGCTGCACGTTCTGCTTCATTTACGTCGATAAGAACGGTTACGCGGATTTCTGAAGTAGAAATCATCTTGATGTTGATATGTTCGTTGTAGAGACATTCAAACATCTTTGCAGCAACACCGGGGTTAGACATCATACCTGCACCTACTACGGAAACCTTACATACGTTCTTTTCGATTTCTACGTGCTGGTAGTTGAGTCTTGCCTTTGCTTCTTCAATAACCTTCAATGCTTCTTCACCACAGTTACCGTCAACGGTAAAAGTAATATCCTTGCTGTTGTCACGTCCAACAGACTGTAAAATCATATCTACGTTAATATTTGCTTTTGCAAGTGCGTCAAAAAGACGGAATGCGGTACCGGGCTTATCTGCCAGACCTACTACCGAAATTCTTTCTGCACTCTTATCTACGGCCACACCGCTAACTAACATTCTTTCCACTTTCACATCCTCCTTAACTGTTGTTCCTTCTTCGTTTGTAAGACTGGAACGTACCACTAACTGAACTCCGTATTTTTTAGCCATTTCTACTGAACGGTTATGCAAAACGCCGGCACCTAAAGTTGCAAGGTCAAGCATTTCATCATAAGTAATTTCATCCAACTTCTTTGCTGT
>JAGAQZ010000062.1 GCA_017622505.1 Lachnospiraceae bacterium
AATGGCGAAAGAAGGAGAAAAAGCAATGGGCGGATTTTTTGGCGTAGCTTCAAAAGAAAGTTGCATCTTCGATTTGTTTTTCGGAATCGATTATCATTCACATCTTGGTACAAGACGTGGTGGTATGGTTCTTTACAGTGAAGAAAAAGGATTTGACCGTGCAATTCATAATATAGAGAATTCTCCCTTCAGAACGAAATTCGATAAGGATTTTGCCACAATGGACGGACATTTGGGTATTGGTTGTATTTCCGATCACGAACCGCAACCTTTGTTAATCCGTTCACATCTTGGAAATTATGCTATTACTACTGTAGGTAAAGTTAACAATATCAATTCTTTGGCAGAAGAGCTTTTTCAAAGAGGCAAGTCTCATTTTCTTGAGATGAGCGGTGGTGATATTAATCAGACAGAGCTTGTAGCCGCTCTTATTAATCAGAAGGAATCCATTGTAGAAGGTATGTTATATGCGCAGGAAGTCATAGATGGTTCTATGTCCATTCTTTTGATGACGAAAGAAGGTATTTATGCAATGCGCGACCGTTACGGACGTACGCCGATTGTAATCGGTAAGAAGCCCGGTTCTTTCTGTGCGTCTTTTGAGAATTTTGCTTATATGCATTTGGGATACTTGGATTATAAAGAGTTAGGATCCGGTGAAATTGTATATATCACACCTGAAGAAATGAAGGTAATGGCACCTGCCAGAGATGAAATGAAGATATGTACATTTTTATGGGTATATTATGGATATCCCACTTCGGCATATGAAGGTGTTAATGTAGAAGAAATGCGTAATCGTTGCGGTAAATATATGGCGCAGCGTGATACTGCTGATGTAGATTTGGTTGCCGGCGTACCGGATTCCGGTTTGGCACATGCCATTGGTTATGCAAATGAGGCACATAAGCCTTTTGCAAGACCTTTTATTAAGTATACACCGACCTGGCCCCGTTCTTTTATGCCGACTAAGCAGGAACAGCGCAAATTGATTGCTAAGATGAAATTAATCCCGGTGGAACCGCTTATCAGAGATAAGAAGTTATTGTTAATTGATGACTCCATTGTTCGCGGAACACAGCTTCGTGAAACAACAGATTTCTTATTTAACAGCGGTGCAAAAGAGGTACACATCAGACCTGCGTGTCCGCCGATTATTCACGGTTGTAAATATTTGAATTTCTCACGTTCCAATTCTGATATGGATTTGATTGCAAGAAGAGTAATTGCGGACAGAGAGAAAGATGTTACTCCTGAAGTTCTTGCGGATTACAGTAATCCGGAAAGCAAGAATTATAAGGAAATGGAACAGTGTATCTGTAAGCAGATGAATTTTACATCATTGTCATATAACCGTTTAGATGATATGATTAAAGCAGTGGGTATTGAACCTTGTAAGCTTTGTACGTACTGCTGGAACGGCAAGGAGTAGAATCATATTTACTGTTTTTATATGGGAATACAGACTGAGCTTTTTTAAGATAAAATGATTTAAATGATATTTTTAGATAGAAAGATATTTTAGGAGGAAGTTATGGGCAAACGTAATGACATTCACAAAGTACTGATTATCGGTTCTGGTCCTATTATCATTGGACAGGCCTGCGAATTCGACTATTCGGGAACACAGGCATGTAAGGCACTTAAGCAGTTGGGATATGAAATTGTATTGGTGAACTCAAACCCCGCTACAATTATGACAGACCCCACCACTGCTGACGTAACTTATATCGAACCCCTCAACGTAGAGAGACTGGAGCAGATTATTGAGAAGGAACGTCCCGATGCATTGCTTCCCAACCTTGGCGGACAGTCCGGCTTGAACCTTTGTTCAGAGCTTGCACAGGCCGGCGTTTTGGATAAATACAACGTAAAAGTAATCGGTGTACAGGTAGATGCCATTGAAAAAGGTGAAGACCGTATTGCTTTTAAGGAGACTATGAATTCTCTCGGCATTGAAATGGCAAGAAGTGAAGTTGCTTACAGTGTGGAAGATGGTCTTCGTATTGCAGAAGAATTAGGATATCCCGTTGTTTTAAGACCTGCTTACACCATGGGTGGTGCCGGCGGTGGTTTGGTATACAACGTAGAAGAGTTAAAGACAGTTATTGCAAGAGGTCTTCAGGCCAGCCTTGTAGGTCAGGTTCTTGTAGAAGAATCTATTTTAGGCTGGGAAGAATTGGAAGTAGAAGTTGTTCGTGACTCTAAGAACAATATGATCAGTGTATGCTTCATTGAAAACATTGACCCTCTTGGTGTGCACACAGGTGACTCTTTCTGTTCTGCACCTATGTTGACTATCTCTGAATCTTTGCAGAAGAGATTACAGGAACAGGCATATAAAATCGTAGAAGCCGTAGAAGTTATCGGTGGTACTAACGTACAGTTTGCACATGATCCTGTATCTGACAGAATTATTGTTATCGAAATCAACCCCAGAACATCACGTTCTTCCGCGCTTGCATCTAAGGCAACAGGTTTCCCCATTGCCCTTGTATCAGCAATGCTTGCGTCAGGACTTACTTTGGATGAAATTCCTTGCGGTAAGTACGGCACATTGGATAAGTATGTTCCCGGCGGAGACTATATTGTAATTAAGTTTGCACGTTGGGCATTCGAAAAATTTAAAGGTTCAGAAGATAAGTTAGGTACTCAGATGCGCGCCGTAGGTGAAGTTATGAGTATCGGTAAAACATACAAAGAAGCATTCCAGAAGGCTATCCGTAGTTTGGAAACAGGCCGTTATGGTCTTGGTTTTGCAAAGAACTTCCATGATAAGACCAAAGAACAGTTAATCGAAATGCTTCATACTCCTTCCAGCGAGAGACAGTTTATTATGTACGAAGCACTTCGTAAGGGTGCTACCGTAGAAGAATTGTATCAGCTTACCAAGATTAAGCATTATTTCTTGGAACAGATGAAGGAATTAGTAGACGAAGAAGAAGCACTTATGCAGAAGAAGGGCGAAGTTCCTTCTAAGGAAGCTTTGGAACAGGCTAAGAAGAATGGTTTCTCTGATAAGTACTTAAGCCAGATTCTTGCAGTACCTGAAGATGATATCAGAAACGCAAGAAAGTCTTACGGCATTACCCAGGCTTGGGAAGGCGTACATGTAAGCGGTACAGAAGACAGAGAATACTTCTATTCAACCTATAATGCACCTGATTACAGCAAGACAAATGAAGAGAAGCCTAAGATTATGATTCTCGGTGGCGGTCCTAACCGTATCGGACAGGGTATCGAATTTGACTACTGTTGCGTACATGCAGCTTTTGCATTGCGTGATTTAGGTTTCCAGACAATCATCGTAAACTGTAATCCTGAAACGGTATCTACAGACTACGATACCTCTGATAAGTTATACTTTGAACCTCTTACATTGGAAGATGTTTTAAGTATTTATGAAAAAGA
The DNA here is from genome assembly GCA_017622505.1 of Lachnospiraceae bacterium. Classification (GTDB taxonomy): domain Bacteria; phylum Bacillota; class Clostridia; order Lachnospirales; family Lachnospiraceae; genus UBA3766. The sequence goes on from JAGAQZ010000062.1 coordinate 3,412, forward strand.
AAAACCGGTTGGCGTTATCGCGCAGTTCGGTGGTCAGACACCGCTTAACTTGGCAGATGACCTTGAAAGAAACGGTGTTAAAATCCTTGGTACAGCACCTGCGGTTATCGATATGGCAGAAGACAGAGATTTGTTCCGTGCTATGATGGAAAAGCTTGAAATCCCTATGCCGGAAGCTGGAATGGCAGTTACCATTGATGATGCAGTTGAAATTGCTGAAAGAATCGGATACCCTGTAATGGTTCGTCCTTCCTTCGTATTGGGCGGACGCGGTATGGAAGTTGTTTACGATCAGGAAAGCCTTAAGAGTTATATGGCAGCCGCTGTTGGTGTAACTCCCGACAGACCGATTCTTATCGACAGATTCTTAAAGAATGCAATGGAATGCGAGGCTGATGCAATCAGTGACGGTACACACGCATTTGTACCTGCTGTTATGGAGCATATTGAGCTTGCCGGTGTTCACTCAGGTGACTCAGCATGTATCCTTCCTTCTATGCATATTTCAGAAAAGAATCTTGCAAAGATTAAAGAATATACCAAGAAGATTGCGGTTGAAATGAACGTACGCGGTCTTATGAATATGCAGTATGCAATCGAAGATGACGTAGTATATGTGCTTGAAGCTAATCCCCGTGCGTCAAGAACCGTGCCTTTGGTATCTAAAGTATGTAACATTCAGATGGTACAGTTGGCAACACAGATTATCACAAGCGAATTAACAGGTAAGCCTTCACCCGTACCTAACTTAAAAGAAAGCAAATACGATTACTTCGGTGTAAAAGAAGCGGTATTCCCCTTCAATATGTTCTCGGAAGTTGACCCCTTATTAGGACCGGAAATGCGTTCTACAGGTGAAGTTCTCGGTATTGCATCAGACTTTGGTGAGGCTTATTACAAGGCGCAGGAAGCGACTCAGAATCCCCTTCCTTTGGAAGGAACTGTCCTTATCAGTGTTAACCGTCAGGATAAGCCTGAGGTTCCGGAAGTTGCTAAGGCATTCCACGAATGCGGATTTAAAATTCTTGCAACCGGTTCAACCTATGATTTGATTGTTGCAAACGGTATTTCTGCAGAAAAGATTAATAAGATGCAGGAAGGCAGACCTAATATTGTGGATGCCCTTACCAATAAGCAGATTCAGTTGATTATCAACACACCTGCAGGTAAGGAGAAGGTGTTTGACGACAGTTATGTGCGTAAATCAGCTATTAAGCACAAAGTACCTTATATTACCACTATGGCTGCAGCTAAGGCAAGTGCAGCAGGTATTGCAGCTGTAAAGAAGAATGGTAAAATTGCCGTAGATTCTATTCAGCATATCCATAGCACTATTACACAGGAATAAAAGGTTGATATACTAATACGCCCCTGTGTGATATATTCCTTTGCGGACACGCTTCCGCTCGGATTTGTCACGTAACAGTTCTAAACTCGTGTATACACTCGTTAAGAACTGACGGACAAATAACGGTCCTTGAAGGAATATGTCACACGGGGCTGTTTTTATATATACAACAGAGATGACATAAGTGTGCGAGAGAATTTTAGGAATTTATAAATAAGCATAATTTTTTGATAAATCATGCCGATATAATATATACGAATATTTAAGGCCTAAGGTATTTAGTAAGTCACCACGGATGGTACGGTAAGAAAGAAGGAATCTTTCAAGCTGTGCTATTTTTGTTTTATAACGGACAAGGAGGGAATGGAATAAGGCAGTGACTCGATGAGAAAGGAAGAATATTGCGAATTGAATCCAGCGTAATAGGAATGGAGTCCGCCCGAAGATTTCAGTCTTCGAGAGTACATAATAACCGTTTTGTGTTGCAGGATTACAACAGTGAACGGACCAAAAATAATTTATATTTAACACAAGGTGAGCCGGAAACGGAAGAAGCAGAGACTAAAAATGCTACGAAAGCGGAAGAAAAAGTCGCTAAGGAAAAATCAGTGTGGGAAGAGCGAATGTCCGCCCTGCGAAACGGTAATTTAAGCATTAAAGAAAGCCGTTTTGATATGTCAGCGCAGTTTCATTATTATTCCACACAATACATTTTTATGCTTTTATTTGGCGAGCGGGCACGGAGTGTCTTTGAAGAGAATTTTTTCACGGAAGATATGAGCGGTCAAGAGAATATGCAGAAGGCAACCTTGGAATTTACGCCTATGAAGCAGGTGTCTTTTACAAGTGAAAACTACTATGAAGAGACCGAGAATGTACTGTATAAGTCCCGGGGAAAGGTTACCACGGCGGATGGCCGGGAAATTGATTTTAACCTGGAACTGGGGATGAGTCGTAGTTTTTGCGAGTATTACCGTGAAGAATACAATATTACCGAGTTACAGAGGGTTTGTGATCCTTTGGTCATTAATTTTGACGGGAATGTGGCGAATTTGACCGACCAAAAGTTTTTCTTTGATATTGATGCCGATGGTAAGAAAGATGAAATATCGGAGTTGGCAGCGGGCAGCGGGTATCTTGCATTGGACCATAACAATGACGGTCAAATTAATGATGGTAGCGAGTTGTTCGGGCCGGAGTCGGGAGACGGTTTTGCAGACTTGGCAGAATACGATGATGACGGCAACGGTTGGATTGATGAAAACGATGCCGTATGGAAGAAACTAAAAATCTGGTGTCGCAATGAAAAGGGTGAGAATGAATTATATACCCTTGCCGAAAAAGGTGTGGGTGCGATTTGCCTACAGAAGGCAGCAACCAATTTTGCATTGAAAAATGCAGACAACAGTGATAAAGGTTTTATCCGCAGTACGGGGATTTTCTTATATGAAAACGGAAATGTAGGTTCGGTCCAACATTTGGACCTTGCACAGTAAAAATAGTGCACTTTTTATGTCATTTTACGAAATGATGTAAAAGGTGCATTTTATTATGCCGAAAAATATTGCCCTATGCACAAAAAGATTGTCCAAAATTACACTTGAAAAAATAGTGTAATAGTGGTTAGATATATGATATAAAATTGCGTGTATTATGTGCAGGTATCGTGAAACTTTATTTGCAGCAAAACGGTCTTACAAATACAGGCAAATTTTAGAGGTGATAAAAGTGGTTTTCAGTAGTTTGGAATTTATATTTATATTTTTGCCAATCTTTTTTATATTGTATGCAACTGCGCCGGGAAAGTGGAAGAACGTCGTAATTGTGTTTGGCAGTCTTGCTTTTTATGGGTATGGCGCAAAAGATACTCCGGAGTATATTTTATATTTTATTTTTACGATTCTGTTGAATTTCTCCATAGGAAAATGTCTTGGTTTCGGTAAAATCCGCGACCGCATACTGATTTTTATTGCATTGGTATTTAATCTTGTACCGCTGATTTGGTTTAAGGTGAATATAGATAATATAATTTTGCCGGTCGGTATCAGTTTCTTTACCTTCCAAAACCTGTCTTATGTAATGGATGTGAAGCGTAAAACAGTGGAAAAAGAAGATTCCTTGATGAATTATGCGGCTTACATCAGCCTGTTTCCGCAGTTGATCGCGGGCCCGATTGTTACATATCGTCAGGTTAAGGTGCAATTGAATAAAAGACGGGTAACGCCGCGAAGAATGTATCACGGTATTAGTCTCTTTATTCTGGGTCTTGGGTTTAAAGTTTTGCTTGCAAACCGTATCGGAAATTTGTGGTTTAACATTGAGAGTATCGGTTATCAGAGCATATCTACGCCTTTGGCCTGGATGGGATTGATTGCGTTCTCATTACAGATTTATTTTGACTTTTACGGATATTCTTTGATGGCTATGGGCTTAGGAACCATGATGGGATTTAAGTTCCCGCAGAATTTCGACCATCCCTATACTTCCGTAACGATGGCAGAGTTTTACCGCAGATGGCATATGACTTTGGGAAGCTGGTTCCGTGAATATTTATATATTCCTTTGGGCGGTAACCGTAAGGGTACGGCGAGAACGATTTTTAATCTTTTTATCGTATGGTTTATGACCGGATTGTGGCATGGCATTAACTGGAATTTCCTGGTGTGGGGCCTTGGTCTGTGGCTGATTATCGTACTTGAAAAATGTGTGTACCGAAAGTTTCTCGAGAAGCATCGTTTCATCGGCCATTTGTATGTGATTGCGATTATCCCGGTTATGTGGTTTATTTTTGCAATGACGGACTGGAATGATTTTCTTACATATCTGTCAAGATTGTTCCCTGTAAAGGGTAACTGGATGGGTGTGTTTACGAGAGACTATATTAAGTATTTGTCTCTTTATGGCGGATACTTTGCGGCAGGACTTCTTTTGTGTACAAGACTGCCTGAGAAGATATGGAATAAAATTAAGAATAACTTTTTTGGAGTTATTATACTGCTGGCTATTTTTGCGGCAGCGGTATATTGTATGTACTTGGGACTTAATGATCCTTTCCTGTATTTTAGATTTTAATGGTAAAAGAGGAATAAGAAATGCGAAAGCGTAAAAGAGACGGATGGTATGTGTTACTCATGCTTTTTGCGATGGTTGGCATCTGTTGGATTCTGCAGATGAAAGAGGTGGAGCGGCAGGAACTCTCGATTCAGGGAGGCAGTGCAGTTTTACCCGAGAACCTGGTGCATTTGGGTAACCATTCCTATAGAAGAGTAGTGACGAACGGGCATATCGCAGCAGGAGAACTGGACGGCGATATGGTTGTAGTGCGTGAAGAGGAAGATATATCAGATCCAGCGCAACCCGGAAATGTGCCTGTGCCTGAACCGGTTCCTGAACCGGGCCCCGGAACTTCTGAAGTTGCAGACCCGGGTGACATTCCGGAACCGCAGGTTGTGGTTACCATAGGGACTACGGATATGGCATATTTTGATGATGCTTTATTTATTGGTGACTCCAGAACCGTTGGTATTGCAGAATACGGTTATCTTGAGAATGCAGATTATTTTGCGGATGTCAGTATGACTGTATTTAAGCTTTTTACAGCCAAATTGTCCGTGGACGGTGGCGAGAAGGTATCGTTAGAGACTGCATTAACGCAGAAACAATATGGTAAGGTGTATGTTATGGTTGGTATTAATGAGCTTGGCCATAACCGCGAGCAGGCAGTGGCAAAATTCGGCGAGTTAATCAGTCTGATTGAGACCACACAGCCCGGAGCTACCATTTATATTTGTGCGAATCTGCATGTAACGGAGAGTCGTTCCAAAACAGATGCGATTATCAACAACGATAATATTAACAGTTACAATAAAGCATTGTCTGCCTTTGCGGATGGTGAAAATAAATTTTATATTGACGTAAACCCTGTATTCGATGATATGAGCGGAAGTTTGAGTGAAGATTATGCTTCTGACAGTGCCCATATGGAGGCGCAACATTACGATATGTGGTGTGATTGGCTTATGGAGCAGGCGGTGGTCAAAACTTACCAATAACGGCAGATCCTTAATTGTTAATTGAAATGCAACCCTTTTGTTTTCTTTTTCTTTTAAATTTATGAATAAAATATATTTGCCGGATGGTTGCGTTCCGGCTTACAAAAAGATTGTTATCCTTTCGATAGCAGTCTTTTTTGTTGTTATGTTGGATTCTTTTGCTTATGCTGTTGCTGTTGGCGACGGATAAGGAGAACATCATGTCAAAATTTTTTACTTATGAAGAACGCCTTACCTTACAAAAGGATTTAAGGGAAAGTAAAACCCTAAAATCTATTGCAAAGGGACTGAATAAAA
>JAGAQZ010000063.1 GCA_017622505.1 Lachnospiraceae bacterium
AGCGGAAGCGCAAGGTAAAAGTTTTCCTTTCGGGGCGGGCTGTTCCATGGAAGGAAATTATACTTTGGGCAGACCGGAGTATACGAATGAAGGATATATGGAAGAGAATTTTACACAGACGGAACAGAATGGAATCAAGGCATTGTTAGGTGATGCCTATGACATGAATTTTGAAGATGTGGTTAATTACGGTGTGGTGGATTCGTGGACCTGCGAATTGGCTGACGGAACTAGGGCTGTTTTTTATGACGGATGGTTTCCGACCGTGGCATTCTGCAATTTCAGAATGTTAAAATGTGAGAACGGCAATTTATATTGTGAAGTGGGAAATGAAAATGATTGGTATACCAATGTGGCCGGTGAGACGGATTTCCCTGCATACAGAATTGTCTGGTATTAAAAGTGTAAAAAGGAATCGGGTAAGTACAATGAAGAGAAAGAAAAGAATACAAAAATACATCATAATGTTTCTTGTGGCAAGTATGCTGTTGTCTGTGGGTTGCGGTGAAACGAAACCGGAGGAACCGGTGAATGTAATCGGTTTTGGCGAGATGGATACAGATGGTGTTGCCAGCTGGAGACCGGAAGAGAACAGCAATGATGCGGTTGATGTAAACGATGGTATTTCAGTTGATGATGAGTCGGACGAGGCGGAAAATGAGACTGAAATAGCAGATTCAAATGCAGAGAACGCCACAGAGGAGGCAACGTCCGCAGGTCAGCAGGAAGAAAAAGAAGGCCTGTTGTTTAGTATGGAGCCGGGAGTATTGGATAATCCGCTGTTTGCTTCTTTCTTGGCAAACGAAACAGTGGCAGTGGATAATACTGTGCGGAATGATGCAACCATCGTAAGTTATTTTGATTTTGATTTTTATGGGGAGGAATTTTATCTGGAAGACCTGTATGAGGCATTTCAGGAAAAAACACTGAACAACGGCGGAATACAGGGCGTTCAGATTTTTACAAGGGATTTTGACCTGGATGAAAAAGAAGAACTGGTTGTATTGATTGAGTATTGGCAAAATAACGGTCTTGCAGGCGTATTGTATACTTTTAAGGAAAAAAACGGAACGCTGTATGCCTGGGAAGAATCGTTTGTATTTGCAGGAAACAGTAAGGTTACATTTTATGAGAACGGAACCTTCAGTAAGGCTTATGCTGATAGTACCTTGTTTACAAGATATGATGAAAAGGGACAACTGGAACCGATATTAAGTCACTATGAGTACATTCCAAGGTTTGATTCCTATTGGGGAAGTGTAGAGTGCAGTCGCGGTGTTACGGTTTATGAAAACGGTGTTAAAGCAGAAAGTGCAGAATATGAGTTTCGATTATGGAGCGTAGGCGGAGAAGAACAAATTGAGAAGGAAGAAATTGCTTCTCAAAAAGAATATTATGAAATAATGAATGCATTTTGGGAAGAGCAGGGAGGCGATGAAGGTCTTGCGTTATGCACACTTTCTAATTTGAATAGGGCGGAAGAGTTTGCGGAAAGAGTGTCTTTTTACCATTTATGCAGCTATTCGGCCCAGTATCCGGTACCTACGCCTAAATTATGTTATACCGATTATCAGGTAGATGAAGAGGTGGAGTCAAATGACCTTTTTATGCAGTTTATAAATGGGGAGTCGGAAGCCTATGAGCTAGTGGAAGTACGGGAAGATGTAAAAGATTTCTACATCGGTGAAATACCGGAAACGGATGAGGAGAGTCCCGTAATCTCGTCTTTTGAAAAGCCGGTTATGATTACCGACGTCTATGAGGAGCATAAACAAAAGTACAATATTTTTTACATCGATGCTTCGTGGTATGAGATGGATGCGGTCCGCTTTGCTGCAAGGGATTTGGACGGCGATGACAAAGAAGAATTACTTATGCTGGTGGAATACGGCGAAAAGAAAGGCGATTTGCACGTTTTTCACGAAGAGAACGGGAAACTCTATCGTTGGGAAAGTCTGCGTGATATCAGAGACAGCGTGGAAGACTTGGAATTATGCTTTTATAAGGATAATGTGATTGGTATTGTCGGAAAAGAAGATGCAGAGTATTTAAGATATAATGAGGCGGGAGCTGTAGAGAAGATATTAAGCATTGATTTTGAGTACAAGGATCGTCAGGATTATGAGACAATGCGCATTTATTACCGTACTTACAAGGCGGTATTTTATGAAAATGGTGTGCAGACCGACGTATTGTATTATGAAGACAAGTATTTTATTGAAGATATTGACGGTTTGCCTTCGGATGCGGATGAATACAGGTCTACATCGGATGGTTTCGTAAAAGACCGTTATCAAAAAGAGGTTTCGAAGTTTAAAGAGGAACTTGGAGACTGTGAAGCGTTGTTGGGAGCAAAAGAGACGCATTCTGCGGAGAAACTGTATACTGTTGAGGTAGTAGAGTTGTTCCGTACGGCGGAATGTGAGAGTCGCGAATTGCTTGATTATTTCCGTGAAGGTAAAATACCGGCGCAGTATGTTAGCTATGAGAACGGTATTCCTGAAATTACCGGAAGAGAAGGATTCCTTATAGAACTTTATCATACTGCAAATCCGGAAATCGGCAGATTGGCTAATTTGGATGCGGATTCAGATTATGAAATGGTTGTGCGCGGTCCTTACGGCGGGACTTATCTGGATGCAAGAAACGGTAAAGTGTATATTATTGCAACCGGGCAGGGTACGGCTAATGTAATCAGTTATGCAGAATATGACGAGCAGAACTGGATTATGGAAAGCGATACTACCCACGGCGGACGGCAATGGTACCATTTGCGCAGGTTGGACTCTGACGGAACGATTATCGAAGAATTTACGCTTGCAAAGTATTATTGGGACAATCCCGGGGAACCGGACGGACCGGATACGGTATATGAGTACAACGGAGAAGAAATAACGAAGTTTGAGTACGACAGAATACTGGGAAGTCTTGACATTGTTAAAACGTCTGCCTGGTATTATGAATAAAACAATGTGATGAATTAGTTGTATAGTTGGAAAGGTTATAAAAATGAAAAAGGTAATGCGTGGAAAGGGAATAAAAATTATCAGTGTATTTTGGGTAACCGTTCTTGTGCTTGGAATGTATGGCTGTGCAGAAAAAGAGGAAATGGCAGAGACTTCGATGACAGAAAGTGAAGTAAGTACAGCTGTGGAAACCGAAGAATCAGAAAGTGAAACAGTGCAGAATACAGGAGCGGAAGAACTTGGGGATACGCAAACCGTGGTTTATTCCGATAAATGTCCTACCGGTGCACCGGTGTATGCCACTTATGCAATCAATGAGTTGCCGGAGATGGAAAACCAACACTATGCGGAGTGGGACGGTAATATCTACTTTAGACAATATAATGCCGAAAGCTTTGAGGAAGGTGCATTATGGGCTGATATCGGTTATTCCGCCGAACCACTTATTGAGAAGAGCCTGATGTGTATGGATGCACAGGGAAATCTTACCAAGGTAGGAACGGATTACGGATATGGACCTATGTACATTATTGATGTCGATGGTAACGGCCCCAGAATCTATTCCACATTACTGGATCAGGACGGACTTTATAAAATCTATTCCTGCGATTTGTCGGGTGGTGATGTAAAGTATCTCTACAGTAGTGAAGATTCTATTGAATTTATCCAACGATATGAAACTAAAATTTCTTTTATGAGCGGAATGTTTGATGAATGTTATATTGATTTGGTAACCAAAGAGGTTAAGGCAGTGAATTTAGGAAAGTATTCATCGGGCGAATGGATTGGTATGGATGAAGACGGTATGTACTTTATGGTGGGAGTAAATGGCGAAGAGTTCCATATCTGCAGGACTACTTATTACGGTGATGTAAACGTATTAGCTAAAATACCGGAGACGGATATCATTACAGAAGAGTATAGGGACCTGTTTGTAGATGAGGAAGGAAAACTGTGGGGGATATCGGACATTGCAATATCGGATGCTGATTTTATAGGGGATAAAATTTATTTTATGATTATGTCGTATAGCGGAAGCGGGCATATGCCTGCCAGCGGTGCGGTTTATGAAGTGGACAAGTTTACAGGTGAGTGTAACAAAATATTTATGTCGGACACAGCCACTCAATTTCATATTGTAAAACAAGGTGAGAATGCATGGATATATTATCCTGCGTCCGGAACCGTAGACGAAGAGTGGAAAAGATGGGCAGAATGTGAGCAGTTTGCGGGAGAGCAGGGTGCTGAGGCACCAACTGCTGTATACGGCGAGAATGATATGGGGCATCTTGCTTTGGGACATTACGCAACAGATGACGGATATCATTTGTATGCCACACCGGATAACACGGGGTGCAGCTATATTGTATTGTCCGCAGAAGAAATCAATGCATTGGGAATTGATACACCATTCATTCGAAGAGAAACGAACGGAACGGTCGAATGGAATGTTGTAAGAGCGGAATATATTGGAGATAAGCTGTTTTTTAGTGTGGAGATTTCTGACCATGATATAGAACAGAATATCGGTTGGCGTGACTTTTATGTAAGACGTATTACTTATGATTATTATAAGGATTTGAGTACCGGTGAGATTAAGTTGATACAGAGTTATTAAGAATATGTATTGTCTGCGTTTGTTTGCGATTTGAGTATGAAAAGTAATAAAAGTAAATTGTGTTTAGAGGGGTAAAAGTATGATGAAAAAGGTAATATATATGTGGGCGTTGGTTGCAATTATGATTTTAATTGCAGGTTGCAATCGACAGGAGCCGATTTCGGAGGAAAACGTCTCGGATGCAAGTAGTGAAACCTTATCCATGCAACCTGAGTCTGACAGCGAAACCACAGATGATAACAGTGAAATGACAGAAAGTGACAGTACAGAGGAAGCGGATGAAAGCACTGTGGAAGAAACTTCTGTTCCGGATATTTCAGAAGAAGAATTGCGTTGTCTGGTGGACGGTAACTATTTCTGTATTACCAACGCATTTGAGTACGGAAGACTTTCTATGGAAGGAAGCACGGACGGAAGAGTAGTTGTTTCAAATGAGTATTTTGCCGGTTTTGCGCAGTTTGAAGATTTTATACGCAGTATTTATACGGAAGAGGAGGCAGATTATCTGCTGTATGAGTACTGCGGCGGATTCCCCTTATATTACGAAAAGGACGGTGTCTTTTATCAAAGAGCAGAACTATTTGGCGGTGGCATGGTCTGCCCTTGGGAGAGCTATGTGATAGAGGATATTGAAGGAGATGACGATGAATGCAGATTCTCTGTGTATGCAACTTATCCTGCGGATATTGCACCGGAGGGTGTGCCGGGCGAGCGGTATGAATATCTTGCCGTAAAAGAGGGAGATGACTGGAAACTTGCTTTTATCGTAAGCAGACGTGACTGCAGCTTGGAAGAAGCGCAGGAGTATTTGGCAAAGGACAGAGCGGCAGCAGGCGTTGATATTGATTACGAGAACCTGATTACAGAGAAAGAGGCATTGGAAATTGCATATAACTTTATTTATGAGGGTTCCGATATCGAACAGTATCGTACATATTGCGACGCAATGCCGTATTTTGATCCGAAGGGAAATGCCACTGTTCAAATGGATGGCATTACTTATGAAGAGAAATCCGGTTTGGGTTATGTGACAATGCAGTATGGTGAAGGCGGTATGGAAAGCTTTGATGCAGCCAATCCTTTGCCGGATAAGACCAAAACCTGCCTGACCTATATCGGCAAATCCGAGAATGATGCATTTTATGTATTCTGGTTGTACTCATATATTTCGGATGGTGAAGGGGAATATCACTATTCTTCGTTAGATTTTATTCTTGTTTCGGCAGACGGAAGGGAACTTGTTTCCGAAAGGCATGATGCAAACGGGGCTTATATTGAAGATTCGTTGGAATGGAAAGATTTCACGAAGTTTTTGGATTGTGAGATTGTAAACAGTTGGATTTTCTGATAAGGAGTTTTGAATAAAATGCCTGCGATGTAAAAGAGGAGAAAAACGTTATGCGAAAGAAGACAAAAGCTGTTTCGTTGATATTGGTAGCCTCTCTTATCCTGAATATGTTTGGCTGCGTGCAGAAAGCAGATGCCACCATAGCAAATGCGATGGGAATGTTTGCATGTACGGTGAGAATGGATTTGGCAGCAGGACAATCGGACGGAGATGCCTCGCAAGATACATATGAACAAACGGCAAATGCGGAAGCCTCGGAGACGGAAGAAAGTGTGCCTGTGCCGACAATGACTTTGGAGGAAGCTTTGGAACGTATGGAATATGCCAAAACGGACCATTTCCTTGTGTTTGAACCGGAAGAGGGTGCAGCTTTGTTTTATTATGCATCTTCTCAAGAGAACGCAAAGGATTTTACGGGAACCTGGCAACGTACGGATGTAAAGAGTCTGTGGAGTGGATCGGTTTATATTAATGATCAGGATGAGAGTGGCTTTGATGTAGGCGGGAGATTTCGTTTTCAGTCTTACAAAGCGTCTATCGAGGGCAGGGCATATTTGGTAACGGAGAATCTGGCGATTCTCAGAGTGTATAATGAATGTGCCAAGCCGGATGAGGTGAGCGGTGAGACAAACTGGTACGAATACGTTGCTTTTGAATATACGGAAGACGGATTAAATGTATATGCTACCGCCCGTGGTGATGATTTATTCGGTATGTTTCAGAATTATTGTTTTGCGGAAGGCAATTATATACAAGGGGACCCTTTTTATACGGATGTAAATATTTTAGATGATACGTATGCAGAAACTTTACAGGATGAAATTAAGACCCTGATTGGTCCGGAACTTTATAGGGATTGTTTTGTGGAGACTACAGAAAACGGCAGTTTGTTTATATATGATATTGTGCTGGAAGACGGCACGCAGGGGAAGCATTATCATGCATATTCCATGGGAAGAGAAACAACACTTTTTTATAAAATATATGTATTTGATAATGGTGATATTTACGGAAGGATTGGCAAAGACAGGATATTCTTCAGCAATGTGGAAGGTGCGACGGAAGTGCCGGACTATGATTATGTGGAAGATGGGCTGATGTACGGATAAAAGGTAAGATAATACTTATTTTAAAGTGCTATAAGAAAGTGGGATGAAATGAGAAAACGCATAGTAATATTTTTAATGGCTGTTATGATGGTTGGGATGCTTGCCTGCAATGGGCAGCAGGGCAATGCCACCGAAGAAACATCGGTTGCAGAGGAAAAGCTTATCAGCGAAGAGAGCGTCGATGCATCTGCGGAAGAGAATGCGTCACAGTCAGAGGAGAGTCAAGAGATAGATTATGTTTCGGATATGACATTAGAAGAGGCATTGGCAGCTTTGGATGCACCGGAGACACAGGAAAGTTTATATTTTGAAGAGGAAGTAGGGAAGGTATTATACAATGCCGTCACACCCCAGGAAAATGCAATGGATTTTACGGGAGAATGGAATCGTACCAATGTGCCAACCTACCATTACGGTAAAATTACCATTAGTAATCAGGATGAAACCGGCTTTGATGTGGATGGGGCTTTTCTCTGGTATGCAAATGGCGGGGATATTATGAACGAAAGGGCTTATTTTGTAACAGAGAATTTGGCAATCTATGAAATATATAATGATTGGGCGGATGACGATGAGTATGGAGGGTATGCGGTACCGTATGAATATATCGCTTTTAAACGTACCGAAGACGGATTGCAGGTATATGCTACGGGAATTGGTGGTGAAATCGGAGCATTCAGTGTGAATTGTTTTGCGCATGGTGAATTTATTGCAGGAGAACCGACCTATACCAATGCCAATATATTAAAAGAAACCTATACCGATGAGCAGCTTACAGAACTGAAAAAGCTGATGGGTGAAGAACTTTATGAGAAATGGTTTGTTACTACTACAGAATACGGTCGGGTAGAAATATCCGGTTGTGTACTGGAGGATGATAGCATAGGACTTTACTACAGAGGATATGTTCCGGGTGTTGCGTCTTTTCAATATTATAATCTGATAATCTGCGATAATGGAAACATTTATGGTGATGTGGGGCCGGACGGAACATTTTTTTCAAATGTATCGGGAGTTACTGAACCGCCTGAGTTTGATACTGTGGAGCGATATATGACGTATCGGGAATTCAAGAATTATTTGAAAGAAACTGTGCCGGACATACAAGCAGGGGAAGCAATAGAGTTATCTACGGAGTTGGACTACTATTTCGTATTGCGTGATGAGCTGGAAAATAGTTTTCAAGGAGAAAAAATGAATCGTCTTGAAGACAGTTATGTTATAAAGCATCCCGCAGGAAAAATGTTTCTGATATTTCATATCTATAACATAAGTACAGGTTATGAGGTTCGCGTATATGATATCACCAGTGATAGCGGTGATGATTGGGGCCGGACGGAGTATATGGGCAGAACACAAATGGTTGGTGAAGTGGGAATCGAACGGATTGAAACGGTTCGTACGTTATATAAGATTGGAACCTATCAGAGTTATAAAGATTATGCCCTTGATGAGAACGGACACTTTGTGGAATTAAGTGAAGGTTATATCTTTGAGCCTCATGAAAGTGGAAATTTGAGAGTAATAAAGGAACTTCCTGTTATTATAGACGGAGAAGAATGTATTATCAAACCGGGAGAAGAGATTGTGATTACCGGATGTCCGTCGGATGGCAGTAAAGAGATATATTTCCGCGTGGTATCAACAGGTGAGGAGGGAATTATTAGTTATAAAAAAACAACTACGGAGTTTTTTGAGATTGCCGGAGTTTCTCACTATGATTATTTTGAAAATGTATTGGAATTCTCTGATTAACCAAAACGTTGTATAGAACCCCTTTTATCGGATGAAAAGTCCGGTAAAAGGGGATTTTTATGTGGCGTGTTTCTTTTTTGGAAGAATAGTAAAAAAACAAAAATTAAATTAAAAAAATAAATTTTAAAAAAAGTGTTGACAAAGTAGTAAAACGATACTATTATACAAAATGTAAGTAGCAAGTTGATACAAACCAACTGCTTGCAAGTGTAAAAGGAATGAATAAAAGATTTGAGTGAAAGGGGATTCTTTATGAAAAGAATTTTAGTAACAACATTATTATTATCATGTATGACATTGGCGGGATGTAATCCCGTAACAATGAAAATCACAGCTTCCGATGACTTGTCGAATATTAATGTGGAAGTGGACGGATTTTCTTTGGAAAACATTACAATGCAGGAAGATGGCAGTGTGAATGTAAGCTTTGATAATCCCGGAACAGCAACGCAGACCGGGAATGCAGTAGTTTCCACACAGGATGTTACAATGCAGAATGCATCTATGCAGACACCGGTAGTGCTTGGAAGCACAACCCAGAATTCTGCATCAAACAACCAGTCAAATGATGTGACAGGCCAGAATACAACAACACAGAGTACACCTGTATCAAATGAGACAGTACAGACAAAAGATTCTTATGGCGTTTTCAAAGATCTCGTTACTAAACATTTGACCGCTTATGATAATATTCACAGCATTGAGTTAAATCCGGAAGCAGTAGATTTCTCGTTTGTTTCCAGCGTAAACAATGACTGGACACGTGTGGATAAAGCTATTGTTGTAAAACATTCTGCAGGAAAAGTATTCCTTGTACTCGGATACGATGCGATGTCAGCTGATTATGTCGTGGAGGTTTATGAAGTAAGCGGTGATGTACCTACATATTGTTCTACAACAACAAATGTACGTGTTATATCATATGATCCCAACGAAAAAACTTTCGGAACCGAAGTAACGGTTAATGTATTAGGTACTTACTGGGTAGGTATGGTACATGAATTAAAGGATAACGGAGAATTTGCAGTTAAGGGAAATATTTACACTATGGATACAAGCTATAACGTTGAACGCCATACCCTTACCGTAACCAAAGAATTGCCTGTTTGGATGGAAGGCGGTAACACAACACTTCAGCCGGGAACCAAGATTATTATCGATGGCGCAAGTACATGGAATGAAATGTTTTTCAAGGTGGCTGAAACCGGAGAAGGCGGTTATATCACATATGAATTCGACGTAGAAGGCAGAGTTATGATTAACGGTGTATCAGAGGCTGAATACTTTGAAGTGTTACCGTATACAGGCTAATAATTTAAACAGAAGAATTTTAGGATAAAAAGCAACCTATCAAATTGTTTGTGTAAAAAAATTACATAAATTACAAAAAAGGAGATCGTTTTTGGGGAAGAACGGTCTCTTTTTTATTTCTTTTATAAATAAAAATTGTGTCCCAAAATCCCAAAAACACAAGATTTTGTAAAAGTCTAAAAAAATTATAAAAAAGTGAACAAAAAGTGAAAAAATGCTTGATTACAGCTTGGAAATGGGGTAAAATGACCGTAAAAGTGGTAAAAAGTGAAACAAAGTGGTGGTTTGTGGAGTAAAATCACCCATTTTTGCATTCCAAAAGAGGTATTGTGTATGTTGATGGGTTTCATGGGCGAATACAATCATACAATTGATACCAAAGGCAGGCTGATCGTTCCGTCAAAGTACCGTGAAAAACTGGGAAACGAATTTGTTGTAACAAGAGGAATTGATGACTGCCTGTTTGTGTATGCCGGGGATGAGTGGGCGAAAGTAATGGACAAGCTTGGCGAAGTCCGTATGACAAACCGCAAGGCAAGAGAGTTCACCAGATACCTAATCGGTGGTGCCACGGAAGTGGAAACCGACAGCCAGGGACGTATTTTGGTTCCGGCATTTTTACGAGAGCATGCAAGCATTGTAAAAGATGTTGTGTTAGTTGGTATGGGTAGTCATATCGAAATCTGGGCAAAAGAGAAGTATGATGATGTAATGAGCGCAACCAACATCAGCGAACTTGCAGAAGAACTGGATGAAACCGGTATTTGGATTTAAGACAGTCGTTTGGAGGAGTATATGGGATTTGAACACAAGTCGGTTCTTCTTTGGGAAACGATTGACGGATTAAATATTAAACCGGACGGAATATACGTAGACGGGACCTTAGGCGGTGCCGGGCATTCATTGGAAATTGTAAAGAAACTTGACGATGGCGGAAGACACATCGGCATTGACCAGGATGCGGCAGCTATAGCGGCAGCAACCGAAAGACTGAAGCCGTATGAAGAGAAGGTAACAATTGTACGCAGTAATTATTCTGCCATGAAGGAAATTCTGAAAGAACACGCACCGGAAGGTGTAGACGGCATTATGCTTGATTTGGGAGTTTCGTCTTATCAGCTGGATACGGTAGAACGAGGCTTCGGCTATAAAAATGACGCCCCGCTGGACATGCGTATGGATCAGCGTCAGAGTTTGACTGCGAAAGATATCGTAAACGGTTACAGCGAAATGGAACTGTTCCGCATTATTAAGGATTATGGCGAAGACCAGTTTGCAAAGAACATTGCAAAGCACATTGTGAGAGCAAGGGCAGACAAGCCTATTGAAACTACTTTTGAATTAAATGAAATCATCAAAGCGGCCATTCCTGCCAAGATGCGCGTGACGGGCGGTCACCCTTCAAAGCGCACCTTCCAGGCGATTCGAATTGAATGCAACCGCGAATTGGAGGTTTTGAGAGATACATTGGACGATATGATAGATGCACTTAAGCCGGGCGGCCGGTTATGTATCATTACGTTCCATTCGTTAGAGGACAGAATCGTCAAGTCCAGTTTTAAGAAGGCGGAGAACCCTTGTGTGTGTCCACCGAGTTTTCCGATTTGTACCTGCGGTAACAAATCAAAAGGCAAGGTAATCACAAGAAAACCGATTCTGCCAAGCGACGAAGAGATGGAAGAAAATAAACGTTCCAAATCGGCAAAGTTACGTATTTTTGAAAAATGCAATGAATAATCGGTAAATGTGAGATTTGCAAAATATAGAAAAAGAAACCGAGAAAAGAAGAAAAAGGTAAAAGAAAAGTCAAAATTTTTATAAAAGAAGGATTGTGTAATATCAAGGAGGATAGTAAAATGGAAAGGGTACAGTACGCAAACAGAAGACCTATGGCAGCAAATGCAGGTCGTGCGACAACCGGAAGAGAGTATATATATGGCAATACAGTTCCCGATATTAAGAGGGAATTGGACGAGGCACCCCGTAAGAAATTAAGTGCAACTACCAGAAAGAATCGCGAGAAGGCAAAGCATATGAATTTGCCTTACGTTATGTTTCTGATTGCGGCAATGGCAATGGCGATTGTGATGTTAACCGGCTATATCCGTGCGAATGCGGAAGTGGTTAACAGCGTGGAGCGAATTGCATCTTTGGAAAGCCAGTATCTGAATTTAAAGGCAGATAACGATGAAGAGTACAGCCGTATCGTAAATTCAGTTGACTTAAACGAAGTAAAAAGAATTGCGCAGGAAGAGTTGGGAATGCATTACGCTACGGAGGGCCAGATTGTGAAGTATACCGATGAAATCGGTGACTATGTAAAACAATACTCTGACATCGATTAATCAAAGCGGGTGTAATTTTGAAAGCGTCAAAACAGACAAAGAAAAAGAAATTTGATATGGACATGCGAAAAAAACTAGTAATGCTGTTTGTAATGGTGTTACTAGCTTTTGTCGTGCTTGGGGTAAGATTGGTTTTAATCAATACGCAAAAAGGTGATGAATATACCCATACGGTTTTATCACAGCGTCATTATGACAGTATGATTATTCCCTATCAGCGCGGTAGTATCGTGGACAGCAACGGAACTACTCTTGCGGTCAGCAAGAAGGTTTACAATGTTGTCTTGGACGTGTCTGTTATGAATTATTATGAGAACCGTACAGCAGGTACTACAACAGCAACCATCAGCGCGTTACAGAAGTGCTTTGGGGTGAATTCGCATGAGATTTCTGCTTACGCGGCGGAGAATCCTAATTCAAAATACTATGTACTTGCCAAAAGACTGGATTATGAAGAGATTCAGCCTTTCTTAGCTATGGTGGAAGAAGCAAAGGCATCTGAAGAACTGACGGATTTGCAGGGCGTTTGGTTTGAAGAGGAGTATTTGAGATATTATCCTTTGGGAACAGTGGCATGTGATGTGCTTGGCTATACCAATGCGGGTAATGCCGGTGCCTATGGTTTAGAAGAGTACTATAACGATACTTTAAACGGAACCAATGGTAGAGAATACGGTTACCTGAATGAGGATTCCAACTTGGAACGTACTACGATCCCGGCGGTAAACGGTAATACTCTGGTTACTACCATTGATGCCAATATCCAAAAGATTGTAGAAGAGAAGTTAACGGAATACAACGAGGCATATTTCGGAAATTATCGTGAAAACGAAGACGGAAGCTATAATACCGGTTGTATCATTATGGAAGTGGATACGGGTAATATTCTTGCCATGGCAGGATATCCCTTTTATGACTTAAACGAACCCCGAAATGCGGAACTATATTTTACGCCGGAAGAAATTGCGGCAGTAGAAGAAAGCGGTGGAACCGTAGGGGAAATGTTAGCGGAATTATGGAAGAATTACTGTATTTCCGCGACTTACGAGCCAGGTTCCGTTGCAAAGCCTTTTACAGTGGCGGCAGCCATTGACTCCGGTTCCATTACCGGAAATGAAACCTATTATTGCGGCGGTTTGCTTGAAATCGGCGGTTATAAAATCCGTTGTCACAACCGTTATGGTGATGGTGAGATTAATGTATCTAACGCGGTAGCCCAGTCTTGTAACGTTGCTTTGATGCACATCGCGGATGCCACAGGCAAGCACACCTATTTGAAATATTTTGAAGAATTTAATTTTGGTTTAAAGACCAATATTGACCTTACCGGTGAAGCAAGAACTATCTCTCTAGTATTTAATGAGAATACAATGGGACCTACGGAACTTGCGACTTCGTCATTCGGTCAGGGTTACAATGTTACCATGATTCAGATGATTACAGCATTCTGCTCTCTGGTAAACGGCGGTTATTATTATGAGCCCCATATGGTAAGCCAGGTGCTTAGCGCAGATGGCGCCGTTATTGAAAATATCGAGCCGAGATTATTGAAGCAGACAATTTCCGGTACTACTTCAGAAAAGATTATTGAGTATTGTAATGAAGTAGTAATCAGCGGTACCGGTAAAAAAGCAAGACCTGCAGGATATGCCATCGGCGGAAAGACAGGTACTGCGGAAACTGTTGTAAACGGTGTCAGAAGTAAAGAGGATTACGTAGTATCCTTTATGGGATATGCGCCTGCGGATGATCCGCAGATTGCAATTTACGTGGTAATCGATCGCCCGAATATGCCTGACCAGACAGGTGGTACAGCTGAGGCATGTCTTATTACGAAAGAAATTCTTACGGAAGTATTACCGTATTTGAATATTTATATGACAGAGGAATTGTCAGAAGAAGAAATTGCCGATTTGGAGGCAAGAGGCTTATACAATGCAAACCTTGTAAAACCTGACGAAGAGACTTCAGAGGAAGGTGAGGACGGTGAAGAAGGTGCAGAAGGCGAAGAGGGAACCGAAGGAGAAACTTCGGAAGAACCGCAAAAGCCGGAGGTGCAAATTGACCCTGAAACAGGTTATGCCATTGACCCTTATACAGGAGAGTTTTTGGATCCTGAGACGGGAAGACCGATTAATCCCGGTTCCGGTTTGATACAGGGTGGACCCGAGGAATCGGAAGAGCCGGAAGAATAGTGAGAATATTCGCAGAATAACCTCACCCAAGCGCTAATAAACTTATAATAAGGTCGCTTCGGTGGGGTTTCTATGCTGGAAAGAAACAAAACAAGGCATCATGGAAAGATTTTTGTTTTCTTTATGCTTGTTTTATTGTGTACTTTTATACTGACGGGACGTCTTGGGTATCTGATGATTATCAAGGGCGAATACTATTCGGAAGTTGCAAGGCAACTTCATGAAAGAGAACGACATATCAAGGCGGCGAGAGGACGGATTCTTGACCGGAATGGTGTTGTGATTGCTGATAACCGGGCGGTATGTACGGTTTCAGTCATTCATAATCAGATTGAGAATCCGGAAGAGGTCATTAGGGTTTTGTGTGCCGAATTGTCTTTGCCGGAAGAAACTGTACGTGCGAGGGTTGAGAAACGTTCCTCTATTGAGAAGATTAAAAGTAATGTAGACAAAGAAATCGGAGACCGTATCCGGAATTACAATCTTCCGGGTGTGAAGGTTGATGAAGATTATAAAAGATATTATCCATATAACGAAGTTGCTTCCAAGGTGCTTGGTTTTACAGGGGCGGATAATCAGGGGATTATCGGTCTGGAAGTGATTTACGATGAAGAATTACAGGGGACGCCCGGAACCATTCTTACCATGACGGATGCAGCCGGAGTGGAAGTGGAGAATGCGGTAGAAAACCGTATTGAACCACTTAAAGGAAATGACCTGCAAATCAGTATGGATATGAACATTCAGGAATATGCCACACAGCTTGCGTATCAGGCGATGGCCAATAATGAGGCGGACAGAGTCTCGATTATTGTTATGAACCCGCAGAACGGTGAGTTATATGCTATGGTTGATGTTCCTGAGTTTCAGTTAAACAGTCCCTATGAGCTTGACTTGGAAGTGGGTGCGGAAACGCCTACGGGAGAGGCGTATCAGGATGCACTGAACTCTATGTGGAGGAACGGTTGTATCAATGATACTTATGAGCCGGGTTCCACTTTTAAAATTATTACCACTGCGGCAGGTTTGGAAGAAGGTGTGGTCAGTCCTGAGGATAGTTTTTATTGTCCCGGGTATATTATGGTAGAGGACAGAAGAATTCGCTGTCATAAAACTACAGGACACGGAAGCGAGACTTTTACGCAGGGAATTATGAATTCATGTAATCCGGTATTTATTACCGTGGGCGGCCGGTTAGGTGTGGACCGCTATGTATATTATTTTGAACATTTTGGACTTTTGGATAAAACAGGTGTGGATTTGCCGGGAGAAGCCGGAACGATTATGCACCGGGCGGAAAATATGGGACCTGTGGAACTGGCAACGGTTTCTTTCGGACAGTCGTTTCAGATTACACCCATACAGCTGGTGACAACCGTATCTATGATTATAAACGGCGGTGACCGCGTGACACCCCATTTTGCAATGCGTACCATAGCTCCGGACGGAAGTGTGGCGGAAGAATTCGCTTATGAAGTGCAAAGCGGTCTCGTAAGCGAAGATACTTCTGAGACGGTGCAGTACCTTTTGGAACAGGTGGTTTCGGAAGGCACCGGGCGAAACGGATATGTGGAAGGTTTTTCCGTGGGAGGTAAGACTGCGACAAGCCAGACTTTGCCCAGGGGAAGCGGTAAATACATAGCATCTTTTATCGGATTTGCACCGGCGGATGAGCCGGAAGTGATTGCGTTGGTGGTAATCCATAACCCTAAGGGTGTATATTATGGCGGCACTATTGCAGCGCCGGTAGTGCGACAGTTATTTGAAAACATACTTCCGTATCTGGAAGGAACGGATTATAATGAACAGCAGGCATTTTTAAGCGAAACATAATAGTGAAAAAGGTAACATAGGCTTATAAATGTCAATAGAAAGGAAATGAAAATGTTATACGATTCAATTATCCCCATTATTATATCTTTTGCGGTAAGCGTGATTTTAGGACCTTTGGTGATTCCTTTTTTGCGCAGACTGAAAGTGGGGCAGACAGTAAGAGATGATGGCCCGAAGAGTCACTTGAGTAAGTCGGGAACTCCTACCATGGGCGGTATTCTGATTCTTGTAGGTATTGTGGTGGCGTCAGTCTTTTATATCAAGGATTATCCGAAGATTATTCCGATTCTCTTTTTGACTTTGGGATTCGGTCTTGTGGGATTTTTGGATGACTATATCAAGGTTGTATTGAAGCGTTCCATGGGGCTTCGCGCGTGGCAGAAGATGGGGCTTCAGATTATTATCACCGGTATTTTCATTTTTTACATTTATCAGTATACGGATATCAGTCTTGCAATGAAGGTGCCTTTTATGCCGGATACCTATATTGATATGGGCTGGTTTAACATTCTTTTTATGTTTATTGTAATTTTGGGAACCGATACCGGCGCGAATTTTACGGACGGTTTAGATGGTCTTGCAAGTTCGGTAACCCTTATGATTGCTATGTTTTTTACGGTGGTTGCTATGGGAACCCAGAGCGGAATCGAGCCGATTACCTGCGCGGTAGTGGGTGCGTTGCTTGGCTTCCTGTTGTTTAATGTGCATCCGGCCAGTGTTTTTATGGGAGACACCGGGTCGCTGGCATTGGGCGGTTTTGTAGCGGCTACGGCATACGTACTTCAGATGCCTTTGTTCCTTGTAATCGTTGCCTGCATTTATGTGGCAGAAGTATTATCGGTTATTCTCCAGGTAGGATATTTCAAAATCACTAAGGGTAAAAGATTGTTTAAAATGGCGCCGATTCATCATCATTTTGAATTGTGCGGTTGGAAAGAAACCAAAATTGTTGCGGTGTTTACCATTATCACAGCAATTGCATGTCTGATTGCGTTGATGGGCGTGTAAGTTTGTAAGGTAAGGTTTTGGCAGGAGGAATCCAAATGGATTTTATAAGAAAGTTTTTTGATAATCGTAAAAGAGAAGAGAGTTTTTTTGACTACACTTTACTGTTTGTGGTTATTTTTCTTGTGGGCTTTGGTCTGATTATGATTTATTCCGCAAGTTCTTATGAAGCTAATTTGGATTACAATGATCCGGCTTACTATATGAAACGTCAGGCCATTGCTGCGGCACTTGGATTGGTTGCGATGATTTTTGTGTCGTTTATACCGACGGAACTTTTTTCTAAGTTTTCTTTGACCTATTATATCATCGGTGCGGTGGGGCTTTTCCTTTTGCTGACTCCTCTTGGTGTAGAGGTAAACGGTGCGACACGATGGTTAAAAACGGGTATCGGTTTTAACTTACAGCCTGCGGAAATAGCAAAGCTTTGTATGATTCTGTTTCTCGCAAATGTTATTTGTAAAATGGGTAAAAGTCTAAAAACTTGGAAAGGATTTGGAATTGCATTACTATTCCCCTTGCCTATGTGTGCACTGGTTTATTTTATCAGTAATAACTTAAGTAGTGCTATTATCATTTTTGCCATTGCTTATTTGATGATTTTTGTTGCAAGTCCCGATTATAAAAAGGTTGCCCTGGTAACCGGGGGCGGTATTGCCGTAGTAGCCATTATTGTGCTGTGTATTTATTTCTTTGTAGAACCCACTACGGAAAACTTCCGATTTGCGCGTATTTTAGCATGGTTCCACCCTGAAGCTTATTCGCAGGATGAAGGTTTCCAGACCTTACAGTCTTTGTATGCTATCGGTTCCGGCGGTGTGTTCGGTAAGGGACTTGGTAAAAGTATGCAGAAGTTAAATTACATACCGGAAGCACAGAACGATATGATTTTCTCGATTCTCTGCGAAGAATTGGGTCTGTTTGGTGCGTTCTGTATTATGCTTTTGTTTGTAATTCTGATTTGGAGATGTATGGTAATTGCCAATAATGCCAAGGATTTATACAGTGCCTTGCTTGTAGTAGGCGTTATGGGGCATTTTGCCATTCAGGTGCTTTTAAATATTGCGGTAGTAACCAATACCATTCCCAATACCGGTATTTCCCTGCCGTTTATCAGTTACGGCGGTTCGTCTATTCTGTTTCTGATGATAGAAGTGGGTATTGTACTGGGAGTCGGCCGTGGTATTAAGTTAAGGGACGGACGATCATGAGTAAAAGAAAAAAGCGCAAACTGAATATGGGTGGCTCCAAAAGCCTTATGATGAAGTGCGGTCTTGTTGCCTTGGTTATGCTTCTGATTACCGGCGGAGTGATTTGGTTTATGAATGCATTCCGCATTACGTCGGTAATGGTGGAAGGGAATATTCATTACAGTACCGATCAAATTACCGATATGGTAATGAATAGCGATTTTAGCAATAATTCAGTCTTTTTATCTATGCAGTATCATAATAAAAGCATTACCGACGTGCCTTTCGTAGAGCGTATTGATGTTTCTGTTGTGGACAGGCAGACGGTTAAAATCACGGTCTATGAAAAAGCCCTTGCCGGATACGTACAGTATTTGGGCAGTTATATGTATTTTGATAAAGACGGCATTGTGGTGGAAAGTTCTAATGTTTTGACACCGGGAATTCCGGAAGTGTCGGGCCTTAAGTTTAACCATGTGGTGCTTCACGAGGCTTTGCCGGTAGAAAATGATGCAATATTCCAGGAAATTTTGAATATTACCAATCTTTTAAACAAACACGGATTATCTGCGACGAAAATTCAATTTGATTCGTTGTATGATGTAAGTCTTCACTTTGGTAAGGTTCGTGTGATTATGGGCGAAGATGCGGATATGGATCAGATTATTATGCATTTGACCGGAATTTTACCGCACCTGGAAGGAAAAAGCGGAGTTTTGCATATGGAAAACTTCTCTGAGAGTAATAAAGATATTACATTTGAAGAAGATATTTAATTTTATAAAAAACAAAAAAACGATTTTTTATAAAAAGTCTTTTATTTCTTGATAAAAAACAAAAAAATAGGTTGATAAAATTTAAAAAAAATTATATCATTATAAAGATGAATATAAAAAATGGACAAAGAGTGCCATAAGAGTACATAGAGTGGAGTAATTGTTTATTTTAATGTGTAAGCGGAATAAGGAATATTAAGGAGGACGTAACCTTGCTTGAAATCAGAACCAATGATGCAAATGCAGCTGCCAGAATTATTGTAGTAGGTGTAGGTGGTGCAGGAAATAATGCTGTTAATAGAATGATTGATGAGAATATTACCGGTGTTGAATTTATCGGTATTAATACAGACAGACAGGCTTTACAGCTTTGTAAAGCACCTAAGTTAATCCAGATTGGTGAGAAACTTACGAAAGGTCTTGGCGCAGGTGCAAAGCCTGAAATCGGTGAAGCAGCTGCCGTAGAGAGCAGAGAAGAAATCGCAACTGCTATGCAGGGCGCAGATATGGTATTTGTTACCTGTGGTATGGGTGGCGGAACCGGAACCGGTGCAGCACCTATCGTTGCAGAACTTTCTAAGAGCATGGGTATTCTTACCGTTGGTGTTGTTACCAAACCTTTCCGCTTCGAAGCAAAGGGCCGTATGGCAAATGCAGAAGCAGGTATTGAACGATTGAAAGAAAATGTGGATACTTTAATTGTAATTCCCAACGAGAAGCTTCTCCAGATTGTTGATAAGAAGACAACTATGCCGGATGCACTTAAGAAGGCTGATGAAGTATTGCAGCAGGCAGTTTCCGGTATTACAGATTTGATTAATATGCCCGCAGTTATTAACCTTGACTTTGCGGATGTTCAGACCGTTATGACCAATAAGGGTATTGCACATATCGGTATCGGTGTTGGTAAGGGTGAAGATAAGGCTATGGAAGCTGTTAAGATGGCAGTAGAAAGCCCCTTGCTTGAGACAACCATTGATGGTGCAACGGATGTTATCATTAATGTATCAGGTGATATCTCACTTATCGATGCAAATGCAGCAGCAAGCTATGTTCAGGAATTAACAGGCGACCAGGTAAATATTATCTTTGGTGCAATGTATAATGCGGATGAAGTGGATGTATGTAAGATTACAGTTATTGCAACCGGTTTGTTTACTCAGACTACACCTGCAATGAAGTATACACCGCCTACATTCCAGCCATATAAGCCTCAGGTTGGCGCAATGGGAACAATGCCTAAGGCAAGCAGTCCTTTGTCATCAAGACCTTTGGCTCATACACAGAACTTTACACCGGTTAGTCCTTTGACAGTAGCAACGCAGGCTGCACCAGCGCAGGCACAGGCTCCTGTGGTAAAACCGGTAGCACCGGCTAAACCGAAGGAAATGAGAAGCAATGTGGCTGAGAAGACTATTGTGATTCCGGAATTTTTGAAGAATAAATAATATAGTGAAAAACAAATCACCCTTTTATACAGATTACGATGAGCAACTGCATAAAGGGTTTTGTTTTTTTAGATAGTAAAAGGGGATAAAAATGAATAACGGAATGAATACGGGATATTTATGCTTTCAGATTGTAGCGAAATATCTCAATGTTAAGGTGCCAAAAAATTCTGCTGAACGATTTCGGGAAAATGCTGAAACGGAAATGGAGTTATTGCGGTTAGGTAAGCAACTTGGAATGAAAGTAAAAGTAGGCAGTCTTTCTGTGAAAAAGATGCAGAAAACTGTCGTTCCTTTGATTGCAGAAACAAAGGAAAATCAATACATTATAATTCTTACGTATAAGAATGACAGCTGGACCATACTTGATCCATTAAAAGGGACTCCGGAGGTTATTTCGAACGATGACTTATTACAGCTTATATCAGGAAGAATCCTTGCATTCGGCAAGAAGAATTCCTCGTCTTATGAATCCAATCATAAATTTGGATTTCGTTGGTTTATTCCCACTATTATCAAATTCAAGAAACAATTTATCTGTGTATTAATTGCTGTTTTTGTGGTGCAAATTATAGGGATTTTGACACCTTTAATGACACAGGTTGTGGTGGATAAGGTCTTATCACACCATGCACTCTCAACTCTACATACAATTGCTATTGGTATATTGATTGCATATATCTATGAACTGATGATAAGTCTTGCCAAGAGTTATTTGTTTGTACACACCACAAATCGAATTGATGTGATTTTGAGTGCAAAACTTTTTCATCATCTGTTTGCATTGCCTTTAAGATATTTTGAATCCAGACGTGTGGGTGAGACCATTGCCCGCGTTCGCGAACTGGACACTATTCGTGCTTTTTTAACCGGTACACCTCTTTCTTCGTTGATAGATTTGATTTTTATTACTGTTTATATTGCAGTACTGTTTTTCTACAGTGTACCGTTGGCACTTATTATGCTGATATCCATTCCGATTTTTGCAATTCTTTCTTTGGTGATAACACCATTATTTAAGAAGAGTTTGAATGAAAAATTCCGCGCAGGAGCTAATGCCCAGTCTTTTCTTGTGGAATCGATAACCGGAATTCAGACCGTGAAGTCTTTTGCACTGGAGAATAAGTTTGAAGATAAGTGGGGAGATTTGCAGTCTGATTATGTAAAAGCAGGATATAAGACATCCATTATCTCTTCCACATCCGGAAATATAGCAACTTTTATTCAGAGAATCTTTGATTTGATTATTTTGGTACAAGGAGCCAAGATGGTTATTGATGGAACTTTGTCAATCGGACAGCTTGTGGCTTTTCGTATGTTGGCAAATCGTGTCAGTGGTCCGGTACTGAGGTTGGTTCAATTATGGCAGGAGTATCAGCAGGCATCCTTATCTGTACAAAGGATAGGAGATATTTTTAATTCGCCTATGGAGCAGATGAGCGTCAATGCGGCCGCTGTTTTGCCAAAGCTTGAAGGTAAAATTGCCTTTGACAAGGTGTGGTTTCGTTATAGGGCGGATACTGCGGATGTTTTAAAAGGAATGAGTTTTGAGATACCACCTAATCAAATTGTTGGTCTAGTGGGACGAAGCGGTTCCGGCAAGAGTACCGTTTCAAAACTGATTCAAAGACTGTATATTCCACAAAATGGTAAGATATCCATTGACGGAATGGACCTCTCGCTTATCAATCCCATACTTCTCCGCAATCAAATCGGTGTGGTTTTGCAGGAAAACTTTATGTTTAACGGAAGTGTGGCAGAGAATATTGCAATCCATTGTCCCAATAAAACAATAGATGAGATCATTGAAGCGGCTAAAATAGCAGGCGCGCATGATTTTATTATGGAGTTGCAGGAAGGATACGATACGATTATAGGAGAAAAGGGAATATCTTTGTCTGGCGGTCAGAAACAACGGGTTGCTATAGCAAGAGCCATTATCAATAATCCTAAAATACTCATTTTTGATGAAGCTACTTCTGCACTTGATTATGAGTCGGAAAGTATCATTCAGAAGAATATGAAAGCAATATGCCGTGGGAGAACGGTATTCATTATTGCACATAGGTTATCGACCTTAAGAATAGCGGATGAAATTATGGTTGTGGACAAAGGTGAAATTGTTGAGAAGGGTAGCCATGATGTATTGATGAGGCAGAATGGTTTGTATTCATATTTGTACCATCAGCAGTTGAGAGGTGATGTGGAATGAAAAAATATCTTGAAAAACACACAAAGATAAAGGAGAAAAATTTAAAATATGATTTTCTTCCCTCCATGCTTGAAATTATTGAAAAACCGGAAAATAAAATGTCGGAGTTCATTATACTATTGATTACTACGTTGCTAATTGTAACCGTTATTTGGGCGGCTTTGTTTAAGATTGATATTACGGTAACGGCATATGGAAGTCTGAATGCGGAAGGGAATATTATCCCTATTAACAATGCGTATGCAGGAAGTGTTTCCGAAATCTGCGTAAAAGATGGAGATTATGTAGAGAAAGGAGATATTTTACTGCGTGTCGACTCTTCGGACGAGCAATTGGCGGTGGAACAGTTTCAGGAGGATATTGAAATTCTTGAGATACAAAAAGAGATGTATGAAAGAATTTATAAAGAAGAATCTTTAGAAGAATTTGACTGTTCCATTTATGGAGAATATGCACCTGTTGCAGAGGCAATTTGTATGGAGCAAAAGAGTTACCGTCTCCAATTAGAGCAGTATGATATTGTCAGACAAACTTCGGAAGATAAGAAACTGATTGATAATCAGAAAGACAATTTCGTGATAGAACGTGAATTAGAAATTTTACAGTACATAAATACATTAAAAGAACGGATTCGTCAGAAAGAGGCAGAGCTTAATGAACAGCAGAATATCATCGCAGACAAAAGTGTTATTGCTACTGCTTCAGGGAATATTTCTAACTGGCAAATTAATTCTGAAGGATACTATATATCTAATGGACAAAATATTGCATATATTATTCCGGAGGAAGCATGTGTGATTTTTGAAGCATATATATCCACTTCGGATATTGAATATGTTCACGTGGGAGATTCGGTTAAGGTGAAATTGGCAGCTCTTGATAACTCTCAATATGAGATTGTGCAGGGAGAAGTCAAAACTATTGGGCCCCTTGCTGTGGCTGTAGATGGATTGGGAAATGTATATCCTGTCGAAGTTGCACTACAGGATGTGCCGGAAGATATGTTACATATCGGTTCGGAAGGCCGATGTGACATCATCGTAGGACAGAGAACTGTGTTGGATTATTTTCTTGAGCCTTTTATAGAGGGAATACAGGAGAGTTTGAAGGAAAGTTAAGGTGGTAATTATTATCACATAGCGAAATTCATCTTCACTTACGCAAATTATATTGTATTTTGATTAAAATACTAAAGTTATTCGTGTGAAAAAGTAAGTTATAAAGCCTATAAAAAGAATAATAGATTGATGAGGGCAAACCTGTTGAAAGGCAGGGACGCAAAGCTAGAAGCTGTAAAAGGGTTATTAGTTAATTAATAATCAAAGGTAGTTCGGTTGCAATCAAAGAAGAACTTTTTTTCTTTGATTGCATTTTTTTGTGGTAAAAATAGCGAAAGTTTCTCATAACTTTCTTGATATAGATAAAAACGTAAAAGGAAGGAATTCAAAAATGAAAAAGTAAACAAAAGTAAAACTGATAATAGTATGTACGCTATTATTGACTCTGTGTTTGGCAGGGTGTGGATTGTTTAAATCGGACACTCAGAAGCTAACAGAGTTGTTGGAAGACAAGTATGGAGAAGAGTTTGGGGTTGAGAGTTACTATTATGCAGGTGATATGTGGTCAATGTGCTATTCGGAGAGTGACCCAACGTTGCTGTTTGAAGTGCGAACGGGCGGTGAAGTAACAAAAATATCACATGATTATTACTTGCAGAATGTAGTAGCCAGACAGGTGGAAGAAGAGTATGGTCCATTAGCACAACAGGTATTCCCAGGGTGCTATCTAAGTGTGGATATATCCAATACACTTTCATCGGCACCAGAAAATTTTCCAAATGCAGATACAGTGACTTTGGATGATATAACGCGATATTGTGAGAGTATGGGACAATCGTCATATATAGTTATGAATATTTTTGTAGATATTTCGCAGATTGATGATGAGAATATTGAAACGGAGTACTTGTTTTTTAAAGATGAAATTGGTGGTGATATAAGAAATGGAGGATTGCCAGATACAATTATTATACTATATTTTGGAGACACCGCATTTATAACGGATTGTGAAAATGTTATTGCAGATATGACATGGAGAGGAAGTAGTGTTATATATGATATAACTGAAGGCTGTCCCGAAATGTGGATGGGTTATGATAATAATGATGAGTTCGTGTATACGTTAGACGAATATATTGAAAACAGAATGGAGGTAATGAATAATGGGTAATAAATATACAGAGCAGGAAAATACATGGGCGGCAATGATATCAAATTGTTTAATAACAGACGATCAAATCGAATGGGTACGTAAAGATATTTATGATGATTTAAAGGCACAAGGTCGCGAAGATGAATATGATCCAAACTACATACCTACATTTAAGGAGATTGTGGAGGTATGCGAAGAAAAGGGATATAATCTCTGGTTTCGCGAACCCACAGAAGAAGAGCAGAAGTTTTTTGACGATGCAATAGATGAAAATATAGATCCGCCATTGGATTATGCAAACTGGAAGATAGTCGGCATCTACGATGACAATGAGAATTCAGGATTCTATGCTGTTGCTATCGAAACCGGAGAATATACAACCAATAACGTAGAGAATGGTGTTATTTTTTCCGTACGAGGAACGGAACCGACAACAATGGAACAGAAGTATTTGGATTTAGTAAATACAGACTTGAATATTTTTAATAGTGATGTAACGGAGCAGGAACTTGTTATGTATGACTTTCTTGATAATGAATTTGCGACATTACTGGAAGAGAAGGGATATTCAAATTTAGCAACAACCGGACATTCATTAGGCGGATATTTATCCTTTTCCGCAGCCGGGCACATTATAGTAAAGGGTGAGCATGCATCAGAAATATTCATGCAGGGAACCAATATAGACGGTCCTGGGGTTACGGAAGAGAATCTGGAAGCGAATGCGGATACTTACGCGAAATTGGATCCGTATTTGACACATTATCATTATACATATATTGGTGGATTATTAACACCGATTTGTAGTAATTATGTAGTTGCTTAAAAATAAAAGCGTATTTTTAAAGTATATTTATAAAACCATAAAACTGAAAACAACGAAAGTTTACCCAAACTTTCTTAACATAGATAAAAAAGTAAAAGAGGAAAAGGAAAAATGAAGATGAAACAAAGAAAAACCAAAAGAAAACTGTTAATAGCATTTGTGTTATTGCTGTCTACGTGTTTCGTTACGGGCTGTGGTTTACTGCGTTCTGACGAGGACAAACTAAAAGACTTGTTAGAAGACAAGTACGGAGAAGAGTTTGGTGTTGAGAGCTATTATTATGCAGGTGATATGTGGGCAATGTGCTATCCGGTAAGTGATCCTACGTTGTTGTTTGAAGTGCGAACGGATGGTGAAGTGACAAAAATATTACATGATTATTATTTGCAGAATGTGGTGGCCAGACAGGTGGAAGAAGAGTATGGACCATTAGCACAACAGGTATTCCCAGGGTGCTATTTGAGTGCAGATGTATGGGCGGTAGATTATGAAGGACAAACTGCTGATAGAGTAACATTGGCAAGTATGCTTCAATATAAAAACTCGAGTAATGATGATGAAGATACAACATGGACTCACCTTATAATAAGTATTTTCGTAGATACATCTCAAATATCAAAAGAAAATGTTGAAGTGGAGTATGAGTTTCTTGCGAAAGAAATAGGTCGCAAAGTGGTAAATGGAGAGTTGCCAGATACAGTTGTTGATCTATATTTTGGAGATGCAATGTTTGTGCAAGAGTGCAAAAATGCTATTGCAGAAGAAACATGGCGTGGGAATAGTGAAATTTATAACAAGATAGAGGACTGTCCTAAAAGTTGGATGGGGTATGGCGATAATGGAGAAGCATGTTTTACATTAGAAGAATATATTGAAATGAGAACGGAGGCATTAAATAATGAGCAATAAATATACAGAGCAGGAAAATACATGGGCGGCAATGATATCAAATTGTTTAATCACAACTGACCAAATTGATTGGGCAAAGCAGATGGTTAGAGATGATTTAATAGCACAAGGTCGCGAAGATGAATACGATCCAAATTACATACCTACATTTGCAGAGATTGTAAAAGCGTGTAATGCACAAAATCCACCTTATGACCTTTGGTTTCGCGAACCAACGGAAGGAGAACAAGAATTCTTTGATAATGCAATAGATGAAAATATTGATCCACCATTGGATTATGCAAACTGGAAGATTGTCGGCATATACGATGACAATGATAATTCCGGTTTCTATGCAGTTGCCATTGAAACTGGAGAATATACAACCAATAACGTAGAGAATGGTGTTATTTTTTCCGTACGAGGAACGGAACCGACAACAATGGAACAGAAGTATTTGGATTTAGTAAATACAGATTTAAATATTTTTAATAGTGATGTAACCGAGCAGGAACTTGTTATGTATGACTTTCTTGATAATGAATTTGCGACATTACTGGAAGAGAAGGGATATTCAAATTTAGCCACAACCGGACATTCATTAGGCGGATATTTATCCTTCTCCGCAGCTGGGCACATCATGGTAATGGGCGAGCATGCATCAGAAATATTCATGCAGGGAACCAATATAGACGGTCCTGGGGTTACGGAAGAGAATCTGGAGGCCAATGCGGATACTTACGCGAAATTGGATCCGTATTTGACACATTATCATTATACATATATTGGTGGATTATTAACACCGATTTGTAGTAATTATGTATCCATAACAGGGGCGTCTGATGTGGCAGCGTATGTTGAGGATATGTCTCCTGAACTATATGATGCTTTGGCATCTATTTTGGGAGATGAAGTTGCAGACGATATTAATATACTGTATGGATACTATTCAGGTCATACAGGTAAGCATGCTCTGGCATCTTTACAGTTTGTAGGCGGAGAATCTGAAAATGCCGGAAATTTCGATACATCTTATGTAGAGAATCATAATTATTTTGAAGTGAATGATTTAATATCTTCGTGCGTTATCAAAGGTGATACGTTTGGACTTCTATCTAACTTGATTGTGTTATTTACCACTATGCAATTATATTATGAGAGTGAGAATTATGATGCAGGCACAGAGTTTGACCTTTGGGCAAACATAGTAGATAAAGCTGCTCAAATTGCGGATGATAATGATTTGATTCAAATATTTGCTGGCGGAGTGTTTAAGATGGCTACAGATTTGGTCAATGATGTTATGGATATGTCAGATGAGTATGAACAATTGAGAGAAAACATTAAAGTTCAGTTTGAGGAAGCGACTCCGACATTGACTAAGCTTACTAAGGATACAATTATATTATTAGGCAGTCCTACTATGGATGTGGGACAATGGTTTGAGCTGGTTGATGATGTGGCGACTTTGTCGAATAGTTTAGATATTGCACCTGTTGTTCGTGATGGAAAAATTGTTGCAGGACAGAGTATAGATGCACTTAAGGACTTTTGCGTAAATGTAGTTGGATTAAAAGTAACAATAGCGGACGAGCTCGGTATAGTGGATAAAGTAACAGAACATACCTATAATGTGCAAAAGGGAATTATGGACAGTACTGCCACCATTATTAACAATGTGGAATCTTGGGATTCTGCTGCAAAGTATTTAAATACATATAAACTATTTACATTAAATTCAGAGAGTCATATGAAGGAGTTACAGAATTTATCTACGGATTTCAAGGATGATACTTCAGCACTATATTCGGATTATGCGGCTTATACGGAATCTACTATGAACTGGGTTAATACAATGGTTAAGTATTACGTTGGAAATAATAGTGGAGTAACGAAAGAAGATTTACAGAATGCATTGGTGACAATGAACAATACAACTGAGAAATTGTTGCAGGATTACATTGCCTTGTATGCGGACAGCACCGGAATAATGGTTGAAATCGGTTCTGCAATGAAAGACTATATTACCGATAGTTTCCGTCTTGTATATGCATGGAGAGAGAAGGAACTTAGTGATATTGTTTTAACTGTGGGTAATAACTTATATAATAATTTGAAAGAAGTTAATGTGGCAGATTTGATATCAGACTGGGTTATTACGGTGAAAGGTCAATTTAATGATGCTACAGAATATGTATATGGGTTAACCGGCGGAATTGAGATTAGAGGAACCGATAAAGATGATGTAATTAATGGCAATTTCGGTGATTGTACATTATATGGTAAAGGGGGTAATGATACTCTGATTGGTGGTCACGGGGATGATCGATTAGAAGGTGCAGAAGGAGCGGATACCTTTGTCTTTAACCTTGGAGACGGAACGGATACCATATACGATTATGAATACGGAATGGGAAATATCGATAAGATTGTGTTTGGAGAAGGAATCCAATCTTCTGATGTGGTAATGGAACGAAACGGAAACAACCTTGTTGTAAAGTAC
>JAGAQZ010000064.1 GCA_017622505.1 Lachnospiraceae bacterium
AAAAGAAACGTAAACAAAACTTTAACATTTGAATGTTATCGTTTACACTAGAGATGTAGACAAAAAGGAGGAATCCCTATGTTTAAAATTTTAGTGGTAGAAGATGACAGAGATTTAAATAAAACCGTTTGTTCCTTTTTAAACAACAGCGGATACGAGGCAACGGGTTGTCTTGGCGCTGAAGAAGCATATGACGTAATGTATGATACGGTGTTTGACTTAATCGTATCGGACGTTATGATGCCGGGAATAGACGGTTTTGAGTTTGCCAAAACAGTGCGTTCGCTGAACGAAGAAATCCCTATTCTTTTTATGACGGCGCGGGACGACTTTGCGTCAAAGCAGAGGGGCTTTCGCGTGGGCGTAGACGATTATATGGTAAAACCCATCGATTTGGATGAGTTGTTTCTGCGTATCGGTGCGCTTTTACGTCGCGCAAAGATTGCCACGTCAAGAACGCTTACGGTGGGTAATTTTAAAATGGATATGGATGAGCGTACGGCTTATCTTGGCGAAGAGGAAATCTCACTTACCACAAGGGAATTTAATATTTTATATAAAATGCTTTCTTATCCCAAGAAGACATTTACACGCAGTCAGCTGATGGACGAATTCTGGGATGCGGACACCGCATCGGGAACCAGAACGGTGGATGTTTATATGACCAAACTTCGTGCGAAACTTGAGATGTGCGAAGACTTTGAAATTGTGACGGTACATGGACTTGGGTATAAGGTGGTGATTTCGTGAAAAAGAAGAATACGTATGAGAAAGTGCTTTTTATCGTAAATAATTATATTGTTTTCTTCGCGTTGGTGGCCTTTGTGACCACGTGCTGTATGATGCTTTTTATTAATGTGCTTACTGATACATTGCAACTTACGCTGACGGAAGAGAATATTAATATGGCTGCGAAACTTACATTCGGCAATGTGGTGCTGTTAAGCTTTATTTTTACGTTGATTGATGTGGTCCGCAGAAAACTTACAGTAGAGCGTCCGGTGAAGCGGATTACCGATGCGACGGAGAAAATGATGCAGGGCGATTTTAGCGTGCGTATTAAGCCCATCAGCCGTTTTGGCACGGATGCGAAGTTTAACGAAATCATCGATTGTTTCAATAAAATGGCGGAAGAGTTGTCGGGCGTGGAAACTTTGCGCACGGATTTTATTGCAAATGTGTCCCACGAAATGAAGACGCCACTTTCGGTAATGCAAAACTTTGGAACTCTTCTGCAGGACCCTGATTTGCCGGCTGATAAAAGACTGGAATATGCCAAGGGAATTACCGATGGCAGCAGACGCATTTCGGATATGATGACCAATATCTTAAAATTAAACCGCTTGGAAAATCAGCAGATTTATTGCAATGCCACAGCGTATAATCTAAGTGAGCAACTTTGCGAATGTCTCCTGCAGTTCGAAAATGTGTGGGAGAAGAAAAGCATAGAGATTGAAACTGAAATCGCAGAAGATGTTATGATTACGGCAGATGAAGAGCTCTTGTATCTGGTGTGGAACAACTTGCTGTCCAATGCTTTTAAATTTACGCCGGAAGGCGGAACGGTTGCCTTAAGTCTGGAGGCGGATGATGCTTTTGCTGTTATCAAAGTCAAGGACACGGGATGCGGTATGTCGCCGGAAGTAGGGACGCATATTTTTGAGAAATTTTATCAGGGTGATACGTCAAGAGCAACCCAGGGAAACGGCTTGGGCCTTGCCCTTGTAAAAAGAGTCATCGACATTATGGAAGGCGAAATCGGCGTGGAAAGTACCCCGGGTGCGGGCAGTACTTTTACCGTAAAAGTGCGGAGGCATCAGGGTGAATAAGCGGATAAAATCTTTCAAAGAACAGTATAAAAGCGACGCCGGGCTGCGGATTCGCACATCGCTTTATCGCAATGTGGTAATCAATTTGACATATGCGTTGTTTCAGTTGGCTCTCGGATATAAGCATCGCACGGTGTGGTTCTATTCTATGGCAGGCTATTATGGTATTTTGGCACTGGTTCGATTTTTGCTTGCGAAATATTCAGAAAAACACAATATGCGCTCCGACCTGTTGAAAGAGTGGAAACTGTACCGCTGGTGCGGAATTTCGCTGTTTCTGTTGAATATGACGTTGGCAGGTTTTGTGTATTACATTATGTGGCAGGGTCGCGCCTTTGTGCACCATGAGATTACCGTAATTGCTATGGCGACGTATACCTTTTATGCTTTTACAATGGCGGTCATTGGTTTTAACAAATACCGTAAGTTAAAAAGCCCGGTTTATACGGCGGGCAAAATGCTGGGGCTTGCGACGGCGCTGGTTTCCATGCTGACGCTTGAGAAAGCTATGCTTGCTACATTTGGTGCCGGCAATGATGAACAGTTCCGTTTGATTATGACCGGGGCCACCGGCGCAGGCGTGACGATACTGATTCTCGGTATGGCGATTTATATGGTGATTGTGGCGAACAAGCAAATTAGGAAGAATAAAGATGTAAAATAGAGGAGTAACAAAATGGACGAAAAAGGATTTCAATATACCTACTCTGCCAAAGAGCAGAATGAAATCAATGATATACGAAAGAAATACCTTCCCAAGGAAGAAGATAAAATGGCGCAACTTCGACGTCTGGATGCAAGCGTGTATCGTAAGGGGACGGTAGTGTCTCTGGTGATTGGCATCATCGGTGCGTTGATTATGGGCGCAGGGATGAGTCTTGTGATGACGGACATAGGCGCAAAACTTGGAATAGCAAGCGTTATGGTGCCGGGCATTGTAATTGGTGTTGTGGGGTTGATTGGCGTGTGCCTGGCTTATCCTGCGTATCAGGCGGTAACCAAGCATGAGCGCGAGAGAATAGCGCCGGAGATTATTCGTCTGTCGGACGAATTGCTGAAATAGATTATTTTATATAGTATGTAAAAGCATCGCAATTAATTGTCGAAAATTGCGATGCTTTTTGCTTGTCCCAAAGAAGTATTTGGCGATATATTAGAAGCATATTTTATAAGCACAGATACCGGTAGTATTATCCGCTATAAGTAAATATCTTAATGAATCATAATCTATAATCTGAAATTTCTGCAGTTTCTGCAAAGATAATCAAATTTTTTACAGGGTAGCATTGACACCATATATGACACCACATATAATAAAGAAAGGAATGAAAATATGTCAAAGTGGGATAAACTTATACATAAGCTAAATGATTCTTCGGCAGAAATGCGGTATGAAGAATTAAAGAAAATTTTAGAGGTGTATGGGTATTCTGCCAAAGAAACATCGGGTGGCAGCAGTCACATTACTTTTCGTAAAAAAGGTTGTAATAACATCACAATTCCGCGTCATAAAACAATCAAAAGAGCATATGTTGAGTTGGTTAGGAAAGTCGTAGAAGAGGAGAATAAGAATGAAGACATTAAATGATTACATGAATATAGCGTACAAATTTGTAATAATAGAAGACAAAGAAGAAGGCGGATTCACAGGTTATTACCCTGAGTTAAGCGGTTGCATTACGTGCGCTGATACCATCGAAGAATTGATGGTGATGGCAGAAGATGCAAAAAGGGAATGGATTGAAAACAGTATAAAAGACGGAATTACGATTCCGGAACCGCCCAATTATTCCGGTCAGTTTAAATTGAGGGTTCCCAAAACTCTTCATAAGCATCTTGCGGAAAAGGCAGAGATGGAAGGTGTAAGCATGAATCAATATTGCGTGAGCATTCTCTCAAAGTATGCCTGAGAAAGAAATTTTTGGTTTTTTATAAAAAAAAATTGATTTCTGATAATGAACTGATTATAATAAACTTTGTCAAAAAACAATCTTATATGATTTTAGGAGGAAAAACCATGGATTCAAACAAGAGACCTGATACAATGGAACG
>JAGAQZ010000065.1 GCA_017622505.1 Lachnospiraceae bacterium
ACGCTGTCCGCGTCCGATGGGAACCATGGCGTCAATCGCCTTGATACCTGTCTGCAAGGGTGTATCAACTGATTTTCTCGTGATAACACCGGATGCTACTCTTTCAATCTGACGATATTTGGTTGTTGCAATAGGTCCTTTGCCATCGATAGGCTGTCCCAATGCGTTAACAACACGACCAAGCATTGCATCACCAACAGGAACTTCTACTACTCGACCTGTTCTTTTAACAATATCGCCTTCACTGATGCTCTTCTGATTACCAAGAAGTACCGCACCAACATTATCTTCTTCGAGATTCATTACCATACCGTATACATCGCCGGGGAATTCCAATAATTCACCCTGCATGGCACTTTCCAAACCATGCACACGGGCAATACCGTCAGCCACCTGAATAACGGTACCAACGTCAGCCACTTCAAGACGGTCTGAGAATCTCTTAATCTGATCCTTAATAACGGAACTAATTTCTTCCGGTCTTAAATTCATGAATCTGCCGCACCTTTCTTCTAATTATTCTGCCAACTGGACTGCAAGAAGTGAACGCTCCATTTTATCCAGTTTGGTCTTTATGCTGCTGTCAACAACCCTGTCATTGATTCGCACGGTCATACCGCCGATAATTGCAGGGTCAACCTGATAAATCACTTCAATTTCGCGGTAAGATGTTGTCGCAAGTAACTTCTTGTGAATTTCATCTTTTTTTGCAGGAGTCAGTTCAACTGCCGTTGTAATATATGCAGTACCGATTCCTTCCGCTTCTTTTACCCGGTCTGTAAAGTAAGCAAGAATTTCTTCTACATGAGCGTATCTGCCCTTCTGAACCAAAAGAATTAAAAAGTACAACAAGTCATCGCTTAATCTTCCGCCGAAAACTTCTTTTATAATTCCTTCACGCTCATCCTTAGACACTTTCGGATTATTCATCAAAACCGAAAGTTCCTTATTCTCTTTTAAAACCATCTGCAGCCCGGAAACTTCTTCTAACATTGCGGAAACCGTTTTCTTCTCACTGGCAAGTTCGAATAACGCCTCTCCGTATGTGCCGGAAACTAGCTTAGCCATGTATTCTCACCCATTTCTTTCAATGTTTCGTCTAAAAGACGTTCCTGAGTTGCTTCATCGATGGAAGTAGCCACAATCTTGCCTGCCATAGCAGTTGCAACAGAAACCATTTCATTCTTAACTTCATGGGCAACACGTTGCTTCTCAAGTTTAGCTTCCTGGTTTGCACGTTCAATAATGCGGTCTGCTTCTTCTTTTGCTTCGATAATAATTTTATTTTCATTTGAAAGTGCTTTTCTACGGGCATCTGACAGAATTTGTTCCACCTGGGAATCCACGCCGCTTAACTTCTCTTCGTATTCCTTTTTCAGACGCTCTGCTTCTTCACGTTCATTCTTTGCAGACTGAATGTCATCCGCAATACCCTGTTTTCTCTTCTCCAGAAACTTACGTGCCGGATTGAAGAAAAAGAATGAGCCTGCAAGGAACAGTACGAATACAGCAACCAGCGTAAGAAACGAATCGTGAAGCAACTGGATGTCTAAATCAAACAATCTTGACATTCCTTCTTCACCCGTCAAAAGCAAGTTCATACTCTGTATTGTGTTCAAACTGCTGCCTCCCTCTTCTATTTCGCTGCGCGCTTTTTAAAAAGCGCATCTGCACCTTTGAATTCCGATTAAGGTAATAAAGGTTTTACGAACAATAAGAGGAATGCAATCAACAAACCGTAAAGACCGGTTGTTTCCGCTACCGCCTGTCCAAGTAACATGGTTGTCATGATTTTACCCTGTGCTCCGGGATTTCTACCTACTGCAGAAGCACCATAACCTGCTGCGATACCCTGGCCTACACCGGGTCCGATACCTGCGATAACCGCAAGGCCTGCACCAATTGCTGAACATCCCAAAATAAAGTTCTCGTTAAATTCCATTTTTCTTTCCTCCTAGAAAATAATTTTACTCTTCTCCACCCATGGCATTTGAAATATATGTCATGGTTAACATACAGAATACGTATGTTTGAATTGCTCCTGAAAATAAATCAAAGTAGACATGAAGTGCTGCGGGCCAAACAAGTGCAAACATCTGCAACAGGCCGTACACCAATGCCATCATTACGGTACCTGATAATACATTCGCGAACAAACGCAAAGACAGCGAAACCGGAACTGCCACTTCACTGATTAAGTTAATCGGAAACCAAATCGGCAACCAGGGCGGTAACGGTGAACACATATCTTTCCAGATAGAACCGATTGAATTAAACCGGAACTTGTTCACGTGAATCAATGTAAAAGTCAGAATACCTAGCGGTAAGGTTACACCATAATCCGCTGTCGGCGGCCTCAATCCCAGCAAACCGGAAATATTACTTACCAGGATAAAAATAAAAAGTACGCCGATGTAATTTCGAAATCCTTTGCCCTTTTCACCCATGCCGCCGATTACGATACCGTCCAGAAGTTCCACAATCAGTTCCGCAAAATTCTGAAAACCTTTCGGAACCGTTTCTGCTTTACGGAATACCGAACCGCCGATGATGAAAAAGAGAAGCAATACAAGCACTACGATCAAAAGACATATGTGCGATGTTGTTATCCACACCTCTTGTCCAAAGAGATTGTAAGAGAAG
>JAGAQZ010000066.1 GCA_017622505.1 Lachnospiraceae bacterium
ATTGTGGTAGTTTTACCGGCACCGTTCTGCCCTACGAAACCGCAGATACAGCCTCTGGGAATGTGAAAACTCACCTTATTTAAAACGAAGTCGCCGTAATCTTTGGTGACATCTTTTAACTCAATGACATAGTCGTTCTCTGTATGTACCGCAGTATCTGCTACCGCTTCCATTCTATCTTCCTTATTCATCGCTCTGACTCTCCTTCTCTTCGTATAAAAGCTTCATTCGCTCCACAAGTTCGTCAAAAGGCACCTTGGCAAGCGCCGCCTTCTCAAGCACCTCTTCCATCAGGTTCTCGATTTCAAACATAACGCTTTCCTTCACCATTTCGTGGTTTACGCCTTTGACAAAACTCCCCTTGCCCGTGTAGGATTCGATGTAGCCTTCCCGCTCTAATTCCTCGTAGGCTCTTTTGGTTGTAATAATACTGATTCGCAGTTCTTTGGCCAGAAGTCGCATTGACGGAAGGGCGTCCCCTTCTTTCAACTCACCATTCATAATCTGGGCTTTGATCTGGTCCATAATCTGCTCATAAATCGGTCTGTCCGACTGGTTTGTGATAATAATGTCCATTTGTTACCTCGCGCGTTGTTTTTAAATGTAATTATTTTATGCATGCTTACAATCGTTACATTTTGCATCGTAACATTGTATATATATAATATACACAATATGCACACCGTGTCAATATGCTATATACATTTTTTTATAAAAAATAAAAAACCACCCATTCATCCTAAAATGAACGGGTGGCCCCCTTTTTAACATTTATAATTCTTTTATCAATTGCACTCTACCGTATCGGCAATCTGCTCTATTTCATAAGAAGAAGCCCACGAATGATTATCCACGATAAAGAATCGATGTTCGTCCTCACAGAATGCA
Source organism: Lachnospiraceae bacterium (assembly GCA_017622505.1). Classification (GTDB taxonomy): domain Bacteria; phylum Bacillota; class Clostridia; order Lachnospirales; family Lachnospiraceae; genus UBA3766. The sequence goes on from JAGAQZ010000066.1 coordinate 889, forward strand.
TAAATAACCACTGGAATATGAGTTCCGCCGGTCGTTCCGATGGCGTAATACTCTCCTTCACTTTCAATACAGGAAAAGCCTATCACCCTAACCGTTTTCCCGGATTCAAGCGTCACATTTTCTGCCCAATAATTATCATCCGGTGAACCTGTCACGGAATACTTTTCTTCCGCATATTTCTTAACTTCCTCTTCCAACTCAGCCATATTATCCGCAGAATCCGCAATATGAATGCTGACATCATGATTTGAATCGCCAAAAACACCATTGCCCTGTTCTTCCAATTCATTATACATACGCAGACTGATATCCGAATAGGTTACTTCATAACTGTTATTTTCATTGATTTCATTCTCTATGACTATAGAAGCAATTTCATAGTCTGATTGATTGAAGCTTCCTGTAGCGGTAATATTCAAATGGATATCCCCTTTCGCACTCATACCGTTATCCCGGATATGAAGTACTTCATTATCATCGACATATCCCCACTCAGGGACACCCCAAATCTCGTATTCTATCTCATAATCACCTTTTACATCCACCTGTATCAAATCATCAATAACAAAGGCATCTCCCGGTTTTGCATACACCACAGATTCTACCGTAAGTTCCGGAATACGTGCCTTGTACTCCTCCACGCCTAAAACACAGCCTGCTATAACCAAACAAACAGCCAATACTACCGCAATTGTGATTATGTATTTCTTTTTCATTATAAAACCTCCGTTTTGCTTATTCTGCATCAAAAAATGCAGACTTTTCTTTTCGTTTTCTACAAATAAAACACACGAAAGTCAGAAAAGGTTTCATTTTAATTTTATAAGTTTCATATTTTTATGAATTCTTTTTTTCTTCTTCGGAAATCATACGGTCCAGTTCTTCCAAACGATGCTCGATGGCACTTTTTTCACGGATACAACCAAGACGTCGAATTTCCAGTTTGTCAATTCTCAGGGTATTTGCACAGCTTGCCCAGAATGAATTTACAGACATAGCACTGAAAAAGATTACAGAAGCAATGCCGGCAACCGCCACACCAATCACCATTCCTCCATTTACTATATAGGATAGCAATCCATCAATCGGTTGGCGATGATAAAACAAACGCACTCCGCCCAAAAACAATGCTATGATTACCAATGCCACAGCCACAATCACGCACACTGAATAAATGCGGCGGCATCTTCCCTGGCGATACTTCAGGTCTTCCAATTGCACATCCATGTCCCGCAATTCCATATATAGCTTCGCTTTTTCTCCGCGGAGTTTATCCGTCTCCGCAGGCGGAATATAATCTTCATCCCACACATTACTTGCTTTGATTTGATCCATTTGAATCCCCTTTTATCTTATAATTTATCCAACAGTTCTTTTATATCACGATTCAAATCTCTTCTTTCATCATACCATACGGTTCCAAGAATCTCCGGAATTTGATACGGAACCGATGAACATACAATCACGGGAATGTTAATGTCCTCACTCTGTAATCGTTTTATTAATTGGTTGCCTGCGTCGGGAACAGCCTCGCCGACTCGTTCAATCGGATAATGCATATCTGTAATAATTAGGCTGATGGGCTCTGCATTCATACTTTTATAAATTTCTTCCAATCCCGCCTGTAAATAATTCACGCAGATGACATTTTTGATTCCGTATAATGAAAGTGCGTTTCTGATATCTATTCTTTTATATACGTTATCTTCCACCAATAAAACCTTTAACTCCGAAAGAATCATTGCAGCCTCCTTATCTTGCTAAAGTTGTATCTATATTTTATTGTATCGAAATTTGCACAATTTGCAATCCTTATCGCGTGCTTTATACTTTAATCAATCTGTATGCTTTTGCCGACGCATCTTTTTACCTTGGTAAACTGTCCGCAAGGCAAAGCGCACCCCACCCCGCCCTGTCATCAGGCAAATCTGCCTCGCCGGGAATTGGCCTTGCCCCTTTAATCAAATAGGCTTTCAATTTCTCACCGTACAAATACGGGTCATTTCCGCGCACAATCCCCCATTCCATCAGAAGTGCTGCCGCGCCTGCCACCATAGGCGTTGCATAGGAAGTTCCGCTCACCCTCGTATAACCGCCCCGTACCGACACCGTTTCAATATTCACTCCCGGTGCCACCAAGTCAGGTTTAACGGTATCAATTAACGTCGACACATCCACATTCATTTCACTCACTTGTATCCTGTTCGATGATTGTAAACGCCCGGACAGAACATTTTCACTATCTCGATTTCCCATCAACTGGCGAAACACATAACCTCTTCCGCTGAAATCCGCCACGCCGCCGGTGTAAATGTCATATGCGCCTACGGTAATCACTTTATGCGCAGTGGAAGGTATGGTTAAAGTCACCCGGGGACTCTCGCGAAAAAACCTCGTTCCTTCACTTCGCGTCACACCGCTTGGCAGGAAAAACTGATAACCGCCGTATACAATGTTACGAGGCACTAATTCGAATGTCCAGACGCCTGACTGAATGTATGTAGCAGTCGAATTGCTTCCGTCAAAGTTTTGAACCACCCCACTATTGTCTACATCCCTGCCGGAAGATTTTGATGAAATAAAATCCACATACACCTCCTGAAACACCATATACGGCAGCGGTTGCCCCACATAAATTAAAAGTTCTGTCCCCCTTACCTGATATCGGTATGCCCCCGGCATATTCATCGGTATTTCAATCCTCTCCCCGTCCGGCGCAATCAACGTCACGTCAAATACATCCTGATAATATTTCCAAAGCTGGACATTTAGTGACCTTTCATATTCTGCCACCGAAAGCTCTATCCGCTCCGTTTGGCGATATCTTACCACGCCTTCCGCATGACCTCCTGACGCACCTTCATTACCGCTTCCCACCACAACAGACGTCCGCCCGATTTCAGCTGCATTATCAAGAAATCGCTCCAACAAAGAATTTCCTCTGTGGTCTCCGTAGGTGTTTCCAAAACTTAAATTTATCACCAAGGGCATCTGCATCTCCCTTGCTTTGCGCAGTGCATACGTAACTCCTCGCATAATCTCTGTAGTTCTCGGGAAAGCATTTTCCCGCTGTGCACCTAATTTTACAATCAATAAGGAAGCCTCCGGCGCCACACCCTTTCGGAACGGTTCTTCTTCGGTACCGCTTGCCGCCAGAATCCCTGCTACCGCAGTTCCGTGACCGCTGACATCCACCGTCGGAATCAAACGCCTTGCTTCCGCTTCATTTCCAAGAGACAAGGCCTCATCAATCTGTTCTTTTGTAAATTCCACACCGGTTTCATATCCTTCCGGTGGCAAAAAACCGGCCTCTGCATCCGGCTCTAACGATTGGTCCCACAAGGCCACAATTCTGGTACTGCCGTCCGCATTCCTGAAATTCTCATTATAAAAATCAATAGAGCTGTCCAATACGGCCACCAACACTCCCTTTCCCGTAAGAAAAGGTACCCTGTCAGTCACCGCACTGATACAGCTCTCTCTTAACGCCGTAATATCCTGAAAATAAAAAGGCTTCGGCTTTTCCACATATTCAATTTCAGGCAAGGCCACAAATTCTTCCAACAACGCGTCCGGCAAGGTTACAATGGCGTAACCTGCAATCAAAGGTTCTATTTGAATCAAGTCGGTCTCGTAGCGCTCAATATCCCCCTGGTATTTTATAATAATCTCCCAGGTATTGCTTAATAAATCAAATCCCTCCCGTAAAAGCGGTGACTCCTCTCGTTCTTCCTTACTTACGGAAAGCGATAAGTTTAAAAGATTCTCGATTTTCTGACTGTCCATGGTATTCTCTCAATTGTTTTTTATATAGTATGCCGGTTTACAGCTCTAAATCACTTTTAGTTTACATAATGTTTCTTTTATATTCGAACTCACTTTGCTCATTATTGCACAAAAAAAGCGGTCAGCACAAGCCAACCGCCACTTTTACTCTTATTAAATTACTTTCCCGGATGATATTCGCGGAAAAACTTAATCAATCCCTGTAACACATTGGTCAATGTAGGAATCTCCTTCTCATCCAAAGATGCAATCACCGCTTCCGTCATTTCATCATGGAAGGTTTTATGCTGTGTATACGCGCGCTCACCCTTCTCCGTTAAGCTAATCATAACCACACGTCTGTCTTCTTCGCTACGCTCACGAAGAACGTATCCCTTCTTCACAAGACCATTCATAGACGTTGTAAGAGACCCCACCGTAATGCCGAGAGACTTCGCAATCGCAGACATATTACGTCCTTCCAGACCTACTGCCTCAATAATATGCATATCATTTACGGTGATGTCCTCAAACTCACCCGTAATAATTGCATTCTCCTCTACAACAAGAATTTCCCTGAACAAATTTACTAAAATTTCATTTACTGTATCATGTATAGTCAAAATGATAACTCCTTATCTTTACGTGCCGACACAATCCCCAACACTATTATGATTGTTTCCCTTTCAAACTATTTTAACACAAAAATATGTTAATATAAAGTTAAAATTTTCGAAATCTTTCATAACGTGCTTCTACCAATTCTTCCGCAGACTTCTTTCCGTGGCGTGATA
>JAGAQZ010000008.1 GCA_017622505.1 Lachnospiraceae bacterium
AAAAGCTAAATTTATTTCTAGGAGGAATTAGAAAAATGGCAGTAAAAGTAGCAATTAACGGTTTTGGTCGTATCGGTCGTCTTGCATTCAGACAGATGTTCAATGCAGAAGGATACGAAGTAGTAGCAATCAACGATTTAACAAGCCCTAAGATGCTTGCACACTTGTTGAAGTATGACTCAGCTCAGGGTAAGTATGCTCTCGCTGATAAGGTTTCTGCTACAGAAGATTCTATCATCGTTGATGGAAAAGAAATTAAGATTTATGCAAAGGCTAACGCAGCTGAACTTCCTTGGGGAGAATTAGACGTAGACGTTGTTCTTGAATGTACAGGTTTCTACACATCTAAGGAAAAAGCTTCTGCACATATTACAGCTGGTGCTAAGAAAGTTGTTATCTCTGCTCCTGCAGGAAACGACCTTCCTACAATCGTTTACAATGTAAACCATGAAACATTAACAAAAGAAGATACAGTTATCTCTGCAGCTTCTTGTACAACAAACTGCTTAGCTCCTATGGCTAAGGCTCTTAACGATTTAGCAGGCATTAAGTCTGGTATCATGAGCACAATTCATGCTTACACAGGCGATCAGATGATCCTTGACGGTCCTCAGAGAAAGGGTGACTTAAGAAGATCTCGTGCAGGTGCTATCAACATCGTTCCCAACTCTACAGGTGCAGCTAAGGCTATCGGTCTTGTTATCCCTGAATTGAACGGTAAGTTAATCGGTTCTGCACAGCGTGTACCTACCCCTACAGGTTCTACAACAATCCTTGTAGCAACTGTAGAAAAGTCTGTAACTAAAGAAGAAATCAACGCTGCTATGAAGGCTGCTGCTACAGAATCTTACGGTTACAACGAAGACGAAATCGTATCTAGCGACGTTATCGGTATGACATATGGTTCATTATTTGATGCAACACAGACTATGGTTGGCGAAGACAACTTAGTTCAGGTTGTTTCATGGTATGACAACGAAAACTCATACGTAAGCCAGATGGTTAGAACAATTAAGTACTTTGCTGAATTAGCATAATTTAATTGAATTATCGAAACCTTAATGTAAAAGAGGTCCGGCCTTGTTGGGCCGGGCCTTTATATATGCGCAGCACGCGGAGATGTAAGTAATTGCTTCGTAATTCCGCACGCGCGCCAAGGGTTTGCAAGCAAACTCTCATCATAAAATAATTAAAGGAGGCATTTTATTATGTCATTAAACAAGAAATCAGTAGATGATATTAATGTAAAAGGATTAAGAGTTCTTTGCAGATGTGACTTCAACGTACCTTTAAAAGAAGGTGTGATCACAGACACAAACAGATTGACAGCTGCTTTACCTACAATCAAGAAGTTAATCGCTGATGGCGGTAAGGTTATTCTTTGCTCACATCTTGGTAAGCCCAAGGGAGAGCCTAAGCCTGAATTATCTTTGGCACCCGTAGCTGTTAAGTTATCTGAACTTCTCGGACAGGAAGTTAAGTTTGCTGCAGATCCTGAAGTGGTGGGCCCTAACGCAAAGGCTGCTGTAGAAGCAATGAAGGACGGAGATGTTATTCTCCTTGAAAATACACGTTATCGTGCAGAAGAAACTAAGAACGGCGAAGCTTTCTCTAAGGAACTTGCTTCTCTTTGTGATGTATTCGTAAACGACGCTTTCGGTACCGCACACAGAGCACACTGCTCAAACGTTGGTGTTGCTGAATTGGTTGATACAGCTGCAGTTGGTTACTTAATGCAGAAGGAAATCGACTTCCTTGGAAACGCTGTAGAAAATCCTGTTAGACCTTTCGTAGCTATCCTTGGTGGTGCTAAGGTTGCTGATAAGTTAAACGTTATCTCTAACCTTCTTGAAAAGTGTGATACCCTTATCATCGGTGGTGGTATGGCTTACACATTCTTAAAGGCACAGGGTAAAGAAATCGGTAACTCACTTGTTGATGATGAAAAGATTGATTACTGTAACGAAATGATGGCTAAGGCTTCAAAGCTTGGTAAGACATTATTACTTCCCATCGATACTACAGTAGCAGCAGGTTTCCCCAGCCCTATCGATGCAGAAATCGAAGTATCTTACGTAGATGCAAATGCTATCCCTTCTGATATGGAAGGCCTTGATATCGGACCTAAGACTGCAGAATTATATGCAAACGCTGTTAAGTCTGCTAAGACTGTTGTTTGGAACGGACCTATGGGTGTATTCGAGAACCCTACACTTGCTGCAGGTACAATTGCAGTAGCTAAGGCTCTTGCTGAAACAGAAGCTACAACCATTATCGGTGGTGGTGACTCTGCAGCAGCTGTTAACCAGTTAGGTTTCGGCGACAAGATGTCTCACATCTCTACAGGTGGCGGTGCTTCCCTTGAATTCTTAGAGGGTAAGGAACTTCCCGGTGTTGCAGCAGCAAACGACAAATAAGTAAAGGTCTTTTATAAGAAGGAGCAGTAAAATGGCTAAAAAAGTAATTGGTATTATATTAATCGTTCTTTCTGTTTTAACTATTTTTATGGGCGGAATCTTTTTGGTAGTGTGCGGTATTCTTGGTGGTACATTCGGAATCATCGGAAATGCCGGTGGACTTAGTGTGGAAGACGGAGCAACTGTAGAGAGCACATATGGCGAAGTTTATGATGTATCTGACAGCATGACAACAATCTGCTATGAAGTAGACGGTGTCAGCTATATGGGCAGTCTTAATATGACAACTTCTGAGATTACGGAAGGTGACATTGTAACAGTAGAGTATGATTCTTCTAACCCCGCAAGTTTTGCAGTACCGGAGATGAACGAAGCATTTGGAACGATTGGCGGAATTGTTGGCGGCGTAGGCATTGGTATTGGCCTTGTGTGCCTGATTCCCGGCATCGCGATGTTGGTAATTGGCATTATATTGGTTAAAAAATCCAAAAAACAGACCATAGCATCGGCAATGGTATAATCCGTAAAATGATTGCTTTTAGCAACTGCAAATTAACTTAAGTATAAATTTTTTAAGGAGAATTTAAAAATGGCAAGAAGAAAAATCGTAGCCGGCAACTGGAAAATGAACATGACTCCCAGCCAGGCTGTAAAATTAGTTGAAGAATTAAAGCCCCTCGTAGCAAGCGATTCAGTAGACGTTGTTTACTGTGTTCCCGCTATCGATATCGTACCTGTTGTAGAAGCTTGCAAAGGTACAAACGTAGCAGTAGGTGCTGAAAATATGTACTTTGAAGAAAAAGGTGCTTACACAGGTGAAATTTCAGCAGAAATGCTTGTAGATGCAGGTGTTAAGTACGTTATCATCGGTCACTCAGAAAGACGTGACTACTTCAAAGAAGATGACGCTTTATTAAACAAGAAGGTTAAGAAGGCTATCGAAGCAGGTCTTATTCCTATCCTTTGCTGTGGTGAATCTTTAGAGCAGAGAGAAATGGGCGTTACTATGGACTGGATCAGATTACAGATTAAGTCTGACTTAGTTGGTGTTACAGCTGATCAGGTTAAGGAAATGGTTATCGCTTACGAACCTATCTGGGCTATCGGTACAGGTAAGACAGCTACTACAGAGCAGGCAGAAGAAGTTTGCAAGGGCATTCGTGAATGCATCAAAGAAATGTATGACGAAGCTACAGCAGAAGCAGTTCGTATCCAGTACGGCGGTTCTGTAAATGCAGGCAATGCAGCTGAATTATTCGGCCAGGCTGACATCGACGGCGGTCTTGTTGGTGGTGCTTCCCTTAAGGCTGATTTCGGTAAAATTGTAAACTACTAAAATTTATAATTCCTTTTAGATTCAGAAGGACGTATGCTTTTTGGGCATACGTCCTTTTATTTTGCTAAAAATGTGAAAATAATGTGTCTTATTCTGCTGTTGTAATTATATACTTTTTTACTTTAGTATGATAAAATTACATAAATAATGTCGAATACACTGCAGAAGTACATTGTGAAATTCTTATGAGGCATATTTTCTATAAAAAACTATTGAAACGGAGGAAATATAAGTATGATTTGCAGATGTCCTGAGTGTAATGGTGCTCTGGAATATAATCCTTCCATGCAAAATTTGACGTGTAGATTTTGCGGTAATTTTTTTCGCCCGGATAAAGTGAACAAAGATTCACAAAACGATGGTAGTTCCGATGAAGCGGATGTCAAGAAGGAGGTTATGGAATGTAAAATCTATACCTGTACTTCCTGTGCCGGAGAACTTGTGGTGAATGATATTGAATTGTCTACATTTTGTCCTTATTGCGGACAACCGACGATTGTTTTCGACAGAGTTTCCAAGGAAGAGAAACCGAAATATATTATTCCGTTTTCCATATTGAAGGAAGAGGCGATAGAAAATATACGTCTTAAATTGAAATATAGTCATATGTGCCCGAAGCAGGTGAAACAGGTCAATGAAGAACAGGTCAAAGGCATATATGTTCCATATTATCTGATGAATTTATATTATTATGATAAGCAAAAAATAGGAGTAGAAAATAAACACGGTTTTTCACGATATTTTGCCAGAGAAGCTGAGTGTGAGTTTGTAAATGTGCCGTGTGATGCTTCGTTTGCATTGCCTGATGAATTATCCCAAGGTATTGATCCCTTTGATTTAGAACAACTAAAACCGTTTGATGAATCCTATTTGTCCGGTTTTTATGCTGATATGTTTAATGGTAGCGAAGCACAAATAGAATATGCTGTCTGGAAGCGTTGTGAAGGATGGTTTAATGAGAATATGAAAAAAAGTTGTTCTTCGGGGGAAAATGATAAAGTTTTTATTGAGGAAAGTCAACCCAAAGTGAAAATTCTTTCTCATGAATATGCTTTGATGCCGATTTATTTTTATACTTTTCCATATAAAAATTCTTTTTATACCATTATAGTGAATGGCCAGACCGGAAAAGAAGCCGGAACATTACCGTTTAATATGCAAAAACTTATATTTTGTTATATTGCTGTGTTTCTTGGTTCCTGCGGACTTATATCACCTTTTGCGTATTATATAGTTGTCTCTTCTCCGGAAGACAGTATAATGTTTTTGCTTTGTATCTGGGTTTTGGCTATTATAATCCTAAATTTGGGTGTTTATTTCTTAAAAAAGGCAATTGAAAAAATAAAGTATTCGCGAAATCATAAGCTGGCTAAACTTGTTAGAGAAAGGCAGGAGAGAAGTTAATGAATATACATATATTTACTATATTAGGTGCTATTCTTTTGTCAATCGGATTGTCGATGTTAATTGTTTCCTTATGTATTGTGGAAACAGATCGAGTTGACCAGAAGATAAGAACCTATGATTTTGAAAAAACAAAAATGAGGTTTATTTCTAAAAAATAGTTTTGTTAATGATGGGGGAAAAACGATGATTTGTAAATGTCCACAGTGTGATGGTGCGTTGGAATACAGTCCGGTTTCGGATATGATGGAATGTCCGTTCTGCGGTTCGTCCTATGATATGATGCAGATTATGGCAGTGCAAAATCAATATGATCATAGGAACGGAAACGTATATACACCGTACGGAGCAGAGAATAGCAATACAAATACTTCTGCCGGAAATAATTCATATCAGGCAGTGAATAACAATATTTACGGCGGTGGTTGGGAGTCGAATCCTTATGCGCAGCGAATGGAAGACCCTAATGAAGGCTTACATACTTTAGACCAACCGGATGAAATTGCCAAAGAAGTAGAGGAAAAAATCCATGATGTAGCGGTGGAAACATCTGAAACCATGGAAGGTAATATTTATACCTGTACTTCCTGCGGTGCGGAGCTTTTTATCAATGGCGTGGAAACGGCCACATACTGCGCATATTGCGGCCAACCTACGGTTGTGTTCAGTCGTGTATCCGAAGAATTAAGACCGGAGCGTATCATTCCGTTCAGTATCCAGAAGGAGCAGGCTGTGGCGGTAATCCGCGATAAATTAAGCCATGGATTCTTTGTACCCAAAGCAATTCGAAATTTCGAAGTAGAGCGGGTGAGAGGTATTTATATTCCTTATTTCCTGTTTGATGCACATTACTATGACTACCAGAAATTGCGTGGTGTCGTAAAATACGAGGGAAGCAGCAGAAACGAGTCTTTTATCCGTGAAGCAGAGTGTGACTTTAGAAACCTTACCTGTGATGCATCTAAAATGTTGAATGATGAGACATCACAACGTCTGGAACCTTATGATTTGAACGGCTTACGTCCTTTTGAAATCGGTTATTTATCAGGATTTTATGCAGACAGATATGATATGAATGAGCGTACCCTTAAAAACGTGGTAAGAGTACGATGTAAAGAACTTTTCGATAACGAAATGAAGATGGATACAATGGCCGAAAATGTCAGAATTCTCAGCAGTCAGCCGAAATTTGAATTAAAAAAGGCACAATATGTTTTATTGCCGGCGTGGTTTATGACTTTCCGCTATAAAAATGAGCCTTACACCATTCTTGTAAACGGCCAGACTGCCAAAGTGGTTGGTGCAGTACCTTTTGCAAAGGATAAGCTTGCGGCTGTTTTTGTGGCAATTGCAGTTGTTGCGACCTTATTGTTTAGTTTTCTTGGTATGATTCTGTTTAATCAATATGTGGATATGGACGGCAGATTGTTGGTAATGGCTGTGATGGGAATTATTACTGTTTACAGTACGGGTATCGCGTCATTTGCATCCGTAATGAAGAACATAAAACTTACCAAGGCAAAGAAAACAGCAAGCTTTGTAAAAGAAAGACAGGACGAAACGTAAAAGGAGAGGTAAAATGGATCAATTATTTCTAATCATAGCAATTGCCTACGGCGTTATTATGGGAATCGGAACCGCTTTGGCAATTACAGGAATTATTTTGAAAAAATCAAATAAACATGGTGACAGCAAGGGTGATTTGTTCGATTTTAACGGAACCCAAGTTCATTATATTAGGAGGGAACAGTTATGATTTGTAAATGTCCGAAATGTGACGGTGCGTTGGAATATAATCCGGCGTACGATAAGATGGAATGTCCATATTGTGGAAGCGCTTTTACTACCCATGAAGCCATGGCGCATCAGCGCTTACAGGATAATGCGGTAAAAATGACCGCACCTTCTGCAAATAATAATGCACCGGTTGGCGGCTGGGAGAACAATCCCTATGCACAACAGACCGAACCTGAGCAAGCCTCAACACAGGCAATAGATACAAATGGCCGGATTACGATGGAATGTAATATTTACACTTGTACAGCTTGCGGTGCGGAACTTGCAGTAAACGGTGTGGAAGCATCGACATTTTGCGCCTATTGTGGTCAGCCTACCATTGTGTTTAGCCGTGTTTCGCACGAATTAATGCCCAAATGGGTGTTGCCTTTTAGAATTCAGAAGGATCAGGCAGTAAACGGTATTCGCGAGAAATTAAACAAGGGTATTTTTGTCCCCAGGGAAATTAAGAATTTCGAAGTGGAAAAGGTGAGAGGAATTTATGTTCCTTACTTTTTGTTTGACGTTTATTATTATGACTGGCAGCGTTTGCGCGGTACGGTTGGATCCGGTAAGCATAAAAAAACCAAGTACTTCATTCGTGAGGCAGAATGTGAATTTAAGAAGCTTACCTGTGATGCGTCTAAGCAGTTAAATGATGAATCTTCACAGCGTTTGGAACCTTTTGATTTAAGAGTGATTAAGCCTTTTGAACCCGGATATTTATCAGGATTTTATTCGGACCGGTATGACTTGGATGATAAGCAGTTAACAGGTGTTGCAATCGGAAGAAGTAAGGAATTGTTTGACAGAGAAATTGTTAAAAGTGTCAGTGCAAGTAATGTACATATTGTAGAAAATAATCCTAAATATCAGGTTCGAAATGCGGAATATGCTTTACTTCCTGCTTGGTTCCTTACTTTCCGTTATAAGAACGAACCCTATACTATGCTTGTAAACGGTCAGACCGGTAAGGTTGTGGGTGCGGTGCCTTTTGATAAAACTAAGTTAATTTCTATGTTTGTAACATTGGCCGTTGTTTCAAGTATCATTTTTACAATCCTTATGAGTTTTCTCTTAAGTGGAAATATGGATGGAGATTCCGTGGGGGATTTGATTACGATTATTGGTGCGGTTGGATTTTTCTTTTATGCAACCGGTATAGGTGCTTTTAACTCTGTAAGGAAGAATATTGAATTGACGAAGGCATCAAGAACGGCAAAGTTTGTTCGAGAAAGGCAGGATGATAACTAATGAATATTATAGCTTTGATTATAGGTGTAGCGCTTGGATGCGGTTTTGCGCTGATGGTAGTAGGTTTGGTTTTGAAGGCCTCTAATAAAATGGGTGACAGTAAGGGTGATTTTACCAACTTTGCAGGAACACCATTGCGTTTCTTAAGTAAGCGTAATTTATAAAATAATTAATTTGTTATTTGTAGTAATGTGACAGAACATACTTAGAATACATACTACTATGTGAAAGGAAACAGTTATGATTTATAGATGTCCCAATTGCAATGGTGCATTGGAATATAATCCGATTACGGATGAGATGGAATGTGCACATTGCGGTGATGGTTATACAATGCAGGAGATGGAAGCGGGAAATCAAAAACAGTTTGATTACGCGTCTCAGAATGCCTCTGTGGCATATTGGAATGAATATGGTATGTCTGCTGCCAAAGTCGAGTCAGAGGACCATATTGAAGAGAATAATATTTACGCCGAGCCGGAAATTATGGAGTGTAAAATATACACCTGTACTTCCTGCGGAGCTGAACTTTCGGTAAATGACACGGAAGTATCTACATATTGTGCATATTGCGGTCAGCCGACTATTGTATACAGCCGGGTTTCGCAGGAACAAATGCCCAAGTATATATTGCCGTTTCGAATTACCCGTGAGCAGGCGTTGGATATTGTACGGGAACGTTTCGGAAAAGGTTTTTTGGTGCCGAAGGAAATTAAGAATTTCGATGTTGAAAATGTAAAAGGTATATATGTACCCTATTTTCTTTTTGATGCGTACTACTATGATAATCAGCGGATTACTTTCAGTGAAGGCGTTGGAGATAAAAAGAAGACAAGATTTGTTGATTTTGAAGCGGAATGTGAATTTAAAAAAATCAGTTGTGATGCCTCCAAACGACTGAATGATAAATCAACACAGCGTCTGGAACCTTTTAATCTGGATGAATTAAGAGAATTTGAGCCGGCGTATTTATCCGGCTTTTATGCAGACAGATATGATTTGTCAGCAAGACAGTTAACAAATGCTGTGGTTCGCAGATGTAAGGATTTATTTGATGCAGAAATGAAAAGACAGGTTAGAAATGAAAATGCAGCTGTTTTGAAGAGTAAGCCCAAACACACCATTCGTAATTCGGAATATGCATTGTTGCCGGTATGGTTTCTTACTTTCCGTTATAAAAATGAACCTTATACCATGCTTGTAAACGGACAAACCGGTAAGGCTGTTGGTGCGGTTCCTTGCAACAAAGCGAAGGCGGGTATTTTATTTGCAATAATAGCAGTTGTAACAAGTGCGATTTTGGGCGTGGGTGGCTGTTTACTTTATAATGCCGGCGTTAATATGGTTGTATTTGTGGCTTTATTGGTATTAGGCCTTGTTTTATTATTAATCGGCATTAGCCAGATTAGCGTATATAAGAAGAATATGAAACTTACGAAATTAAACCAGACTGCTAGATTTGCAGGTGAAAGACAGGAGGTATAGCCATGGGAATGATTATTTGCATCATTTGCGGTGCGATTTTTATTGGATGCAGTTTGGCAACTTTAGTCGTAGGATGCGTATTACGCAGTTCCAATAAAATGGGTGACAGTAAGGGTGAATTTATGGATTTTACACAAACCAATATGCATGTAATCCGTAACGAGAGCGCGTCTATGTTTTAGTGATGTAGGAGAATTGTGTAAAACTTACATTGATATGTTCAGAAATGAGGAATAGTATGATTTATAAATGTCCCAATTGTAACGGTGCATTAGAATATAATCCGATTACGGATGAGATGGAATGTGCGCATTGCGGTGGAGGTTATACCGTTGCTGAAATGGAAGCTTCACAGGAGAAGGTCGAGCATACCTTTGATAAAAATACCGGCAGTGAAGATGTTTTGAATGATGGTAAATCTACACGAAAAGAAGCAATAGAACATAATAGTGAAAATGTAGAAAACTTGGAAGATAATCATTTTCTTGATGATTTAGAGACAATGCAGTGTAAAATATACACTTGTACTTCCTGCGGTGCCGAACTTGTAATGAACGAAAATGAAGCAGCTTCTTTTTGCGCATATTGTGGTCAGCCGACCGTAGTGTTTAGCAGGGTATCCAACGAATTAAAACCGCAATCCATTATTCCTTTTAAAATCACAAAGGAGCAGGCGATTAATGGTGTTCGCGAATACTTGAAAGATAATTTCTTTGTGCCGAATGAAATTAAGAATTTTTCTACGGACAAAGTACGCGGTATTTATGTACCGTATTGGGTGTTTGATATATATTATTATGATCAACAGCTGTGGGAAGCTATCATTGAAGGAAAAAACGGAACACGAAACGTTGTTCATTATGAAAGAGAAGCTGAATGTATGTTTCAGTCTTTAACAGCAGATGCTTCAAAAAACTTAAATAATGAGTTGTCCCAGCGTTTGGAGCCCTATGATGTTCGTACTAAGAAACCTTTCGAGGCGGCATATTTATCCGGATATTATGCAGACAAATATGATTTGGATGAGAACTATATGGAAAAATATGCTTATCTCCGTGCCAAAAACCTTTTTGATGCAGAGATAAAACAAACCTTACCGGGCGGTGTTTTAAAATATTCGCAACCGAAGCACTCTATTAAGAAAGCGGAATATATGCTATTGCCGGCTTGGTTTGTTACGTTCCGATACAATTATGAGACATATACAATTGCGGTAAACGGACAGAATGGTAAAATTGTCGGTACGGTTCCTTTTGATAAAAAGAAAGTGATTGGACTTTATCTTACAATTGCTGTTATAGCATCTGTTTTGATTACGTTGATTATTATGATTAGCGTGGACGGTTCTGTTGAGAGTTTGTTCGGAATGCTTCCGGTAAATGTTATTTTATTTATTTTATTTGGTTTTACTACATACAAATTGAGAGATATGCTACTCCAAATAAAATATACTACAAATCTGACGAAATCATATCAGACCGCTGATTATGTACAAGAAAGGCAGGACAGAGACTAATGATGATTGAATTTGTTATGGCATTGATTGGTGGAATATTGGTCGGACTGAGTATTGCGAATATAGCATTGATTATTACGTTAAAAAACAGTGTTAGTATGGGAGACAGTAAAGGCGATTTTAAAACCTTTTCAAAGTATCCGATTCGTATGTTATCAAGGTCAAGGGATTAGTAAAAAGGAGTATGTATGATATATAAATGTTCGAATTGTAATGGTGCTTTGGAATACGATCCGATTACGGATTTGATGCAGTGTGCCCATTGCGGAACCGGTTTTACAATTTCAGAAATTGAGAATATTGGTCAAAAGGATTCTGTAGATTATCACGCGGAAATTATTCAGGTGCAGAACAGTAACTTTGTAAATGAATTAGGCGATAACGAAACAGAGCCAAATTCTGCGGATGGCAATGAAGAAGCCAAAGATTTGGAAACGGAAGTTTTCAGGACATTGGGTACTATGGAACGTCGAATCTATACTTGTACAGCTTGTGGTGCGGAATTGTCAGTGAACGATAATGAAGTTGCTACTTTTTGCGCATATTGCGGTCAGCCGACGATTGTATTTAGCCGTGTATCCAAGGAATTAAAGCCGGAAACGATTGTTCCTTTTAAAATTTCGAAAGAACAAGCGGTGGAAATACTGAAAGAACGCCTGAACAAGAGTCATTTTTTACCCAAAGAGTTAAAAGAATTAAAGCCGGAGAATATAAAAGGTATTTACATACCTTATTGGATTTTTGATGTTTATTATTATGATATACAGTATTGGGAAGTGGACCCGCACAGAACAAAGAAATCGGATGATAAACCATTGGTTTATTCAAGAGAAGCAGAATGTAATCTGAAAACTTTGACAGTTGATGCATCAGATAATCTGGATGATGAAACTTCACAGCGCTTGGAACCTTTTAATCTGCGTGATAGAAAGCCTTTTGAGTCGGCATATTTGTCAGGATATTATGCTGATAAATATGATTTGGGCGATCAGGAGTTATATGATTTTGCCGTAGCAAGGGCCAAAGAGCTTTTTGATGCGGAAGTCAGAAAGACAATTCCTGAGAGAAACGTAGAAATTATATCTTCACTGCCTAAGGGCAGGGTTAACAAGGCAGAGTATACAATGTTGCCGGCATGGTTTATGACCTTCCGTTATCAAGGGGAACCTTACACCATGGTAATCAATGGACAAACCGGTAAAGTTGTGGGGACCTTGCCTTTTGACAAGAAAAAGGTGACGACTCTTTTTACGGTTGTATCAAGTGTAGCTGCGGTATTGGCGTTGATAGTAGGACTTTTCCTGGTAAAAGGATTTTTATCAGCAATTGTACTGATGGTATTGGCTGTATTTGTACCGCTTATCGAATGTACGATTGCAATACCTATTATTGCGAAGATTAAAAAGACCGGAAAATTAACCAGAGCGCGTAGAATGGAACGCTTTGCAAAAGAAAGGCAGGATAGAGACTGATGGAATTGATTGGAATTTTTACATTGATTATATTCGTGATTGGAACGGGTCTCGGAACCGGTCTGTTAGCTGTGGCCTTGGCGTTATCGCACAATATTAAATTAGGTGACAGTAAGGGGGAATTTAGGGATTTCTCCGGTCGAAAGTTACGTATGTTGAAAGAAAACTATGATCCAGGTGTGAGAGATCTTTTTTAAATAATTTGTTTCTATCAAAATGATGTTAAATTGTTAGGAGCGGTAATTTATGGTTTGCAAATGTCCAAACTGTGATGGCGCATTAGAATATAATCCGTCCTATGCCGAAATGGAATGCCCTTTCTGCGGGAATACATTTGAAACGCAGGTTGCAATGCAGGCGGTTTCCCGTGCGCAGACGCAGGCGGAAGAACCACAGATTATACATAAAATTGCGGATGATACGCAGGAAATGATGGAATGTAAGATTTACGCATGTACAGCCTGTGGCGGTGAATTGATGGTAAATGACGTAGAGGCATCTACTTTTTGTTCGTATTGCGGACAACCAACGGTAGTATTCAGCAGGGTTTCCAAGGAAAGAAAACCGAAGTATATCATACCTTTTAAGATTACGAAGAATCAGGCGATGGAGATTTTTAACCGAAGGGTAGCCGAGAGTAAATTTCTTCCGGACGAAGCTATACATATACAGCCTGATAAAGTAAGGGGTATTTATGTACCATACTATATCCATGATATTTATTTCAGAACCCGAAGAGAGTTTTTCAAGGGGCAGAAGGTGTATGTTCGCGAGGCCGATTGCCTGTTTCAGGATTTGTATCTTGAGGTAAGCAGTAAAATTGATGATATGACGTCGCAGTTTTTGGAACCTTTTGATTTAAAAGAATTAAAACCTTTTGAACCGGCTTATTTGTCCGGATTTTATGCAGACAAATATGATGTGGATTATGGATATAACACGGATAGATTGGTAAATACCATTGACCAGCTGGTATATAAAGAAATCCGTAAAAGTGTTAAGGATGAGAAGTTTGACCATCGCAAGCATAATGAACATTACGAAGTAAAGAGAAACGATTATGCATTTTTCCCAATCTGGTTTATTACGTTCCGTTATCAAAATGAACCTTTTACGCTTATGATTAATGGTCAGACCGGTAAAATTGTTGGTTCTTTGCCGATTGATAAAAAGAAAGTAATCAAACAGCTGGTGCTTATTACATCTATTGCCGGATTTCTCTCTTTGGGAATTATGGGAATTACGATGCTTATTCCACCACTGAATTTTTTGGTTGCTTTTATCGCTAATTTGTTTTTGTATATATTTGGATTGGCTGAGTTTGTCAGGGCATACCGGAATATTAAAGCTACCAAAGATAAAAAGACGGCGGAATTTGTAGAAAAACGACAGGAGGATACCTAAATGGGAATGGATACAATTCTATTTATTGTAGTTGGGATTATAATTGTTTTGGTTGAAGCTCTTATTACAGGTTTTGGTATTGCTCTTGTTATCGTAGGGAAGAAACTGAGACGTTATAACAGTATTACGGACGTGGCAGAGTTTAATTTGTCGAAGTTTTCGGAACGGAATCTGCATTACATAGAGAACCGGGATTTGTATATAAGATGATGCATTAACTTGTAAAAGTTTTGGCAAGAAATAATTAAAAAAGAGGCTGTGATATTTCGTCTGTCTACTTGACAGGGATATATCAAACAGCCTCATTTTTTATTATGTCTAAAATTAATAACAACAATATTGTAAAACAAAGAAGAAGTGACAAATGCTTCCGCCTAAAACAAATAAGTGCCAGATAAAGTGCATATATTTGGGATTTTTAGCGCGGTAGAAGATAATGCCTACGGTATAAAAGACACCGCCAAGCAATAACATTGCCCAACCAACCGGAGTAATCAAAGTAAAAACTTCAGAACCTGCCAAAACAATGGACCAACCCATTAACACATAAAGCCAGAGTGATAATTTGTGCCATTTGGCAAGGTTAATTGCGTTTAAAACTACGCCAACAACGGTGCATGCCATATTAATTCCCCAGATGGTCCAACCAACCCAACCACCGATGATACTAAAACAAATCGGAGTATAGGTTCCTGTGATTAAGATAAAAATCATACAATGATCAAGGATTTGGAATACTTTCTTGCCCTTATTATTGGCAAGAGAGTGATAAAGGCAGGAAGTTAAATACAATAAAATTAAACTTGCGCCGTAAATGGATACACCAACAATACTCATTGCGCCCATATGATTTAAGGCTGCAGTTACAATCATTACCACGGTACCGGCAATGGAAAGGCCTGCGCCTAAGCCGTGAGAGATTGCATTAGAGATTTCTTCGCCTAAAGTTTGATCGTTAAAATTGCATACATTTGTCATCTTTACACCATCCTTTATTTCTATGAACATCAAGACAAGGACAAATAAACCCTTGTATGTAGTATCTAAAACTACGTTATCACATAAAGGATACTTTGTAAAGAGTTATTTTTTATTTCTTCGTACAGAATTCTTCGTCATATTCGATGACACAATAGTAGTTTGGATTCCAGTCACTGATTTTATACGTAATAATATCGTGTAAATCTTTTACATCCATTTTCATGGAGTAAGGTTTTACGACGTCAAAAATCAAATTAGTGTGAGTAGGTCCTTTTACCACGCGGAAATCGTGGAGTGTGAGTTTTTCATCAATTGAGGTAATAATTTTGGTCACCTGGCGTTTCAACGACTGGGTTTCTTCGTCCTTATCCAAGACGGGGTCCATATGTATGGTAGCAAAGCAGCCCAGTTCCTGGCGGATGTTTCGTTCCAGATTGTCGATGATATCGTGCATAGCAAGAAAGTCTGAAGAAGAGGATACTTCCGCATGAAGACTTACCATAACGCGGCTTGGGCCGTAATCATGAATCATTAAGTCGTGGATACCGAGAATTGCTTCTTCACTCATCATTAAAGTGCGGATTTGTTCCACAAGTTCCGGGTCGGGAGCCTGCCCAAGGAGCGGTGAGATGGTGTCCTTGATTGCCTGAATACCGGAATATACAATGAATAGTCCAACTAAAATACCGCAATATCCGTCGATGTTCCATTCGAAGAAAACACTTGCAAGCGCAGAGAGCAGTACCACGGCGGTTGCGACGGTATCGCTGATGGAGTCTGTGGCAGTGGCTTTTAAGGCTGAGGAGGAAATTTTTTTACTGATATTTCTCTGATAAAAGAACATATAAAATTTCGTTAAAATAGACACGGCTAAAATCACAACGGTAATCCAGGTCGTGGTAATCGGTTCGGGATGAAGGATTTTACCGATGGAAGTTTTAATCAGTTCGTAGGCCATAAAAAGGATTAAAATAGATACCAAAAGCCCCGAAATATATTCCATACGGCCGTGACCGTAAGGATGGTCGGAATCGGGCTTGGAAGCTGCCATTTTAAAACCAAAGAGTGTAATGACACTGCTGCCGGCATCGGACAAGTTATTGATGGCATCTGCGATAATTGCAATGGAACCGCTTAAAAGTCCGGCCGTTAATTTGCCTGCGAACAAAAGCACGTTTAAGAAAATCCCGAAAGCACCGCAAAGGATGCCGTAGCCGATGCGGACTTTAGGGGAAGCATAATTTTTGTAATCTTTTATAAAAAGTTTGGAAAGAAGAGTAACCATAAGGATTCCTTTCTTAATAAATAGTCTGTGATTGCATATGAACCTTTACATATTTTTGTGTAAGGTTACTATATTTTATAACATTTCCGCGCATTTTTCTACGGGTTTTAGGTTGCTAACCGTCATAAAATTGTGTATAATCAATGTCGGACTGAAAGAATGCCTTATATTCAGGCATTTTTAGTATATTAAAAAAGAGTAGGAGACAGAAAATGAGTAAAAAGACAACAGTTTTAATGATTCTTGACGGCTATGGTCTCAATGAAAAGACAGAAGGCAACTGTGTTGCCGGTGCTAAAACTCCCGTAATGGACAAGCTTATGGCTGAATATCCTTTTGTAAAAGGTTATGCCAGCGGTATGGCAGTAGGTCTTCCCGACGGACAGATGGGTAACTCGGAAGTTGGTCACTTAAATATGGGCGCAGGCCGTATCGTATACCAGGAACTTACCAGAATTACCAAAGAAATTCAGGACGGAACTTTCTTTGAGAATCCTGCATTGTTAAACGCAGTAAAGAACTGTAAGGAAAATGATTCCGCACTTCATATGTTCGGACTTTTATCAGACGGTGGTGTACACAGCCACAATACACATCTTTACGGACTTCTTGAACTTGCTAAGAAGAATGATTTGAAGAAAGTATATGTTCACTGCTTCTTGGACGGTCGTGATACACCCCCTGCAAGCGGTAAGGACTATGTAGAGCAGTTGGAAGCTAAAATGGCTGAAATCGGCGTTGGTGAAGTTGCAATGGTAAGTGGTCGTTACTATGCAATGGACCGTGATAACAACTACGACAGAGTTGAAAAGGCATACCTTGCTATGACAAAGGGCGAAGGCTTAACAGCAGACAGCGCAGTAGCTGCAGTGGCTGAGTCTTATGACAGAGATGAAACAGACGAATTCGTTAAGCCTACCGTTGTTCAGAAGAACGGTGCACCCGTTGCACTGATCCAGGATAAGGACAGCGTTGTATTCTTTAACTTCCGTCCTGATCGTGCAAGAGAAATTACCAGAGCATTCTGTGATGATGATTTCAAGGGCTTTGACCGCAAGAGACTTGACCTTAAATTTGTATGCTTCTCAGAATATGACCCCACAATCCCTAATAAGGAAGTGGCTTTCCATAAAATCAGCGTAACCAATACCTTTGGCGAATGGCTTGCTGCAAACAATATGACTCAGGCAAGAATCGCTGAAACCGAAAAATACGCACACGTTACATTTTTCTTCAATGGTGGCGTGGAAGAACCCAATGAAGGCGAAACAAGAATTCTTGTTAACTCACCCAAGGAAGTTGCAACTTACGACTTAAAGCCTGAAATGAGCGCTTACGGCGTATGCGATAAGCTTGTAGAAGCAATCAAGAGCGGTTCTTATGATGTAATCGTTATTAACTTTGCGAACCCTGATATGGTTGGTCATACAGGTGTTCAGGACGCTGCAATCAAGGCTGTAGAAGCAGTTGATGAGTGTGTAGGCAAGGCTGTAGATGCAATTAAGGAAGTAGATGGCGTAATGTTCATCTGTGCTGACCACGGTAATGCAGAACAGCTTGTGGATTATGAAACAGGCGAACCTTTTACTGCACATACTACAAACCCTGTACCTTTTATCCTTGTAAATTACAAGGAAGGATACGGTTTACGTGAAGGCGGATGCTTAGCGGACATCGTTCCTACACTTATCGAAATCATGGGCAAGGAACAGCCTGCAGAAATGACCGGTAAGTCATTGTTGATTCAGAAGTAAGAAGCATCCCGTGCGGATGCAGGGAGAACTTAAGAGACTCTGAGCGGATATTTTGTATTCGTTTTCAGACACGCTCTCGCTCGGTTAAGAATCGTAACGGATACTAAACTCGTGCTGCATTGCATTTGCACTCGTTAAGTACCGACGTTCTTAAACGGTCTTCAAACGAAAATCAAAATACTCGCTCAGAGTAATAAAGTATACGATGCATCCGCAAGGGATGCGTGAAGATAAGCTGTCATTTGGTTGAAACTGAATGGCAGCTTTTTTGAATTATTTGTTGATGAGATTTGCGAAGAGCATCTCAACTCTCTGACTTACAGCGATATTAATTGCTATGTATGATATTTCCATATTTAGGGCATAATGCAGGTAAATGTATGTCCCAATTTGGTTTTGCGTTCATAAATTAAATTGTTGTGTGGATATTTTCATTCCATAAAGAACCTTTTGTATACGTCAGCACTTAATGAGCAAGGAAAAGTTTCCTTGCGAGTTTAGTACTGTTACGTATACAACAGAGCGAGAGCGTGTTCTGTTGGAATGTAAAATAATCCACACAATATTATGAAATCACAAAAACCAAATTGGGACATACAACACACTCATTATAAAAAGGAGATATCATCATGACAAATGTCGGAAAGATTACAGAAGTGCATGCAAGGGAGATTTTGGATTCCAGAGGCAATCCTACGGTAGAAGCGGAAGTGACGGTAAACGGTCTTTTTATGGGGAGGGCAAGTGTTCCTTCCGGCGCCAGTACCGGACGGTTTGAGGCGGTAGAAAAAAGGGACGGTGAGAAGCGTTATTTCGGCCTTGGCGTGCAGAAGGCAGTGGAAAACGTGAATACGGTCATTCGAGAAGCATTACTTGGGCAGGATGTCTATGATCAGTGTGCAATCGACCATTTGCTGGGACATTTGGACGGGACGGATAATAAGGCTAATTTGGGCGCTAACGCCACCTTGGCTGTTTCGATGGCCTGTGCAAGAGCGGCGGCAGAGAGTCTTGGTATTCCCTTGTATCGTTATATTGGCGGAAGCAGCGCGGATGTTATGCCTGTGCCGATGATGAATATTTTAAACGGTGGTGTGCACGCGGATAATACGGTGGATTTCCAGGAGTTTATGATTATGCCCGTATTGGCGGAGAATTTCTCGGAAGGACTTCGCATCGGCGTGGAAATCTATCAGAAGTTAAAACAGCTTTGCAAGGAAAAAGGCATATCCACGGCTGTAGGCGATGAAGGCGGTTTTGCACCTAATGTAAAAGATACTTTTGCGGTACTGCAGTTGATTGTGGATGCGATTCAGAATGCAGGATACGAACCCGGTATTGATGTGGTAATTGCTATGGATGCTGCGTCCAGCGAGTTGTACCAGCCTGATAAAAACGTGTACTATTTCCCCGGCGAAAGTCAGACAAGCGGAGATAAAATGTATCGTGACACCAACGAAATGATTTCGTATTATGAAATGTTGATTGATCATTTCCCGATTGTTTCTATTGAAGACGCTTTACAGGAGAGTGATTTCGAGGGCTGGCAGTTGCTTACGGAACGTTTGGGTAAAAAGGTTCAGTTGGTAGGCGATGACTTGTTTGTAACCAACAAACTTCGTTTGGAAGCCGGAATTAAGCTTCACGCAGGCAATGCCATTCTTGTTAAATTAAATCAGATTGGTACGGTAACTGAAGCGACGGAAGCGGTAATGCTTGCAAAGAAGAGTGGTTTTAAAACCATTATTTCGCATCGTTCCGGTGAAACCGAGGATTCCTTTATTGCGGATTTTGCAGTAGGCTTAAATGCAGGACAGATTAAAACAGGTGCGCCCTGTCGAAGCGACCGTAACGCAAAATACAACCAGTTACTTCGTATTGAAGAACATTTAAAAGGCTGCGGCAAGTACAGTACGCCGTTTCAACCGATTAAAGGATATGAGAAATAAAGAGCTATCATAATAATAGATTTTATGATGCTATATTCAACGATGTGTTTAAAAATATGTCTTGCAAAAACCGACCGACTATGTTAATATAATCAAGCTGATGTAATTTTGCCAATTTGGGCAAACAAGTCATAGGAGTATTTGAAATGGAAACAGTTAGAATTATTGTTACAGTTGTATTTATCATAGTTGCAATTGCACTTTCAGGAATTGTATTGATGCAGGAAGGCAAGAATTCCGGTTTGTCAGCACTTAGCGGTGTTGCAGACACATATTGGGGCAAGAATAAAGGCCGTTCTATGGAAGGAATGCTGGTAAAAATCACTGCCGTGCTTGGCGCGATTTTTATGGTGATGGCAATCCTTCTCAATATGTCGTTGTTCTAAGGTTAGAATTATGGACACTCCTGCAAAATGTGCAGGAGTGTTTTTTTATTCATAGCAGATATTGTGAATTAAAAATATATTGCACGGCTCGCGGAAAGGAAGTTTCTTGCGTTGCAACAGCGCTAATTGCAAAGAATGTGTGTTGCGCATTCTGTTTTGAGGGTAAAGTAATGGGTAAGAAGAGTAAAAAACAGAAAACAATTACAATAACAGGCGTATTTTGCGGTACTTCTCACGAATTCGGCTTTGTGGAAAGCGAAGAAGTTGAGGGGGATGTTTTTGTTGCGGGCAAATATGTGAATGGTGCCATGCATTCCGATACGGTACTTGTGGAACTTTTCCCGGGCAATCCCGGAGATGGGAAGCGTAAGGAAGGTATGGTTGTTAAAATCATAGAGCGCGGAAACAGGCGTGTGGTAGGTACCTATCAGAAGTCCAAAAGCTTTGGCTTTGTGGTGCCTGATAACCAGCGTATCGGCGAGGATGTTTTTATCCCGAAGGAGTCATCGAAAGGTGCAATGGACGGCCATAAGGTTGTAGCTGAGATTACAGAATATCCCCACGGCAGAAGAAGTGCGGAGGGGCGTATTGTTGAGATCCTAGGGCACGCAATGGACCCGGGCGTGGATATTTTATCCATCGTGGAAGGTTATGAAATCCCTACGAAATTTCCGGAGAAGGTGCTTAATCAGGCGGAACGCGTAGGTTTGGAAGTGTCTGAGGCGGATATGGCGGGTCGACTTGATTTGCGCGATACCGTGATGGTGACGATTGACGGTGAGGATGCCAAGGACTTAGACGATGCGGTAAGCATTACAAAGAACGGCGAATTCTATGAATTGGGCGTTCATATTGCGGATGTTACTAATTATGTGCAGGAAAACTCTGCCTTGGACCGTGAGGCCCTGAAAAGAGGCACCAGCGTGTATCTGGCAGACCGTGTAATTCCTATGCTTCCACACAGACTTTGCAACGGCATCTGTTCCTTAAACGAGGGCGTAGACCGTCTTGCATTGAGCTGTATTATGCAGATTGACTCGACGGGTGATATTGTTTCTCACAAACTGGCAGAAACCGTAATTAAGGTGAACCGTAGAATGTCTTATACATCCGTGGCTAAGATTCTGGAGCAGAACGATGCCGAAGAGCGTGAGAAATACGCTGAACTGGTGCCGATGTTTGAACTGATGAAAGAACTGGCAGGGATTCTCCGTGAAAAGAGAAGAAAGCGCGGTTCCATCGATTTTGACTTGCCGGAGAGTAAGATTATCGTGGACGAAAAAGGTAAGGTCATCGATATTAAGCCTTATGACCGTAATATTGCTACCAAAATCATCGAAGACTTCATGTTGGCAGCCAATGAAACCGTGGCAGGACACTTTTACTGGCAGGAACTGCCTTTTGTGTATCGTGTCCATGATGTGCCCGATGCGGATAAAATCGAGAAACTGCAGATTCTGATTCGTAACTTCGGTTATTATTTTAAGTCTTATAAGGATGAAATCCACCCGAAGGAAGTGCAGAAGTTGCTTGCAAAAATTCAGGATACGCCGGAGGAGGCACTGATTTCAAGACTTGCTTTGCGCAGTATGAAACAGGCCCAGTATTCCGTACTTTGTACGGGGCATTTTGGCCTTGCATGCCAGCAGTATTGCCATTTTACATCGCCAATTCGAAGATATCCTGATTTGCAGATTCACCGTATTATCAAGGATGAATTGCGCGGTCGTTTAAATAATGATAAAATAGAGCATTATAACGCAATTCTGCCTAAGGTTACGAGCCAGAGTTCCAAAACGGAGCGCAGGGCTGCCGAGGCGGAACGTGAGACGAATAAGTTAAAGAAAGTCCAGTATATGTCAGAGCGTATCGGGGAAGTGTTTGAAGGTATTATTTCGGGCATTACTTCCTGGGGGATTTATGTGGAACTTCCCAATACCGTGGAAGGAATGATAAGAACGTCGCTTCTGACGGATGATTTTTATGCATATGATGAAAAGAATATGGAGTTGAAAGGCACTCATTCCGGAAAGGTCTACCGCCTTGGGGAGCCTGTCAAGGTGCTTGTGAATTCCACGGATGAAGTGCTTCGAACCATCGACTTTTTATTGTATGATGATGAAGATGAGGCGTAAAACTTTTATAAAAGAGAATGTATTTGATATAAGTTTTACGGCAGAAATGTCGAAATAACAGTTAAGAGCCTACGGGCGAATAAGGAGAATTATCATGGCAAACGAAGGAATGAAGTTAATTGCCAATAATAAAAAAGCATACCACGATTATTTTATCGAGGAGAAATATGAGGCGGGGCTTGTGTTACACGGCACTGAAGTAAAATCTTTAAGACAGGGAAAGTGCAGCATCAAGGAGTCTTTTATCAGGATTGAGAATTGCGAGATGTTTATCTACGGCATGCACGTAAGTCCTTACGAGAAGGGAAATATTTTCAACAAAGACCCGTTGCGTCCGAAGAAACTTCTTCTTCATAAAAGAGAGATTATGAAGCTTCTTGGTAAAATCAAAGAAAAAGGCTATACATTGGTACCGCTTCAGGTATATTTTACATCCGGCAGGGCTAAAATTGAAATAGGGCTTGCCAAAGGTAAGAAGCTTTATGATAAGCGTGAGGATATCGCGAAGAAGGACCAGCGTCGCGAAAGCGAGCGAGACTTCAAGGTAAAGAATCTGTAGAATAGTTCTCTGACAGTTTTCATTAAGCACCGACGCAGTCAAAATGGTCTTTAATCGAAGCACAAAAATTCACACTATAGAATTGTGTTTGGATAACTTATCCGTCAGAGAAATATACGAAGTGATAGCGTTCAACTATGAGTTGAAGGTCTCACACTTGACGAAAGCGGCACATATCGCATAGAATATAAGTAGAAAGCAATGAACTTTCGAAACATGGGGTAGTCATGGTTTCGACAGGGGTTTTGCAGCTGGAGAAGCTATCCGCAGGTGATGCGTCAAATCACAAACCTAAAATTAAACGCTGACAATAGATTAGCAGTAGCTGCCTAAATGCAGCTTGTCCTTCCCCGTACACCTGCATGCGGGGGTCTGGGCATCATCCCTGCAGGAAACGACTGTCACAAAGCTTTGAGTGCCAGGGCGTAATATGAAGCTACCGAAGATTGAAGGGTGATGGCTCCCGTCTTTCCTAGGGAATCCTAAACAACCATCTATGATAGTAGAAGGACAGGGAATAAGTCTTTGGACACGGGTTCGACTCCCGTCTACTCCACTTGAGAAGAAAGGGTTTTATGCCTTTTCTTCTTTTTTTAAAAACATAGTTGCAAATGATGAGGGCGTTTAATATAATTATTGTATATAGATTAAAAGATTTGCATACAATAGTAGGGGTCTTTGTTGCGGTCCACTATTGACAAATTAGCTCATAGTGGTATAATAATTATACACAGAGATTGCCAGTTTGTCCTCCGGTGTCCTTCGGGCCCGGGGGCTTTTTTGTAATTAGCCAACGATGAAAGGAAGGAACCGCATGAATCGTGAAAATCAGGTAAAAGATTATCTCTTCAGCAATACGCAGGATGTGTTGATGGCGCAGGAAGAGTTGGAGAAAATCGAGAAACTGGAACCCAAAATCAGCCAGGCCGACATTGAGCTTCTGTATAAATTATATAATAAAAGCATTGAGAAACGTACGTTTCAGACACCGGTGGGCTTGGAATTTATGCTAAAAGTCAAGAAAATCCTTGATAACAATCCCAACACGCCAGGCGAAGTGGTGCCCATTCCTTTGTACACGACTTTTGATTTGACCACGAGACGTGAGCAGGAGGCAATCCAGAAACGCCAGCAGTTTATGGTGAAGAAAAAGAAGGATGATGCCAAGAAGTTAAAAACTTCCATTATTGTGAACGTTGTTCTTGCACTTATGGTGGTTGCCATGTTCTTCATTGCGACCACCGGAAAGAATCCCAATATCCTTAATTACGAGAATGCAATCATCAATAAGTATGCGGAGTGGGAGCAGGAACTTCGCGAGCGCGAGAATCGTATTGTTTATTATGAGAATGAGTATGGGATAGAGAGACAGCCTATGGCTTCGGAAGAACCGTAAACATTGTAAAATGCGTGTACGTACCGAATATTTATGGTGTAAATTGCGGAATTCACAATTTTAACATAGTTGTCTGCTAGTCTGTTATTTAGATGCTACATAGGGGCAATGTTCCCGATGTAAAAGGAGGACGAAATGGACAAGTTAAAAATTCTTGTGGTAGATGATGAGACCAGAATGCGAATCCTTGTTAAGGATTTCCTAGTAAAAGCCGGATTCGATGTGATTGAGGCTGAGGACGGCTGTAAGGCGCTGGATCTCTTTTATGAAGATAAAGATATCGCTTTGATTGTTTTGGACGTTATGATGCCCAAAATGGACGGCTGGGAGGTATGTAAGGAAATCAGGGAGTCTTCCAAGGTGCCTATTATTATGCTGACCGCCAGAGGCGATGAACGTGATGAGTTGCAGGGCTTTCAGCTGGGCGTAGACGAATATATTGCTAAGCCTTTCAGCCCTAAGATTCTTGTGGCGCGTATTGAAGCAATCCTTCGCCGTTCCCGCAAACTTCCCGGTGAAGACTGCGTTGAGGCCGGTGGAATCATAATCGATAAAACCGCCCACGAGGTGCGTTCCGATGGCGAACTGATTGAGTTAAGCTATAAGGAATTCGAATTGCTGACTTATTTCGTAGAGAATAAGGGCATTGCGTTGTCCAGGGAGAAGATTCTGAATAACGTATGGAATTATGATTATTTTGGCGATGCCAGAACCATAGATACCCATGTGAAGAAGTTAAGATCAAAGCTTGGAGAAAAGGGCGATATGATCAAGACGATATGGGGCATGGGGTATAAATTTGAGTGTTAGCTACAAGCCAGGCAAAAAAATGAGCCATTACGCGATGAAAGTTTACTTTCAAGAGCGTATATGGCTTTATTTTTCTATCTGGCGACAGCCAGACAGCGAGGAAGCCGAAGGCTTTCGAGCTGAGCCTGGCTTGTATCCTTCTTTTGTCGATAATTTTCACTTGTAATATCCTAAATCTTTGCTATAATAAACATATAAAAGGCAATCGCCACAGAGTGGTTGACCTTGTTAGTTTAGGATAAAACCTTCCCTACAAAGCCAATGTAACAGGGGAGGTTTTGTTTTTTACTGACATATTAAAAATATGAAAGTTAATAATGCCAGGAGGAACATTCCAAATGACATTAAGTCTTTGAAATCGAATCTCTTCATAGACATCACCCCCTTATCATATGTAGATAGGAGGCCAACCACCCTGTAACACGATTGCCGGTAGCGTAATGCTACCGGCTTTATTATATCAAGAGATTCTTATCGACAAAAGCCCTAAGACGTCGACAAATTGTGACACAGAACCCTGTAACTAATGTTGTAACTTTTTGTGTAGAAAACGCGTTATAAAAATAATCATATTAAACTATAATATACTTTTTATTACATTGCAAAAATGACCTAATAATATTATAATTTTAATTAATTACGTATAAAAAAATTACCTTGTAAGCGTAGAGAGGAAATAGAAATGATAACAGGTGAATTAAAGAATAAAATCGATGGACTTTGGGATGTATTTGCTGCCGGTGGTTTGGTAAATCCATTAGAAGTAATTGAGCAGATAACTTACTTGATGTTCATTCATGATTTGGACGATGCAGATAATAAGAACGCGAAAGAAAGCGCAATGCTTGGACTTCCCTTTAAAAGTATATTTGCTGATGAGGTGAAAATCGGCGAAAGAACAATTGAAGGCGGTCAGCTTAAATGGTCTGTATTTCATGACTTTCCGGCACAGAGAATGTACACGGTGGTGCAGGAATGGGTATTTCCTTTTATCAAAACATTGCACGCTGATAAAAACAGTGCGTATTCAAAGTATATGGATGATGCAATTTTTAAACTGCCTACGCCGTTATTGCTTTCTAAGGTTGTAGATGCTTTGGATGATATTTATGCGAAAATGGCTGAAATCAAAGATGCAGATATCCGCGGTGATGTCTACGAATATCTCTTATCTAAAATTTCACAGTCCGGTCGTAACGGACAGTTCAGAACACCCAGACATATAATTCGTATGATGGTTGAGTTAATGCAACCACAGCCGGATGATATTATCTGCGATCCCGCATGCGGTACTTCGGGATTCCTTGTGAATGCAGGCGAATATCTGAAAGAAGAGCATAAAGAAGATATTTTCTTTGATAAAAAGAAAAAAGACCACTATATGAACCATATGTTCTTTGGATACGATATGGATAGAACTATGTTACGTATCGGAGCAATGAATATGATGACACACGGTGTGGAAAGTCCGTATATCGAATATCGTGATAGTTTATCTGAACAGAATATGGACAAGGACAAGTTTTCATTAATCTTAGCAAATCCACCATTTAAGGGCAGTTTAGATGCAGATGTGGTATCGGGTGATTTGTTAAAAGTGTGCAAAACAAAGAAAACGGAGTTATTATTCCTTGCTTTATTCCTTCGTATGTTAAAAATTGGTGGAAGATGTGCGTGTATCGTTCCTGACGGCGTGTTATTTGGTTCTTCAACGGCGCACAAATCGATTCGTAAGGAAATTATTGAGAATCATCGTTTAGAGGCAGTTATTTCAATGCCTTCCGGTGTGTTTAAGCCTTATGCTGGAGTATCAACCGGTATTCTTATTTTCACCAAGACAAATCATGGCGGAACCGATAATGTATGGTTCTATGATATGACTGCGGATGGTTTTAGTCTGGATGATAAGCGTACTGCGATAGCAGAAAATGATATTCCGGATATTATTGAAAGATTTCATAATCGCGATAAAGAAACTGATAGACAAAGAACGGATAAGTCTTTCTTTGTTCCTAAGCAGGAGATTGTTGATAATGATTATGATTTATCAATTAATAAATATAAAAAAGTGGAACATGTAGCAGTTGAGTATCCTTCGACACAGGAGATTATGGCAAAGATTGAGGAAATTGAGGCAGAAATTGCTGTTGAGATGGATACGTTAAAGAAGTTGTTAGAAAAATAAATTCGGATTTGTAGGGATGAAGAGATGGTAAGGACGATAGATGAATGCTTTTTTCAAATACAGAATGGGGCGAATATTAA
Organism: Lachnospiraceae bacterium; assembly: GCA_017622505.1. Lineage (GTDB taxonomy): Bacteria > Bacillota > Clostridia > Lachnospirales > Lachnospiraceae > UBA3766. Next base: position 27,585 of record JAGAQZ010000008.1, read on the forward strand.
GCAAGGAGATGTAGCTGGTGGTTTCCCTATTACAAGAATAGAAACAACAGCAAATGACAAGTTTAATAGAGATAGAATGGGATATGCGGGGATTACGGACATCTCAAAATATGAAGCTTATGTTCTGGAAGATGGCGACTTGCTAATGTCGCATATTAATAGTGTTCAATATTTGGGAAGAACAGTTTTATATGTTAAACAACCAGATGAAACTATTATTCATGGCATGAATCTTTTGAGGTTGAAGGCAAAAAGGGACATAATTAACCCTGCATATGCAAGATATTGCTTTTATGGACATCCATTTAGAAGTCAGATTAGTAATATTACAAAGAAATCTGTTAATCAAGCAAGTTTTGCAGTTAAAGATTTAAAGCAGATTAAAATTGATATTCCGTCTGTGCCTGAGCAGAAGGAAGTAGTTGAGGTTCTTGATAAAATTCAACAATTGATTGGGCTGAGGACTGATGAATTGCTAAAGTTAGATAATCTCATCAAAGCCCGATTTGTCGAGCAGTTTATGGGTAAGAATTATCCACTTATACCATTAGAGGATTTATCTTTAGGAAAAGGAGAATATGGTGCACAATCTGCTTCTGTAGAATATGATCCAAATCGTCCAAGATATGTAAGAATAACAGACATTAACGATGACGGTACGTTGAATGATGATGTGGTTTCATCAGCAAATATTGACGATGATGAGCAATTTAAACTTAGTTATGGTGATTTTATGTTTGCTCGAATGGGAGCCACAGTAGGTAAGACTTATGCATATAGAAATGGTAATCAGATTTTTGCAGGATATTTAATACGTTATAAATTAAATCTCGCAAAAATAATACCTGAATATTTATATGCATATACAAAATTAGAGGAATACAAAAACTGGGTATTACTTAACCAAAGTGGTGCGGCGCAGCCGGGAATTAATGCAAAGAAATATGGCTCATTAAGAATTCCTGTTGCCACGCTAGAAGAACAAAAAAACTTTGCAGACTTCATCAAGCAGACTGACGAATTAAAAGTTACAGTAGAGAAAGCTTTGAACGAAGCACAAATATTATTTGACAGTTTGATGCAAAAATATTTTGGATAATATGAGGCTGGTGTAAATAAAAAGAACGCAATAGAATTGAAGAAAAGCATAAATATAATAAAAAACATTTTTATAAAGTTGATAAAGCAAGAGTTGTGTATAGATAAATAACTAAAACACAAAAAGCAGGAGATTTATTATGAATATAACTTTTTTGATAGGGAACGGATTTGATTTAAATTTAGGTATGAAAACACAGTATACAGATTTTATTGAGTATTATATCCAAAACGATGATTTTGATTTTGAATCTGAATTTGATTTTTTCTTTGGTGATACACCAATAAAAAAGTTTAAAAGGGATTTAGATAAAAATAAAATGTTATGGTCTGCGGCAGAATTGGCATTTGGTGAATATACAAATGAATTTAAATGTAATGAAAATGAACTTAAAAATTTTTTATCTTGTCATGAAGATTTTTGTGAAAAATTAGGGGAATATTTAGACAAAGAACAAAATAAAGTTAATAATCTTATGGATGATAAAATTATACAAAATAATTTTATTGACTGCATAAGGAATTTTTATAATGGTTTTAGATTGGGACAACAGGAACAAATTAAAAATTATATCGAAAAAATTGGCGGTGGTTTTGTTTATAATTTTGTTTCCTTTAATTATACAACAACATTAGACAAGTTATATGACATATCAAAAAAGAAAGAAGATGCATTGGGGAATAGGGTATATGGTAATGTTAAATATAAAAATAAAATAGGTGAAATCATGCATGTACATGGATATACAGATAGAGATATGGTTTTAGGAGTAAATGATGATTCACAATTAAAAAATTTAGAATTATTTGACGGTTATTATCCTGAGTATAAAGCGCAGCTCATTAAAAAAGAAACAAATGAAATGAATGAGCAACAAATAGATTCTAAAGTTCATAATTTATTATTGATAAGTGATATAATTTATATTTATGGGATGTCTATTGGAGAAACTGACGCAATTTGGTGGCAAAGAATATGCGAGATATTAAAGAAATCTACATCAAAACGAATAATTATTCATTGTTATGATGCACCAACAGAAAAATTGCTTCGAACTCAATATCGTGTATATGAGAGAGAAATGAAAAAAACGTTTTTGAATTATTCTAAAATGAGTGATGAGGATAAACAAGCAATTTTACCGAGAATACATATTGATTCCAGTAATATTTTTTTGAAATTACATAATATTTTTAATGAACCTATAGAGAACATTATTATGTCACAGTAATTAGGAGGTCCGCCAAATGACCAATTTCGACTATTTAAAGCAAGAGCCCAAATTTGATACTTTTGTTGAAGTTGCAATTGCAGCAGAGAAAATCATACATATTGATATTTCGGCAAGTGTTTTGAATTGTCGTCGTGCGATGGAGTTTGCAATTAAGTGGATGTACTCTGTAGATGACAAGTTGGATAAGCCTTATCAGGACAACTTGCATAGTTTGATGAGTACAGAAGATTTTCATGATATTTTGGACGCAGATTTGTGGAAACGTCTCGATTTGATTCGTAAGATTGGAAACAGAGCGGCGCATAATGGTAAAAAAATCACTGAAGATGAAGCTGTTTTGTGTTTGCAGAATTTGTTTCTTTTCTTTGGTTTTATAGCACATTGTTATTCGCAAATTGATGTGGTAGATAAGTTTGATAGGTCACTTATAGAAGCGCATAAGGAGACTATTGTCGAACTTCCGAAGGTGGCTGAACTTGAATTAGAAACTTTGATTGCAGAGAATAAGGCACTCAAAGAGGAATTAACAGCCAGACGTGAAGAACAGCGACAAACTTATGTGCCGAAACCATTAGATTTATCCGAGTATAAGACACGTAAAATATATATCGATGCAATGTTGGAAGATGCCGGTTGGGAGCTGGGCAGGGATTGGTTTGAGGAAGTTGAATTACAAGGTATGCCTAATAAATCCGGCATTGGTTATGCGGATTATGTTTTATATGATGATGCACAAAAGCCTTTAGCTGTTATTGAAGCAAAGCGTACTTGTGTGGATGTGTCTAAAGCAAGAGAGCAGGCTGAATTATATGCAAATCTTTTAGAATCTAAGTGTAAAAGAAGACCTGTAGTATTCTTAACAAATGGCTTTGAAACAAGGATTATTGAAAATCAATATCCCGAGCGTAAAGTGGCAGCTATTTATTCAAAGCGTGACTTGGAGAAGATGTTTAATCTGCAGACAATGCGGACAAGCCTTAAGAATATTGTTGTGGATAATGAGATTGCAGGTCGTTATTATCAGAAAGCAGCAATTAAGGCGGTTTGTGATACGTTCGAAAGAAAACGTAGAAAAGCTTTGCTTGTCATGGCAACCGGTTCCGGAAAAACGAGAACAGTTATTGCTTTGTGTAAGGTTCTTTTGGATGCTGGTTGGGTAAAGAATATTCTTTTCCTTGCGGATCGTAATTCATTGGTGACTCAGGCAAAGCGTAGTTTTAATAATCAGTTAAAAGATGAATTATCTACAACTAATTTAGTGGAAGATAAGGCGAATTATAATGCGCACGCTGTATTTTCGACTTATCAGACAATGATGAATTGTATTGATAATGTTAAGGATGAGCAAGGAAAGTTATTTACTTGTGGTCATTTTGATTTAGTCATTTGTGACGAAGCGCATCGTTCGATTTATAACAAGTATAGAGATATCTTTGAGTATTTTGACGCACCATTGGTGGGTCTTACGGCTACGCCAAAAGATGAAATTGACAAGAATACATATTCTATCTTTGATTTAGAAAATGGTGTCCCTACATATGGTTATGAACTTGCGCAGGCTGTAAAGGACGAATATCTTGTTGATTATATGTCTGTTGAGACTACTTTTAAGTTTATGGAACAGGGTATTTCCTATGATGAATTGACTGAAGATGAGAAGGAAGAGTATGAAAGAACATTTGCCAATGAAGATGGTGAAGTGCCCGAAAAAATCAGTTCTACAGCATTAAATACATGGGTGTTTAATGAAGATACCATTAAGCAGGTATTACATATTCTTATGATGCAGGGGTTGCGAATTAATTATGGGGAAACTTTGGGTAAAACAATTATTTTTGCAAAGAATCATAAGCATGCGGAAGAAATCTTTAGAGTTTTCAATAAAGAATATCCTTCCTTGAAAGGATATGCAAAAGTCATTGATAATTATATTAATTATGCACAGGCAGCAATTGATGAATTTTCTGACCCGAAGAAATTACCACAGATTGCAATCTCTGTTGATATGCTTGATACCGGTATTGATGTTCCGGAAGTATTAAATCTTGTATTTTTCAAGAAAGTAATGAGTAAGGCAAAGTTTTGGCAGATGATTGGCCGAGGTACGCGAAAATGTGATGGTTTAATTGATGGCGAAGATAAGAGCAAGTTCTATATCTTTGATTTTTGCCGTAATTTTGAATTTTTCAGAATGAATCCAGGTAATGCTACGGCGAATACGTTGGCTTTACAAGGGGCAATTTTTAACCTTCAGTTTCAAATGGCATATAAGTTGCAAGATATCAATTATCAGGTGGAGCGTTTGATTGCATATAGAAAATCACTTGTTGATGAAATGGTCGAAAAGGTTCAGCAACTGGAAAGAGATAATTTTGCGGTTAGACAGCATATAAGATATGTTGATTATTTCGCAAATGCAGATAATTATATGTATTTAACATTTGAGGATACATTGAATGTGCGTGATGAATTAGCACCGCTGATTCTTCCGGATAAGGATGAGGTTGCAGCGGTTCGTTTTGATGCTTTGATGTATCATATTGAATTGGCCTATTTGAGCGGAAAGAAGGATTCGCGTGCGCGTGGAGATTTGCTTAACAGAGTGAAAGGAATTTCTAGTGTGGCAAATATTCCTGAAATTCAGGCACAGGCAGAGTTGATTAATAAAATACTAAATACAGATTATGTTGAGAATGCGGATATTAATAATTTTGAATATATTCGTAAGAGTTTTCGCGGATTGATGAAGTATGTTCCGATTCATGTAATTAAACCGCGTGAAATTGATTTTCACGATGATATATTATCAAGTGATTGGCACGAATCTGAACTTGAAAATGATGATTTGCAGAATTATAAGGCCAAAGCAGAATTTTATGTGCGTCAGAATGAGGACAATATCGTTATAGCCAAACTGAAGAGAAATCAACCATTAACTGATGCGGATGTGTCTGCATTGGAGCAAATTCTTTGGGGCGAGATTGGAACAAAGGAAGATTACCAAAAAGAGTATGGTGAAAAGCCTTTGGGTGAGTTTGTGCGAGAAATAGTTGGACTTGATATGAATGCTGCAAAAGAGGCATTTGCAGAGTATCTTGATAGTACAAGTTATGACAGTAGACAGATTTACTTTGTAAATCAGA
>JAGAQZ010000009.1 GCA_017622505.1 Lachnospiraceae bacterium
AATGCAGAATAATGAAGGCTGGCTAACACATTTTTCTCCGGGCGTGGTGTCCCAATTTGAAATTTCGTAGGCCAATCACCTTCATCATAAAATAAAAGAGCAAAGAGTTGTATACTCTTCATTCTATATATTACGAATTTGGATTTGTTGTTGCCACTTTGATGAATTGTGCTATATGGACTGTGTGGCATATTCCCCTTTGTTTTATTAAAGGTACATATCAATATTCAGGGAGTTATTTTTGGTTTGTAGTTTCATTGATGGGTTCGGCTTTTTCATATGCAGCATTACACAAAGTCAAAGGAAGTATAATACCGTGTATTATAGCCCATGCTGTAGGCAATGCGATTGTAAGTTACGGAATATCAATTCATGAGGGTATAGGCATGGCATTTTCTACCTGTACTCAAATTTTATTTGCTACATTCGTATTTATATTATGTAATAGAAAGGAGTCTGATAAATTGGATCATAATCTATTGAAATTCGAATGTAGAGGAATAGATGCACAAGGGAAGTTTTTACTTGAGTATACAGGGTATGATCGGGATATTTCACCGGAGTTTGTTATTGAAAATCTTTCTCCAAGCGCGCAAACCATAGCAATTATGTTAGAAGATTTGTGCCATCCGATTAAAAATTTTACCCATTGGATTGTTTGGAATATTCCGGCAACAAATGTAATAAGGAAAGAAATTCCGTCAGGAAAAAGTATAGAAGTATATAGAAATGCAAAGCAGGGACTTGCTTATGGTTGGCATCGATATGCAGGACCTAAACCACCTAAAGGTAAGAAACATTTATATAGGTTTACGCTATATGCATTAGATTGCGAAATGGATTTGCCGGCCAATATATTTAAAAAGACATTCTTAAAAAAGGCTGAAGGACATATTTTGCAAAAGGGTGAGATTACGGGAGAATTTGTTGTAAAATAAAAGGTGTCTATCTTGCATAGAGTTTGAAAAGAAAGACTTTTGCGGAGGAATATATGAAAGTAGTATTATACAGAATATGGCAATGCACTTGGGGCATATTACAAACAATCGTAGGATTCATTATGTTTCTGAAGTATTTTAAGAACAAACATTATACTTACCACGGTGCTGTTATTACAGAGTGGAATGCGAATGCAAGTGTATCTTTGGGGTTGTTTGTGTTCATCGCCCGCGAAGAACCTTGGTTTGAAAAATTTAAAGACGAGATGGAAGGTGAGGAAATTTACACGCGTCTGTTGGTGCATGAGTACGGGCATACAATTCAATCGCTTATACTTGGACCGCTGTACTTGATTGTGATTGGATTTCCATCCACAATATGGGGATTTTTGTTTGAGAAGAAACGAAAAGAGGAACAAATACCATATGGCACATTTTTTACAGAAAAATGGGCAAACAAACTGGGAGAACGAGTAACGGGTGAGAAATCTATAGATATGCTCGTGATAGATTAGGAAGTAAAATTGTGATTTGTGTTGACAGAGGAGAAAATAAATGAAAACAGGAAAAATGATTATAAGTATTATATTCAGCATACTCGTCCTAGTGGTTGCCCAGGTTCTGGCACAACTCCTTGGAAGCGTTCTGGTACTTGTTAAAATACCTGCTTTTATTGCAAATATGGCAGCAGGCATTTTATACATTATAATCGCTTATTTCTTATTAAAACTTCTATGTAAAAAAATATTAAAAGGCGACATGAGCGAATACAATATCCCTGCATTTAAGATAGAGATAAAATGGGTGATTGTAGCAATTCTTTTACCACTAACCGTAACTGCATTTTACATATTATTTGTGCCCGGTTCCTTTGAACAAAATGTTCTTGATACTACTTCCAAGTTGAACTTGTTATCGGCGGGCGTTTTCTTTACGGGCTTTGGCGCAGGTATTGTAGAGGAAATGGTTTTTCGCGGTATTTTGATGGGTGCTATCGAAAAGAAATTCAACAAAGCGGTTGCAATTATTGTGCCGTCTGTGCTGTTTGGTTTCGTGCATATTCTCGGTATGGGATTTGCACCTTTGAGTTGTGCCTTGGTTCTTGTGGCAGGCACTATGGTAGGAGTTATGTTTTCTCTGATTGCGTCCGCCACGAAATCTATTTGGAACAGTGCGATTGTGCATGCAATTTGGAATGTTGTAATCATTGGTGGAATTTTGTGGACGGGTACGGAGTTTGATTCGTATTCTCTCTATAGTTATGTGCTGGATTCAAAGTCATTTTTGTTGACCGGTGGAGAGTTTGGTATTGAGTCATCTATTGTTGCTGTGGTAGGATATGTTGTAGTGTGCGTGATTGCGTGGCTAGGAAGTAAAAGACACGAAAGATAATGCATTCGAAAAGCAACGAAATGATGGTAAAAGGTGAGAACAAAAACATGAACATAATAATTCGCAAATACACCGAAAGCGATCTTCTTAAGATGATTCAAATCTGGAACGAAATCGTAGAAGAAGGCATTGCCTTTCCGCAGGAAGAATGTTTGACTTTGGATAGTGGCAAAGACTTCTTCGCGTCCCAAACCCATACCGGAGTTGCCGTAGATGCTGACACGGATCAAATCTATGGACTGTATATTTTACACCCTAATAATATAGGAAGATGCGGACACATCTGTAATGCAAGTTATGCAGTGGCAGCGGACAGCCGTGGTTTGCATATCGGTGAGAAGTTGGTAAAAGATTGTATGGCCCAAGGCAAAATGCACGGCTTTAAGGTGTTGCAATTCAACGCCGTTGTGGCAACCAACATTCATGCAAGACATTTGTATGAAAGATTAGGGTTTGTCCAGCTGGGCACGATTCCCGGTGGATTCCGCATGAAGGATGGACGGTACGAAGATATTTGCCCGTACTACAGAGAGTTGTAGGATTAAAAAAACAGGAGGCTGTTTATGAAGAAAGGGATAAAAATAACGCTGATTATTTTGGGAGTGGTAATTCTTTTATTTCTCGCAATTTTTATCAATCATCAAACCAGGCTGAAAAAGGAAGCGAAGCTTTTAACACCCATCGGGCAACTCGTGGAAGTGGACGGCCATAAGATGAACATATATATAGAGGGCGAAGGAGAACAGACCATTGTATTCCTTTCCGGAGGCGGAACCTGTTCGCCTGTCTTGGATTTTAAGTCGTTGTATTCTTTGTTGAATGACGACTATAAGGTGGTCGTGGTGGAAAAGTTCGGCTATGGGTTCAGCGATGTAGTGGATAAAGAGAGAGACGTTGCATCCGTCCTTGCGGATACCAGAGCGGCACTGGCGGCAGCAGGCGTGGAAGGACCGTATATTTTATGTCCGCATTCTATGTCGGGCATTGAGGCCTTATATTGGGCGCAACAGTATCCCGAGGAAGTATCGGCGATTGTCGGTTTGGATATGGCAGTTCCCGGGGCATATGAAGATTATAAAATGAATATGCCTATGTTAAAATTATCGCAGTTTGCTGCACGGGTGGGGATTATAAGACTCCTTCCGGGCGTTGCGGAAAGCGAGGCGATGAAGTACGGCACCCTAACCGAAGAAGAAAAAGAGATTTACAAGGCGGTGTTTTTCAGCCGTACGGCAACCACTACTATGATGAATGAAGTGGGCAGTATCAAAGAGAGTGCGAAGGTAGTAGATGACGCAGGTGTTCCGCAGGTGCCCATGCTTTTATTCGTATCAAACGGAAGCGGAACCGGCTGGGAGGAAGAGTCTTGGCGTAATTATCAGAAAGATTACATTCAGGAAGTTTCGAACGGCAGACTTGTTGAACTGAATTGTTCGCATTACGTGCACGACCACGAATACGAATTAATAGCGGAAGAGATGGCAAAATTTATATTGTCCCTGTAAAAATCAGAATGTAGATATACAAAAAGACAGTTATTCAACAAAAGAAATAACTGTCTTTTGCATTTTTGATAAAAGAATCAATTCATATCAAGTAGCTCATTGGGGCTGATTTCGAAAATTTTCGAAAAAGCAATTATTTCAATATCTGTAACAAAACGTTTTCCGGCCTCGATACGCTGGATAGCGTTTTTGTCCACATCCAAACCGATAATTTGGAGGCGTTCTGCTAATTCCCTTTGAGAAATTTTAAGGTTGGTACGTAATTCGGAGATTTTTGCTCCGCAGATGTTATTTTTACCATCAGATGTTTTGTTAATGAACATTTGTATTCTCCTGTTGTTTGACATTCACTGCTTGTCAATAAGTATAGGTTGTGTTAAAATATGTTTGACATTCACTAGATGTCAAATATACACAGATGAAGGGAGAGGTTGTTTTGAAAGAGATGAAGGAAAAGGATGACAAAAAAACATCAAAGGCACTTGTACCGATTTTAATCGGGGCGATTACTTTGGCGATAGGCTGCGTGGTGACAGTGTTGTTGTTTTTTAATAACCCGCAAAAGCGGATGGAAACGAAGTTAAATCAAGCAGAGCAGTTTTTGAATGAACAGAAGTACGAACAGGCAATACTGACATATCAGGAGATTATAAGTGAGAATGCCGATTGTGAAGAAGCATATACCGGAATAACAGAAGTATACAAAACACAAGCGGCGAATTCGTTGACAGTAGAAGAGGCCATGAATATCTATAAAGAGGCAGAAAATAATATAGAAAATTTTCAATATTCCGAGGCGGATTTGGAAGTTCTGGCTTTGGTGGCGTCAGGGGATATTAAGAACGCATATGTTGTTTTGGATTTTATGGATGCATTAAAAGAAGAAGATTCCGAAGTGTTGATTCCCAAAGAAGTGTATATTAATTTGGCAGTACAATACATGGAAGAAGTGGGTGGTAAATCGGTATATAGTAAGTATAGCGAAAAGGTATATGCAATGGATCAGGATAATCTGTATGGCATTTATTATGGTTGCATAGCGGATTATATGGAGTATGAAGGTGGAAAAATCAACCCTTTTCAAGATATTGATGCTCAGTATCCGTTGTCTGAAGCAATGCGGATTATGGGAGCGCAGGGAAGTAATCATTGCACCGTAAAATATGACATTAATATACTTGCTGATGGAGAGCAGAAGGATGCAAGAATATGTGCTTTTGTATATAATGAACATGGCGATGAAGTATATGCATCGTGGGTAGGGAATATTGTGTATCAGGATGATGCCTATGATGTTTATTATACCTATGATGAAAGAGGAAAGGTATTAAGTATGGACGCAGCCGGTTATACCTGGGGCGGCGGTGACCACGAAACTCTGGAGGCGAAATACTCTTACCGTGAAAACGGACAATTGGAAAAGGTTATGGTGAATGGAAGTGTATATCAAGAATATAGGTATGATGAATCAGACAGAGTTGTTTATGCGTATGATAATTCATCTCATGAAGGTGCAAAAACATGGTACACCTATCATGAAGCAGAGGGATATGTTGATTGCAGAACAGAATATATTCCTATAGATTGGGATGATGACGGTGTCTATGAGGAAAGATTGTATCATTGTGGCGCCATTGTACAGAATACAGTGTTGGAAGACGGGACTGAAATAAATGTGGTTGCCGACAAACCTTCATCTACAGGCGAAGTAATCATTATACTGCCCGACGGAAACAGGTTAAATATGTGGAGCGCACCTGTGGATGGTATCTTTACGGTGGAACATACGGAAGGAGAATTTGTGTCGCAGAATGCCATTGCACCAGGATATGCGGGAGATACTTATGTTGTGTCGGTAAGTGATGCAACCGGTAAGTTGTTGTATGTTTATACATATGAATATGATGAGTACGGATTGTTATCAAAATATCGTCTGGAAGAAGCAACAGCGAACGGGGAGTTAAGATTGTATGGTGAACTTTGCTATTTGACGGAAGTTGCGGAAGATGAACAATATATTTTGAGAGTGGAAATGCAAAATTACAGTAACTCGCCGGATAAAATGAATGTGCGATTTGGTGAAACTTGTGAAATAATATATTTTAAAGAATAATATAGCATAATATTTTCAATACCGAGCAGGGCGTAGGAAATTCTTCGAGGACCGTTTTCTGCCCGTCGGTACTTAATGAGAAGGCTTGTTTACAAGACTTCGAGTTTAGTACCGTTACGTGGCAGAACCGAGCGCAAGCGTGTCCGAGAAGAAATCCTACGCCCTGCGACCAATTAAAAATAATTTCAAAAAAACATTGACGAAAATTCCTTCGTGTGCTATTCTAACGTAGCAAGATTGGTTTTTAGGCCTTTTTTTTATGCGCTTAAAATTAGTATAATCAAGCAAAAGATTCATTAAGAAAATAGAAATAACTACGCGTGGAGGTGGGAAAATGCGTACAAGAATTACTTTAGCATGTACAGAATGCAAGCAGCGTAATTACAACACAACTAAGGATAAGAAGACTCATCCTGACAGAATGGAAACAAAGAAGTATTGTAGATTCTGCAAGGC
>JAGAQZ010000067.1 GCA_017622505.1 Lachnospiraceae bacterium
AGATTATTATGGTGCCACTGTTCCTACCTGCAACCATCCTATTGCAATGTATGCCCAGACCAAGCGTTTTCCATTGGTGTGGGACGAATTGGAGAAGGCCGGAATCAGCATGGCTACCTGGCGTGCTTTGCTTCCGGAAACTTTGGAAGTCAAAGATGCAAAGGGCAAGGAGGGTTATATCTACAAGCCTGCCTGCGGACGTGTGGGTGACGGTATTTCCATTAAGGAAGCCTGTATCGGTAACGAATATAAAGAAATTATGAAGGACGTGCGCAGACACCCGAAGAAGTTTTTGGCGCAGAAGCGTTTCTTCGTAGAGCCACTGGAGGGTGAGAACGGAGAGAAGTATAATGTATGCTTAGGTTGCTATACCGTAGACGGTAAGCACGCCGGATATTATGCGCGAATCAGCAAATCTGCCCGCATCGATTCGGGCGCGGCAGATACGCCCGTTATTATTGAAAGGGGGACTGACAATGACAGATAAAGAGTTATATCGCATTTGGGCACCCCTTGGCAAGAAATGGATCGAATGGGTGAGACCGGTGCCTTTTGTAGGTATCCACGATCACTCGAAGGAATATAATTTTACATTGTTTGAAGTTCCGGCGATGGATTTTCAGGAAGAGAAGTTTGCGGACGCGGCGTTGATTGTAGATTTGCCCGGTTCGGAAAGTATAGAGGTGGGCATTGCCTTGGCGAAAGAAGGATATCGCCCCATACCTGCTTTTAACGGAACCATTGAACAACCCGGTTCCAGAACAACGGTGGATAATCAATCCGTTGGTATGGGCTTGATTGCCGGTGCAGAAGAATTGCTAAAAATTGACTTAAAAGATGATGCCAAGCCGGCGTTTCTTCTGGACAGCAACCGTTTGCACCGTCATCGCATTGATGTTACGGTTTTTGACAACAGCTGGGATATTTATCCTCAGGATATGCCTTCGGCGGATTATTTTATCAACAACGGTATTCATAAAATTGTGGTAATCGGCGACAGGCTGTCCCGGGATTTAAAGAAGATTTTATATGGATATCAGAAGAAAAAAATCGAGATTTATTTGCAGAAGGGGTACGCGGAGCCGAAGAAAGTAAGGGTTCATAAGCAGTTGCCCATTGATGTGGAATAGTATTTGCCGGTGGCGATTGTGTGTAGAATGCACCGCGTGCCGGCGGAAGTGAGGCCTTGAGAAGTGATCAAATTTGACGGACGGATTGTCCAATTCGGGTTTGGCGCAGTGGGTAAAAGTTTTTACGAGAAACTGCGGAAAGAAATCCGTTTTAATGAAAATAAATATTATGTCATAACCAGCAATCCGGACGAATTGGACGCTTTCGTGGATATGGGCGGTATTGCGCCGAATTTTATCGTGGCGGAAGTAGAACGTGAGAACTTCGGAAGTGTATTTGAACCCTATCTTTCGGAAGGGGATTTGTTGCTTGATTTTGCGGATATGGTGGGAACCAGGGATATCTGTGAGTGGTGCGCCCTGCGTAACGTCATGTATATTAACACCGGTGAGGCGGATTGGCCGGATCACTGGTACAGCATTTTTAACGAGAATGATTTAAAACATGAATTGAGGGCGAAGCTGGCAATGATGCCGGGGGTAAATAAGTATCCCATCGTTCTGCACCATGGCAACAATCCGGGGCTGGTGTCTCATTTTGTCAAAGCAGCCATTGAATATGTGGCCGGTACCCAGTTTAAAAAAGATAAAGAGCTTAAAGCGCTGATAAAGGCCGGGAAATTCAACGAGGCGGCGCAGTATCTAGGCGTGCGTCAAATTCACGTAAACGACGTGGATTTGCAGGAAATGAAAGGTGACTATCAGGATAATCTTTTATACAGTACCTGGTGTATGGAATCTTTCTGGTTCGAGATGTTGAGCGAAGCCACGGTAAACATCGGTACCCACGAAAAAATAGATTATGAAGAAGAGTGCAATTTCATAAAATATGACAAGGGATATATGGAGTTTCGGCGGATCGCCGCCAATGCAAGGTGTGCGACTTACTATCCTAACGGCAGATTTGAGGCTTATCTGGTGCCTCATGAAGAGACGGTGTCCATTGCAAAGAACTTGGAAGTGAAAGAGAATGGGAAGGTGGTTTACCGACCGACGGTAATGTTTCTCTATCAGCCCTGCCCGTTTGCTGACCGGTATTTTAAGGAGGCTAAGGTAAATGAGTATCCGAATCCGGACCCTGACAAGCCGCAGGATTGTGAGGACGGAACGGGGCCAAATGTTATTCACGGATATGTGTATCCCGAGAATTTTCAGGTGGCCTATAAGGAGCATATTGCAAGCGGTACGGAGTATGTGGGTATTCTTTTATTGGGCGAAAAGTTTGATCCGGTATGGGTCGGAAATCGCATTGAGCCTACATTTTTATATAAAAATAAAAAGGACTCCTACTGGCAGACGCCCACCATTACGCCGGTGTCTATGTCGGCGCTGGCTGCAGTGTGCTGGATGTTAAAGAATAAAAATGCAGGCGGAATTTATTTCCCGGATGATATTTCGGATTACAACGGAATTATTAAAATGGCGGAGAAATATATTTCAAAGACTATTTATCAGACATTTTCAAAGGATGAAGTGGCCAAGGCCCTGGGGATTGATTTTGCTGATTTGCAAGCGAAGGATATCTTTTTATGTAACTATTGAGAGTCAAGCACCAAAGGTGCGATTTTGCGAATGGTGTTCTGAATAGTTACCTTTTTTATAAGCGCGGTATAATGTCGAATGTTGCGTAAAAAATGAAATAATGGTATAATCCGATTAATTTTATACAAGGAGGAATTTGTATGGGAATGGGAGCTGGAATTGCAGTTATTATAGCAGCGGTATTGTTGGTTGCACTTTTGATTGTTATTGCTTTGGTAGTGATGGTAGTGATTACATATAATGGTTTGGTGAAGGCAAGAAATTCTGTAAAGAATTCTTTTGCGCAAATTGATGCCCAGTTACAGAGAAGATTTGATTTGTTGCCTAATCTTGTGGAAACCGTTAAACGTTTTGCGACGCACGAGAAGAGAATTCTTGAAAACGTAACGGCAGCAAGAAGCGGATATTTAAGCGCGCATGACGCAAAAGATAAGATAGCTATGAACAAGCAACTCAGTGCTACGCTGAAATCGTTGTTTGTAGTTTCGGAAAGCTATCCTGATTTGAAGGCCAATGAGAACTTCCTCAAATTGCAGGAAGAACTTGCTGAGACAGAAGATAAGGTTACTTTTGCAAGACAGTTTTACAATGATGCGGTTACCATTTATAACAATAAGTTACAGATGTTTCCCGGTAGCATCATCGGTAAAATGTTTGGTTTCAAGGAAGAAGAACTCTTCAATATGGCAGATGATGATGTCAGAACCGCGCCGATTCTTTTTGATAGTAATGAGTTAACCGATGAAGAGAAAGACAGATATCCCCAGAAGTGTCCGCATTGTTTGGGCAACTTGGACGGAACAAGAAACTGCCCTTATTGCGGTGCGAGAGTGGTATAATTTGTTTCGGAAAGCTCCTGCGATATTGTACGCAGGAACGTCATAAAAAGAGTTGAGATAAAACAATTAAATAAAAGATAATAAACATAAAAAAGCTACGGCATATCATCAGATAAACCGTAGCTTTTATTTTTAGTGTTTATTTTAAAGTGACCGGCAAAAGAATATTTTATACATTCTTTGCAGGTGGTTTAGTGACC
>JAGAQZ010000068.1 GCA_017622505.1 Lachnospiraceae bacterium
AGTGGTATCTTTCGGGTAAATCCACCAAAGGTAACCATAACCTTCCTCGTGCTCCGCAAGCATTGCATTGATATATTCTTCCGAAACAATCTGCTGTCCTTTATACTCTCCTTTGTTTAAAACCATTACGCCAATCTTTGCAAAATCATTCGCCGTCATAGAAAGTCCCCAGCCTGCGGTATAATTACCGCTTGGATCTTTTACCCAGCCTCTGTTATTGCGGGCCTTGTAAAACTCCTCCTGGCTCTTGCGGTCATACACGTTAGCAATGGGCACTTCTTTGATGCCCAAGGGCTCAAACAGGTACTTTGTGGCAAAAGTCTTCATATCCATGCCTGTAGCCACTTTTATTATATTGGATAAAAGATGCACGCCCAAAGTCGAATAATGAAACTGTTCACCGATGGCCTGTTTTCCGCCAATCTGGGGTAAAATCGCCAGCCCCCAGTCTTCACTTGTGCACACCTTGGTCCAAGGTTCCGACTTAAATTTGTAGGGTACCGTCATCGTCAGAAAATTTTCGATGGTCACATCTCTTAATTGCTCCTGGTTTCTCTTTAACCGGTAATCCGGGAAAAAGTCCAAAACCCTCTGGTTTACGCTCTCAATATATCCTTTATCGATGGCAATTCCGATTAAAATCGCCACAATACTCTTCACAATGGAAAAGGTATGTACCGACTCCTCGCGATTTGCTCCCTTAAAATATTCCTCCAGCACAATTTCACTGTTTTTGTAAACTACCAGGCCGAGAGTGTTTGCGTACTCCGCGCCGATAATCTGTCTGATTTGTTCAATCATTTTTACGCTCCTTTTATTGTGTTTTTGGACGTCCTAAAATAAAGGCTAATTTAATTAAAAATTTATTTCAATAGTTTTTTTATAAAATACTTAAAAAGTTTTTTTGCATTCATTGACATCATTTTATTGTTGTGTTAATATTAGTTCCATACTAATACTTATTAAAGGTGGGTGATTATATTTTATCAGTAGTAATTACTGTATATTTACTGATAAAAGCACTTTTATGAAAGGAACATCTATGAATACAGATAAAAAAGAAAACATCGAAATCCCGGAGAATGTAACGACTACCGAAAATGAAGAAACCGATTTCACTTTTTTCAGTTTTTTGGCTTTTGCCAATGTGACGGCAGAACTTTTTTGCATAATGTTCTTGGGCACGCTTCACCGCCTGATGAATTTTACGGTAAAAGATTCTTCTATCGTCGACCAGCTACATGAATATATCTTCAGTCGTTTTGCTAAAGAACAAAGTATTTGCATTGCGAATGCGACCCTTTGGATTTTCGTTGCAGGCCTGGTGGCTATGATTGCATCTTTTATCTTTAATCATAAGAATCAGAAGAAGTTTGAACATCTGTCTTTGATGCTTTCAACCGGTCTTAACTTAACCGCAGGCATTTATTATCTGCTTGCCCATTTGCTTTGGACCAACAGTGAATATACCGGAAGTATTGGCGGTTTTATCTTTTACTGTGTTTTAATTGCCATCGGCGTTGTGGGCCTTATCTGGGGACTTTTCTTCCATAAAATCAAGGAAGCGCCCTATATAAAAAAGTGGATTCCTATCACATTTACAAGCGTTCTTGTACTTGTGACCTGCGTTTGTATTGCATATCCCTTCGTAACACTTGATTCAGAGCGCAAGGAAGTAAATGCCTTGCGTCAAACCATTGCCAACCAGCAGACAGGATACTGTGAGGAAGTCAGCTACCAAATCGGTAATTATGCTAATGGTAACGCGCTCTACCTTGACGGCAAGCTGTACCTGACCAAGCACAATCCCCAGATTGATGCCGATGAGATTCTTTCCATTGATGAAAGCGGTAATGTGGAAGTGTTCCGGACAGCACCGGAAGAAGCGAAAGATTTTTCCTCCTGTTTATACCACTACGACGGATATATCTATGCATTAGCATATTCACCGGATACAAATCAACTTCTCCGCATATCCGTCGCAGATAAAACCGCAGAACCCCTCTTGGAAGACGAGAACTATTCCTACTTTGGCATTCGCGACAATCTCCTTCTTATCAAGAGATGGGATTTGGAAACAAGCATACAATATATCGATGCTTATGATTTATCAAAACCCGTTACCAAAGAAAACGGATATGTATATGATTATAATACCTGGCTTTCTATTCTTGACTGGCCATATTTTGTGAATTCTTACTTATACGGAAACACTTCCTACCGTCACTATGGATCAGACAGATACCCCGGAATGTGTGTGGGCGACAACATGTATCTTAATTTATCACAGTTAGGCATTGATGGTACGTTGTGTATTCAAACACCGGAAACAGACTTTTATGACGGTACTGCAATTGATGACAAGGTGCTGGAATTAAATATCTTCGATAATGCAATTTATTATATCAAGTTTGGTGCGGATTACGAAGATTATGAAGTTTATATCTGTGATCTTTCCGGCGAAAAAAAGACCTTAATCGGCACAATTCCCACTGAAATTATTTCAGACCTTTATAATTTCAGTGTGGCGGAAAATTTCGTGGTAATCTATGGAGAAGACAAAGAAACGGAAGAAAGAACCGCATATATGATGTGGTTAGACGACGGAAGTTGTAAGAAGTTGTGGTAATACTAATTTGTGTTACTTGTAGCAATAAGCATTTTAAAATATAAACAACGATGAGGAAAAAAATGTTTAAAGACAACCTTAAAAATAGGAAAAGTGAAAGGAGAACAAATATGAAAATGTTAAAAAAGAATTTAGCGCTGATTTTGTGTTTGACGCTTGTTGGTATGTTAAGCGGATGCGGTTCCCAGGCAAAAAGCGGACCTTCCAAAGCAATTAAGGAGTATTTTGATGCTTGCAATGCAATGGATATGGAAGCAATAGATAACGCATCCATTCCCGATGGCAAAGAAGGATATTATACTTCACAGTTGTTGAGTACGGATGATTACAGTTTCTATGAGAACTGGCGATCCACTATGGGCTTTTACAGAAGCAAGCTGGATGCCGCTGATTTCATAAAATTTAATCCTGAGTTTGTAATTTTTGATGATTACTCTTACGTATCAACAGGACCGAATGGTGAGTTGTTAAATTACGACCGTGAAGAAATAACATTGGAAGAAGCATTGCCCGACTTTTCCGTAGATTATAAGATTGAGGAAATAGAACAGTTTGATGATTGTACTGCCTATTTAAAAAGTGGGTTAAGTTTGATTGAAATAGAGGATATGGATAAAGTCGTTGCTTTAAGCGACGGAAGTTTTCTGGATGTTCAAGATATGTATGTTGCCAAACTTAAAGTTGAATGGTCATATGGAAACAACCTGTATGGATATAACAAAAGTTGGTGGAATGATGAAGAGTTTTGCAATTTTGTGCCTGCTTCTTACGAAGATACCATAAAAGAACATGCTGATTTAGATTATATTGTTTTTGTTTACAAATATAATGATGAGTGGTATGTATGTCCGGAAAATTTAAAAGCATCTACATATTTGTATGCTGCTGAATTTTAATTATACTCATAATTAAAAAAATGATATGTCCCTCTTTATCAGTTCATCGGTAAAGGGGGATTATATTTTTATATTCATCAGAACACCTCCGATTGCAACACTTGCGTAATCATCTTGCTTTTCGGAAAAGATGATGCATACTCCTGGATTGCTTCTATATCCAAATCGTAAATCAGTTTGCGATAATTTCCTATAATCTCCTTGTAATAGTCGTATGGTAGTTTATTCTTATTGCGTATTACTTCAATTAAAAGACGCTCCTTGGAGTATATTTTTACCTTACTTCCCTGATACTCTTTATCTTCCATTCCCACATATACATAATCCGGCTGTTCAAAACATTGTTTCACTCTTTTATCCGTAATTTTGGAATCGTCCTTATCCGTAGACATATAATATCGGTCCGGTATTACTTCTGTCAGTCCTTGCATGTATAAGGCTGTATTCATTGTTAAGACTGCTTTCGGATATTTCATTGTAATAATTTCCAATTCCGATACATATTTCTCTGTGGAATAAACGCCCTTTTCTATTTTATAAAGTTTCTCATCTGCAATTTGCTTTTTTATCTGATAGTCGGATTGATATTTTTTAATACATTCTTCATAAGACAATAACATAAAAAATCCTCCTTTTAGGTTTTTATCCGATTTTTTTATTTTTTTTCGGATATTTGCTTTAATTTTAGCAAAATACTATTTTTTGTCAATATTTATATTTTTCTTTATAAAAATTGATTTAGACACTCTTTATGTGGTAATGTTAATTTGCATTGCTTGTAGCAATTTGGTCTATTACTAGTAACTACAAACAAAAAAGCTATCAACTCGATAGCTTTTGAATATTACTTATACCAGTTATAAAATAACTCTATTTTTTCCGGTTCATTTTCACTTCCAATACAGCTTATATTTCCTGTATTGTCTACACGATACGTTACGCTATATGCTTTCTCTGGTGCGGAATAACCCTCGTGATCAAAAAACTCCCAGTAAAGTGTCACCTCTCCCGATGATACAGCCTCGAAACACCAATATGTACGATTGGTTCCGTAGTTACATTTTGTTTCTGCAAGAATTCCTTCCTCACTCATATCGTAACTCCAGTGTTCGCACCCGCATTCGCTTTTATATTGGCTGATTCTTAACGTTTTATCAGATAAAAATATCCAAAGAATTGTAGCAAGTGTCGCCACAAGCAATAAAGCGCCAATTATCCCTACAATTAGTTTTTTTCTGCAATTCTTTTTAGCTTTCATCTTAAATTCCTACTGTACACCCTTCGGCTCATACTCCTGAAGCGGCGCCAAAAATCCGTTTTCTTTTAAGTTCTTCTCTATCAAATCCAAGGTTTCCTCGCTGTCCGCAAGAATGGTATGGTAATGATAGCCCGAAGTCACATTCTTAAGAAGGCTGGACTTGCCCGACGCGATATCGTCCAAGAACTGTTGCACATTCAAACGGGACTTAATGCCCATCTCGCCGCGAACCAGGCCATAGACCTTATGGTAGACAAAGACATCATCTACAATTCCGCCCAGGTCTACAATCAGATTCAGCTCTTTCTCAACCTCTTCGTCTGTATGCTGTACCTTAAAAACCCTTTTGCAGACGTCCTGCTTATCGATGACATAGCCTCTTGCAAGAGAAGCTACGGGCACACCGGTAGCACGGATAATGGCAATATCCTGCACAATCACCTGTCTGCTCACGTCAAATTGCTCAGCAAGACGGGAAGCGGAAACAGGGCTTACGGATTTTTTAAGACAGTCTACTATTTCCTTTCTTCTTGTTTCTGCGTTCATAGTTCCTCATTTCCAAGCGATTATTTCGCTCTTTTCTCCAATTACACCTACTTTCTGCACGGAAATTCATATGTTTCCGGCAGACCAAATTTACTTTTACCTACTCTTCTTACACCGCATGCAAATTCTTCAAAGACAAATCAAGAATCGGTGAAGAGTGAGTCAAAGCACCGCTGGATACGTAATCAACGCCCAAACCTTTTAATCTTGCGATATTTTCTGCGGTTACGTTACCGGAAACTTCCACTTCTGCTCTGTGGTCGATGTAGTCAATGGCTTCTTTTAACTGCTCAGTAGACATATTATCAAGCATGATAATGTGCGCGCCTGCCTCCACAGCTTCTTTTACCTGGTCGAAGGTCTCCACTTCCACTTCGATTTTGCGAACGAAGGGCGCATATGCCTTCGCCATAGCTACGGCTTCTTTGACACCGCCTGCTGCCCCGATGTGGTTGTCCTTCAAAAGCACACCGTCGGATAAGTTGTATCTGTGGTTGTTACCGCCACCCACGCGTACGGAATATTTTTCAAAAATACGGTTGTTAGGGGTTGTTTTACGGGTATCAAGAAGTTTGATGCCTGTGCCTTCCAACATTTTAACCATTTTAGATGTGTAAGTTGCCACACCGCTCATTCTCTGCAAGTAGTTAAGTGCAGTTCTCTCACCTGATAAAAGAACTCGAATATCACCGCGGATTTTGCCGATTAACTGGCCCTTGGTAATTGCTTCGCCGTCTTCCACGTATAATTCCACTTCTGTTTTCTCATCTAAAAGTGTGAATACGCGGGAAAATACCTGCACGCCACAAAGGATACCGTCTTCCTTACAGATTAAGTCTACTTCACCCATTGTTGCAGTCTGCATAACGCTGTTGGTGGATACGTCTTCGCTGGTGATATCCTCCTCTAACGCGCTCATAATTAAGGGATCTACTTTCAATTTCATGGTTGCCTGATCAAACATTCTTAATTCCTCCTGTTAATTTCATCTAAAACGAGTTGGTGGTTCTCTTCATTCCACTTCTCGATGTCTTCGTATTTACTGTAATCAGGGGTCTGATAAGTCAATTCCCTGGTTACCACAATCTGGCCTTCTTTATTGGTCTTGGTTTTTACCTTGGTTTCCATATTGCTTTCAAAATCCTCGTCCATATCCAAAGGCTCGTATTTTATAAGGTCTAAGGCTGCCACTTTGCCGAATACGAGACTCTCTAAAAGAGAGTTGCTGGCAAGACGGTTTTTACCATGGACACCGTTGCAGGCGGTCTCGCCGATGGCGTAGAGACGCTCCATGGAAGTCTGGCTGTTCTTATCCACCTTCACGCCACCCATAAAATAGTGCTGGGCGGGTACTACAGGAATACATTCCTCTGTGGCATCGTAGCCGTGATCCTTACAATACTCTAAAATATTAGGGAAGTGGGAAATCAGCTCGTCTCTTGGAATGGTGCGCATATCTTCCCACACGTGCTCCGTACCGTCCTTGGCCATCTGCTCGCGAATTGCCGCAGTCAGCTTGTCTCTCGGAATCAGCTCATTTACAAAGCGCTCCATATTTTTATTATATAATTTAGCACCCTCGCCTCTGACAGACTCGGAAATCAAGAAGCTTCGGTCACTGATGTCTTCACTGTAAAAGGTAGTAGGGTGAATCTGTACATAATCTACGTCTCTTGTGGCGATACCGTGTCTTAAAGCAAGGGCAACACCGTCGCCGGTCAAATGGCGGTAGTTGGTAGAGTAGCGATATAAGCCGCCTACGCCACCGGTTGCAAGTACGGTAACATCCGCATAAATGGCATCCAAGCTACCGTCTTCCTTGCGAATCACAACACCAAAGCACTCGCCGGTTTTATGACGAAGGAATTCCTTCGCTGCTGCTTTAGCCGCTAAAGTTCCTTCCGGGAATCTCTTGGCGCGCTCGTCCACGCCGGCCTCGCCGTCAAGGGCAAGTAAGTCCACCATAGTGGTATGCTCCATAATCTCCACATTGTCAAGTTCTTTTACCCTTGCATAAAGTGTGCTGGTAATTTCCTCACCGGTAATATCCTTATGATGCAGAATTCGATGCTTCCCGTGACCGCCCTCGCGGGTGTATTTCAACTCACCGTCTTGGGTTCGGCAGAAACGCACACCGTAATCCAGCAAATCATTGATAGTATCCCTGGAATGGGAAATCATAATTTCCACGCTCTCGCGGGTATTCTCGTAATGGCCCGCCTTCAGCGTATCTTCCATAAAAGGCTCAAAATCGTTTTCATCATGCTGAACGCAGATACCGCCCTGGGCAAGATAAGAGTCGCACTCCTCCACTTTGGCCTTGGTAAGCATAATAATTTTCTTGTCGCGGGGAAGGTTTAATGCACAATACAGACCTGCGCACCCGGTTCCCACGATTAAAACATCACATTTTCTCATATGTGTGTCCTCCACCTGATTCTGTCGAAAAATGGTAACTATTCAGAACACCATTCGCAATATATCAGACCTTGTCTGATGTAAAAGCGTTCCTATGCTTCGTGGTTATCATAACACGTGACAAGACACCTGTCAACATATGTCTTGACACATTTGTATATACACCTTATAATTAGCTTAATATCACGCAGAACGGAGAACACAATGTTTAATACGAAAGATTTGCAGGACGCAATTATTCAGTTAAAGAAGGAAAAGGACGTGTGCATATTAGCCCACGCCTATCAGACCCAGGACATTCTGGAAGTGGCGGATTTTATCGGGGATTCCTTCGGCTTAAGCCAGCAGGCCCAGAATGCTCCCCAGAAGACACTTTTGATGTGTGGCGTTCGTTTTATGGCAGAGACCGCCAAAATTTTATCCCCGGATAAAAAAGTTATTCTCTCGCACCCCGACGCAGGCTGCCCTATGGCAGAACAGCTCACCTTGGAAGAGTTAAAAGAAATCAAGGCGCAGTACCCGAAGGCTGCGGTAGTTGCCTACATCAACACTACTTCCGAATTAAAAACCGAGTGCGATGTCTGCGTAACCTCTGCTTCCGCTTTAAATATTGTGAAAAATCTTCCAAACGAAGAGATTCTTTTTATACCGGATTGCAACTTAGGCTCCTGGATTGAGAAACAGGTTCCCGAGAAGAAGTTCCACTTCATCAAGGGTGGTTGCCCCGTACATATGCGTATCACTCCCGAAGATGTTGCCAAGGCGAAAGCGGCACATCCGAACGCACCGCTTCTAGTTCATCCGGAGTGTAAAAAAGAAGTTACGGCCCTTGCGGATTACGCCGGAAGTACTACAGGCATTATGAAGTTTGCCGCAAACAGCGATGCCAAGGAATTCATCATCGGCACCGATAACAGCATTGTTCAGCATTTGCAGTTTGAACATCCGGACAAGAAGTTTTATGCCCTGTCCAAAAATTGCATTTGCAACGATATGCGATTAACCACCTTAAAAGATGTGTACAATTGTATCGCCGGAGACGCCGGTGAAGAAATTGTATTAAGTGATGATGTAAGAGAAAAAGCGAAGAAATGCATTGATGCGATGCTTGAGATGTCGTAGAGAATAATTTGATCACTATAATAAATCAACGCCCATGTGATTATTATCACGCGGGCGTTATTTTTTCATACTATTAGAATATCTGACAGTCTCAATTTACAATAACATATCGCTTAATTTTGATTTAATAATGTTTCCATAGCTGTATTAATTGCTTCCTCAGTATGTCCATCAGAAAGTATTAATTCTCTTTCTTCTGGAGATATTTCTGCTACAATGTTTAAAGTGCATTCGAATGTTTCAGATGAATTTGCTACATCATACACAGTAATAACAATCGTGTGACTTCCATAGTCTAAGGCAGGAATCGTAGTCATAGCAGGAAACTCTTCATCTAATTCATAAGATATTCCATCTATTGACAGGCCGGATACATGTGCGAACGAATTATCGTCTATGCCAAAGAATTCGATAAAAGTTGAAGGTCTAAAAAATCTAGGCTGACCAGGAAGATTCTCAGGTGCCATTATTTCTTCTAAATATAACGAACTAGAGTATGCGCTATGTGATTGTATAGTGTAGTATGTATATTCTGTTCGCGCAATAGTAGGCGGTGTAGTATCTGTATACAAAATTGTCATAGTAAGTTGTTCACCACTGTCTTTGGTAAAGGTAGCCATACCATTTTCGCCTTGCTGTAAGGAATACGTACTAATTTCCTCATATTCACAAGTAATACCTTCATAATCCTTCGCAATAACATACTCTGAAATATCGTCACTCAAAGGAGTACCATATTCAATGGTAATACTTTCTTCCCTTAATTCAAAATGATCTTCCGAAAGAAATGCAGATTCCAAAGCATTTCCTTGCGTAGCAGAGACCGCTTCCGACGCTTCTTCAGAAGATTCAGAGTTTCCACATCCTATTAGGCTAACTACGCTTACAATGGTTAAAAACAAATAAAGTATTTTCTTTTTCATTTTATTCTCCCCTTTGTTGTTATTTTTTATAACATAAAACATAACATATTTTTATAATCTTTTCAACATTAATATATATGTTAAAGAATTATATTAAAGGGGTTTTTATGAGTAAAAGCGATGAATTAATTATAAAAGCAAAGAAATTCAAAGGGAATGATGGATATAAAACATTCTCGATTCGAATTAAGGAAGAAGTTGTAGATAATATTGATTCCATTTCTTCTCAAACAGGACGAAGTCGAAATGAATTAATCGGTATTTTTCTGGAATATGCAATCAATCATTGTAAAATCGAAGAATAAATAAAGCAGGATTCACAACATATGTGAACCCTGCTTTTATTTTATCTATTCTAAATATAAGCACCGCGACATTCTAATCTACGGCCCGGCTTTTTCTGCTAGCTTCTCTATTCCGAAGCTTCTGTACACCTTACCCACATAGCCGGCCTGATTCCACCTGTCGCTACCGTGGAATGTCTGCCCTCGTAGTCAATGTCTCCTTCTGCATCTACCACCACGGTTTTCTTCGCATCCGCACCCATATTACGAAGCCACCACCAGGTATTGTTGTCACGCTGGGCATGATTATAGCCGTCATTGATATCCACGTTGGCACCATCTCTTGCCGCCGCCTGGGTCGCCTGGACATAACGGTCTTCCTCATTGGGGAAATACTGTTCCACCTCTTCCGCCGATAAAAGGAACACATAGTCCTGAACCGTTCGTCCGCCCGCAGTTCCGTATTCCTCATTGTCAGAAGTGAAAACATCCGTCTCAATCAACAATTCTTTCTCGTAGTTATTGATATACTCTTCATAAAAGACTCCATTCAGCATTTCCCGGAGACTACAATTTGCCCAGCTCGTTTCCTCATAAACATCGTGGAATTCGCCCGGTGACAAAACCGAAACACTGATTAACAACAGCTTATCGTCCTGTCTGTCCAATACATACCAAAAAATTCGCTCGTCACCGCTTTTTACATAATCGGTGTTCATCGTGCCAAGGGGGATAATGTCACCCACTTCAGCGTCGGCAAGCAGCTCAACCTCTTCCTTGTAATAAACTCCCGGCTGAATCAGCATTACGTACAATTCGCTGATGATAAATCCGCAGAGAATCACTAACACAATGCTTCCCACGATTGCAAGCTCGCGCATACGCTTCTTCTTTTTCTGAAGCTCGAGTTTTTTATCTAAAGACAGCTCTTCCTCCTGAATTTTCTTCCGGTCCATTGTTACAAGGCGAATTAACAATCTATGAATCAGGTGCAAGGGAATTGCCACGCCTATGGACAGAAGAATTACCCAGATAAAAAGGGCAAGGCTGTCGCGCTCGTACTCGTAAGTTAAGAATACTTTAAACAGTTCGTGGATAATGTAAATTTCAAGGCTGATTTTACCAAGAAGCACAAGAAGGATATTTTTTACCCGCACCTTCATACCGATAAGAAGCAACATAAGAAGCCACGTTGCACAGGCGATGGTTTGCGCCAACAGCGTAATTGCCTTGGCGCCGTAACCGGGGTGTCCCTCCCACTCCTGATAATAGCCAAACGTGCGAAGCACAATTTCTTCCAATCCAAAAGTCACAAGAAACGCCACTATTGATACCGGCAACAGCCACTTATAGTGTTTCTTTAAGAAAGCAAGCACCTTGTCGTAGTACTTCGCCATAAACAATCCCGCCAGGAAGAAAATCGTGGTATTGTACCACCATTCGCCCATAAACCAAAGTCCGCCGTCCTTGCTTTGATCGTGTCCAAGCAACAGACTCACCGTAATCATCAGAACAACGATGATACTCATAGCACCCAGGGCTTTTCCGGGCTTCTTTATAAACCGGTGCGTAAAATAAAACGCCAGATAGAGAATCAGAATCTCCACCAGAAACCAGGTATTCGTGTTGACCAGGCGGAATCCGAAAAGACACACCAGAGATTCAATCACACTGTTTACACTTCCGAAATACATCTCCACCAAAACCAGGTAAATCGCATTGGAAATGATAAAAGGAATCAGCACCGCCGGAATTCTTTTACGAAGAAAGGTCTTCAAGTAGTCGGGCTTGCTTTTGAGACTCTGCATCAAACCGAATCCCGAACAGAAGAAGAAAATCGTGGTAAAAAGAATCCCCATGGAACTAAAAATCGTGATAGGCCCATGCCATTCATTTCCGTAATTGGTTATGTACTGGGATAAATGGTGGAAAATAATCCCTATGGCCGCAAGCCCCTGAAGGATTTTACTTTGTTCCAAAGAAAGAAAATCCTCGTGAATGCTTCCTTTGGGGGCAATTTTAATTTGTACCAGCATGATAATGAACACAATCGCCGGGAAAATGCATAATAATAAATACTCTATATTCATGTTCCGTACCTTTCGCATGCGGTTTTAAACAGACTGCTACTTCTGTCGTTACGTAACACGTCGCGTCTGCTTGTTTACTCTATGAAATTATCATACTATGAGTCTAGTTCAAACACTATCTCTTTTTTACGTTTTTTTATAACAATCTTCCCTATGCCCGATACATACGCTCAACGCTATTCTTCCTGCACCGCCCTGCCCTGCCTTTTCTCCATCTTCTTCCAGCTGATATAGCCGTACAAGTCATTTACAAGAAAAGAGATAAAACAAACCACCATCGAAATGTAACGAACGTCTTCCGTCGCCGCCAAAACCCAAAGCACAATCAAAACCACATCATTCATACCATAAATCAAGGCAAAATAAGGACTTCTGCGGAATATCAGATACGCCGCCGCAAAACTTGTGGCAACCGAAATGGTGCTCGGCACCAAATTCGCCGTCTTGAAGTACTCTAGTATAAAATAAAACACCGCCGTTACCACAGCCGTAAGCAGGCACATCAAAATCGATTCTTTTATGGTGATGTAATTTACTTTTACTTCGGACCGATTCTTTTCGTACGGATTTCGCAACCAGGAAATGAGCGAAAAAACCGCCATTGGCAAGGTCATTCCAAGGTAGGTAATCATTTCGCCGTAATAGGCAAAGCCGTAAGATATGATTCCGTATAAAATGCTGAAAAGAATCATCAGCACCTGCCCTACAGGATTTCCCTTGGCACAGAAGATCAACGACGTTACGCCGATGATTGATGCAATCAGTGTCATATAGTTGCTTCGGTCAAATAGCAAAAAAGACAGAAAAATCAGTATGACCGATCCGCTCCAAAGGGCGATCTCCTGCTTTTTAAAATAAGAGGACTTTTTATTATTCTTTTGTGATTTCGTTGTAGGATTCATTGTGATATTCTCCTTTGGGTCCATTGGTTATGGGAATGTTATTCTCTGCCTTATCATAAAAGGCATCCGCAAGTATATCTTCTAAGACCTAACGATATACCTACGAATGCCTCTGCATTCTCTACCCGGTGGCAGGATGTGTGTTCTTTTGTTTAATTATATTATGAATTTATTCATTTTTCAATTTAATATCTTATCACTCTTTGCATTATAATTTTTATGCAAAGATTTTATCTTTACCTTATGGAAAAATTATCATAAAATTTTCTTCATTTTTATTAGCTTTTTTTTTAATAAATGTGTATAATATAAGTAAGAAGACTTGATGTCTTCTTTTACGAGACGTATTTCAGGAACGTCTGGCTAAAAATAACCTGACAATATTGCGAGGGGTTTCTCGATGTCACCCGGCTCAATATAAAATCGAAAAATAGTTTACTAAAGATAGGAAGCAGAAATGCTTCCTATTTTTTTATAGGAGGACAAATGGATAATATACAATTCTGTTATATTATTGAACAATATTACATAGATCACCCAGATTTGATAAAAATTCTTGATGTGGACGATGTAACAAAACATAACACCAGAACTCATTTATGCTTAACCATAAAATATAAAAATAACAATATACTTATTCCCTTAAGAAAAAATCTAGGCCCCGCAAAAAGAAAATTCGGAACGGTCGGTTATCCTGTCCCTAGTGCCAGTAAACCAGAAGCAGGTTTAGATTACAGATACATAATGATAATAAATGATACAAATTATTTGCGATTTGATATTCCCAGAATCAGTAATAAACAAATCTCTATCATCAAGGATAACTATACAACAATAGAAAAAGAAGCCATTGACTACATAAATTCTTATACTCGCGTTGCAAATAAAGGACGTATTAATCTAAATGCACGTTTTCGAGAATCAAGTCTGATTAACTTCCACAATGAATTAGAAATTAAATATGCGGGACAACCTAAGGCCTTACCATCAAGTCAAAAAAAGTAAATATTAAAAAAGCGAAAGTCCTCTCGAACTTTCGCTTAATCTTCACGGAGAAAGAGGGATTTGAACCCTCGCGCCGGTTGCCCGACCTACACCCTTAGCAGGGGCGCCTCTTCAGCCTCTTGAGTATTTCTCCTTAGCCTGAAACTACCTTACCAATATGTGTATGTTTCAAATAGCACGCCTTCCGACGCAAATGTTATTATACAAGGTGGGGTGGCGTTTGTCAACTGTTTTTATTATATGCATCTTCTATCTGAAAATACCTGCTTAAACATATTCAAGCAACGACACCCTGCCTTATTATACTTTAGAATTAACTCCGACTTGTTATTACCGTCTTCTGAGTCCTGAAATCACACCCCATAAAACAGTTGCCAAGCCTATTGCCATAATACCGCCTGCACCCAGTATTCCCTTTTTGGTTTCTTTTGTATCACAATTAATGATCATATAGGGACAAATATATTCTTTGGCTTCCTGCTCGCTAATGTTCCACATATAAGAAATATATTTCACAAGGCTCTCGTACTCGGCCTCCTTCATCTTTCGAAGGTATCCGTCCACTTTGATGGTAGGTCTGGGGAAATCTACTTCGCCGGTATAATCATTCCACCATTTCATACTGTTTTGTACTGCAGCATCATAACTCTCAAATCCGTCTGCTGCTTTGACCATAACGCCCATATATTCTTCAATGTAAACTCCCTCTTCAGTAAATACCAAATTCGGAACCAAATAAGCGCGGGCTGCTACTTCGCCGGTCTTGTTGTTGTATCGATGGTAAAAGAAGGTTTCAATATAATCTAACTCTGTAGTAATATGTGTCCCATTTTCTAATACCGACCAGTCCGTAGTCTCGTAAATATTCACTGCCGTATTATTAATATATATCAGTTCTTTTACACCGGCTACAGCCAGACAAATACCCAATATCAGTGCAGCAGCACCAACAATCGTTAATTTATTGAATATTTTTAACATATCTTTCTCCTTCGTGAAATCCTTGCGTACCTTTCTTACTGACAGGAACGCAAAGATGCCACCGCATCACTTATCTTCTTCGCAACCTCGGGCTGGTTCATGGTATACAGATGCACGCCGTCCACACCCTGGCTCATCAAATCCACCACCTGGTCAATTGCGTAAGCAATTCCGGCATCGCGAAGTGCTTCGGGAGAGTGCTCAAAGCGGTTCATCATTTTAACAAATTTTGCAGGAAGGCTGGCACCGCAAGTGGTAACCATACGCTCAATCTGTGCCTTGTTTACAACCGGCATAATTCCGGCCTCGATAGGCACGTTAATGCCTGCAAGACGGGCCTTTTCCTGGAATTCATAAAACATATTATTGTCAAAGAAAAGCTGGGAAACCAGATGTTTGGCACCCGCATCTACCTTTCTTTTCAAATTTAAAATATCATCTATCATATTATCACTTTCGGGATGTCCTTCGGGATAGCATGCGCCGGAAATATGAAAATCTCCACGTTCCTTAATATAGGTCACCAACTCGTTGGCATGCATGAAATCCGTCTGTCTCGGCAAATCGGGCACGATATCGCCACGAAGCGCCAAGATATTCTCAATTCCGTATTCCTTGATTAATTTCAGAACTTCTTCCACCGACTCCTTGCTGGAATTTACGCAGGTTAAGTGCATCATGGAAGGAATGTTGTACTGCTCCTGAATTGCCTTACAGATATCCGCAGTCAACACACTTGCTCCGCCACCGCCGGCACCATAAGTTACACTGATAAAATCCGGCTTACACTCCGACAACGCGCCCAACTTTGAATAAATACTGTCAATGGAACTGGTTTTCTTCGGGGGAAATACCTCAAAAGAAAACACTGTTTTTTTCTGTTCAAAAATCTCTGAAATCTTCATTCTTTTACTCCTTTTACAATGGATAATCCACTGCATTTCCCGTTTTTGCGATAATTTGCAAAAAATTCTAAACGACTGTGCCCCCGTAAGAACACAGTCGTAATTTGTAAGTTTAAAACAATTTCTATCCGAAACTACTGACCATTATATCCTTAGAATACAAACAAAGCTGCACCATAAGCCGGTAAATTGAACTCTAAGTAGTAAGGCTTGCCGTCGCATTCGCCTGCCTGCGCAGTCAAAGTTTCGGGAATTGCACCGCCGTTACCGCCGAAGCGCTTGTCATCGCTGTTAAGAAGCAATTTATATTTCTTCTTTGCAGGAACGCCGACTCTGTAGTTTTCACGACGCATCGGTGTCATATTAAGCACTACGAGAATGCGGTTCTTGTTCTCTTTGCCCTTACGATAGTAGCTGTAAATACTTCTGTCACCGTCATCTGCATTGATCCATTCAAAACCGTCCCAGCTGTTATCAATCTGATACAGAGAAGGATATTTGCGATAAATTGTCAACAATTCCTTCATATATTCCAACATACCACGGTTCAGATGGTTCTCAAGCAGATACCAGTCAAGCTCTCTTTCTTCGCTCCACTCTCTTTCCTGGGCAAATTCCTGGCCCATGAAAAGAAGCTTCTTGCCTTCATGTGTAAACATAAAAGTATAACCTACACGAAGGTTTGCGTACTTATCTACCTGATAGCCGGGCATTTTATTTACCATAGAACACTTCAGGTGAACCACTTCGTCATGGGACAAAGGCATAATGTAATTCTCACTTGAGTTGTAGCTCATGGCAAAGGTTAACTTATTGTGGTTGCCTTTTCTGAAATAAGGGTCAAGCTTCATATATTCACAGAAGTCATGCATCCAACCCATATTCCACTTAAAAGTAAATCCAAGGCCATCATCTTCCGGCGCACCGGTTACCTTAGGCCATGCTGTGGATTCTTCCGCGATCATACATACGCCGGGATATGTACCGCGCACTACGGAATTCAAATGCTTGAAGAACTCAATTGCTTCAAGGTTCTGGTTTCCGCCGTACTTGTTGGCTACCCACTGGCCGTCCTGCTTACCGTAATCAAGGTAAAGCATAGATGCAACCGCGTCTACGCGAAGACCGTCAAT
Organism: Lachnospiraceae bacterium; assembly: GCA_017622505.1. Lineage (GTDB taxonomy): Bacteria > Bacillota > Clostridia > Lachnospirales > Lachnospiraceae > UBA3766. Next base: position 17,093 of record JAGAQZ010000068.1, read on the forward strand.
GTGGAATTCCTTAATCCAGAACAATGCGTTTGCAATAAGGAAGTTACGCACTTCGTTTTTACCATAGTTAAAAATCTTGGTACCCCAGTCAGGATGCTCGCCTAAACGGGGATCAGGATGCTCAAATAAACAGGTTCCGTCAAATTCTGCCAAACCATGGGCATCTCTGGGGAAGTGTGCAGGTACCCAGTCAAGGATAACACCGATTTTATTCTTATGAAGAGTGTTTACCAGATACTGGAAGTCTTCCGGTGTACCGTATCTTGAAGTAGGTGCATAGTATCCGGTTACCTGATAACCCCAGGAACCATCAAAAGGATGCTCTGCGATACCCATCAATTCCACGTGGGTATATTTCATTTCTTTCAAATATTCTACGATTCTGTCAGCAAACTCCCTGTAGTTGTAGAAGCCTTCTTCGTCCTCTCTGGGATGACGCATCCAAGAACCGATGTGGCATTCATAAATTGCCATAGGCTCTTCAAAAACATTTTTAGCGTCCCTGTCTTCCATCCAGGTCTTATCGCTCCACTTGAAGCTGTTAATGTCCGCAACCTTAGATGCATTTCCGGGTCTCATTTCCGCATGATTTCCGAAGGGATCGGCCTTGTAAAGCTTCTTGCCTTCCGGTGTGATGATGAGATACTTGTACATATCTCCGACTTTTGCTTCTTTAATAAAAGCTGCAAAAACGCCGCCTTCTCCTACTTCACCCATAGGATTTGCGTTCTCGTCCCAACCGTTAAAAGAACCAATTACGTGAACACTTACTGCGTTCGGCGCCCATACACCGAAGTGAATGCCCGCCACGCCGTCTTCTACGGAAGGGTGTGCGCCCAATTTCTTATAAATATCATAGTGTGTACCCTGTCCAAATAAGTAGCAGTCTGCATCTGAAATAAAAACTCTTTCCCCCTGTACAGCTGCTTTTTTTGCCTTGGTACTTTCAGCTTTGGTGACCTTTGTAGTCTTTGCCTTTTCTGCCATTTCGTTTCCCCCTAAATTAATCGAAATCTTTTTCTTTTAAAATAATCATATCGTTCTCATCATAACGCTTGCGCATAATGATGCTTGCCATCTTGGAAAGACCGCCCTTGTTTGCACTGTGCATTGCGTCTTCCATGATTTCTTTTACTTCCGCAATGGTTACGGTGTGGTTACCTGCCTGCATTTCAGAGATTCTCTTGTATAATGCAAGACGCCCCATATCGTCCACACTGTAGCCTTTGTCATATACGTAACGGATACCATAAGTAACCAACATATCCACATTCATGGAAAGCACGTCAATTCTTGCATTGAAGAACTCGCTGATCACAGCGCCTCTTCCCATAAGGGTATCCATTGCACGTTTTTTATCCATAAGAATTACGATAATTCCGTTTGCTTCCTGGTTTAATTCCTGAAGCATAGCTCTCATGGTCTGGCTGTTTAACTTGCCGGCGTCTTCGATTAACAACGCGCCGTTTACAAGCTTTGCAAAAACGTTGCTCATATCTTTTTTATTAAGTTTCTCTGCGTCAATTTTGGCAACATTTCCGGAGAAGTTGTCATCACCCATACGCACATAAGATACGATAAGCTTTGCCAACTGCAGGGAAGTTTCCTTGGAATCGGAAGTGATTACAACGTTACCTACGTACGCGGCCAAGGTAATTTTTTCCAATGTATCCAGAATCTGCGCCTTCATTTTCTTGGAATATAAGAACGGCTTGAATAAATCTTTTTCTTCATCCGTCAAATCTTTATGCTCTGCCATTTCCTGATCTTCTTCGGATACAACATCCTCCTGATCCTGCATATTGTATTCTTCCACAGGTACTTCCTCCTGAATTTCTTCGATACCGTCCACTTCCTTCCAAATTCCTCCGGGAATTGCAGCTGTAACCGAACCGTAGAAATTACCTTCTATACTTGGTGTCATTTCTTCTGCCGGAACTTCGACTTCTGTTTCTTCAATGATATCTTCTGCTGTATTTTCAATAACCTCTGCAGGCTCTTCCGTTACTTCTTCCGCAATGTAAGCCGCTTCTTCTGTTGCCACATCTGCAACATCTTCTGCTACAGCTTCTGCTGTCGCTACAACAGCCGTTGCTTCTGCTGCTACTGCGGCACTTTCAATATCCGCTACTACAGACTCTGCAATAATCACGGTATCCATAGCTCCTGCTGTTGTAGAAAGCTCGCCTGTAAACTGTGAAACAATTGTCTGGTCTAAAACACCGGTTTCATCCAAAGCACCCGCTACAACCGTAGCTTCCACTTCCGGAATTTCCTCTGCTGCACTTTCAATCAATTCCTCAGTTAATTCTTCAATAATCGGTGCTGCTTCCATCTCTACTGCAACACTTTCTTCTACAATCGGTTCTGCCACTTCTTCAACAGGCACAACCGCTTCATCAGCACCCGGCATAATAACCTGCTTTGCGTGGTTTTCTAAGCCCTTCATAACGGTTGCACTTGCGGAACCGTTCATAGCATCCAAAACAGAAGGATCTTCCAATGATGCTAAAATACCTGTCTTGGAATCCATATCAAATTGGGTAAAAATCTGTCCCGTCTGTTGAAGCACATTCTGACGCACATCTTCCTGCATCTTCTGCTCGCGTTCTTTTTTAAGTTTCTCCCAATCTGCCAAAATATCCTCAATATTTAGCTGTCCGGTAATCTGCTTCTCCACTACCTTCTCCTGCGGAAGGTTTGCTAAGCTGATCTGTCCGTCCATTTCCTGGGCAAATAATCGTTCGTACGCCCCCGTATTGCCTGTAACAGGCGCCATTCTCTGCGTATTTGATATAAAAGACTGCTGCCCCGGAATTTCTTCCGCCACAGTTTCACCTTCTTCAGCAAAATGAATTTCCTGTACGTCTCTGGTATGTACACGTGCTGTATCGCTGCTTACAACAGGTGCCGCAGGAACCGCACCAACTACTGCGCCTACAGGAATCTCCTGTGTACCTTCATCCAAATCCTCTATCAGCTGTCCCATAGACTGAGGCGGTTCCACGCCCACATAATCCTGGGCAAAGCTTTCCTTGAAAGCCTCCATCTCCGGTGTGGCTTCCGCCGCACTCTGAGGAGTAGGAATCTGATATCTCATATCTGCCGTCTGATCCGCAAAGAATACTTCCTGCGCATCGGCCGGAATAGTATTATGATATACCTTCTGGTCCTCACGATTTTCGCCTACAGGCTGAACCGGCTTAGGTTCATCATCAATGTATTCCTTTAAGTTCTCCGCAAGCTCAGCCTGAAGATTCATCGTGTTAAACTTGCTCATATCGATGGTTTTAACACGAAAATCATCGTCCAAATCCATCTCGCCTGTATTACGTTCTTTTGCCGCCTGAGCCGCAATCTGAATTTTCTCTTCATTACGTCTGTCGTACTTCTCCTGCTGAGAAGGAGTTAAGGGTTCATGAAGCATCTTAAGTTCCATTGCCTTAACCACATAGGGACCTTCTCCGAACCATAAAATCAGCTCGTCACACTCTTCCACACACTTGGTTGCAAAACCGGCGCGGTGATAGAGATATGCAAGCTCGTATTCCCATTCTTCAAGTCTGTCTTTCTTTTTTAACTCTTCCAGTAATTCGATTCTTTCTTCAAAACCTACATTCTGTGCTTCATAAATGCGGTAACGAAGGATATATACTCCGGGATCTCTGGGTGCGAGACTTGCGTATTCCTTAAAATATTCAATCGCCTCAACAATATCTCCGGTTTCAATGCAGATTTCACACAACGAATAAACAACATTTCTGTTGCTTGGATTACGATCGTATGCAAATTCGAGGATTCGGTAGCAATCATCGAATCTTTTATTTATTTTGTACAACTCAGCGATTTTAGCCAAAGTTGTAGCGCTTTTCACACGTTTCCAGTCAATGGTATCCGCCAGACGAACCGCATCCGCGTACTTCTGATTCTCCATTAACTTGTCAATTTCTTCAGAGCGAAGTTTAAATTCATACTTATCCAAAGTATCCACCTCTTACAGTCGCAAATTATATATGCACATTATTAACCCATATTACTATGCTTAAGTTTACCACACGCGTAATACAATGTCAAAAAGAGAATGTGAAAAAAGGGTTAAAAACATTGGTAAATGTTCTCAACCCTTACGTTTATTATACGTATGTTTCTTTTATACGTTTTTACTCCATATGATCTAACAGTTCCTGATAAAATCTTGAGTAGTCGGTTCTCCCTTCACCCATAAACTTAATGGCTGCGGAAGGATGTGAATTCATAATCCCCGTTAAAAGGTAGGGGATATCGTATCCCCATAAACTCCCCTTTTCGATTTCCTCCTTGATGTAGGTCTGTACGAAATCCATAATCGGTACAAGATTGTAGCGGGGATTACGTAAGAAGGATAAAAGGGATTCCATATAGCAGTTGCCTGCGCCACGGCCCATACCGCTTACGGTGGCATCCGCAAGGCTGGCACCGATACTTAAGGCTTCGATGGTGTTTGCGTATGCAAGCTGCTGGTTATTATGAGTGTGCACACCAATCTTCTTATTGTGCTTGGTTGCAATCTCCATATATTTATGTGTTAAACGACGAATCTGTTCCGGATAAAAAGCACCAAAGCTGTCTACTAAGTAGATGTAATCAACGTCACATTCCGCAAGGATTTCAAGACCGTTATCAAGTTCTTCTTCGCGAACCTTAGAAATGGCCATGATGTTAACGGAAGTCTCATAACCTTTGTCATGGGCATCCTGAATCATTTCGATTGCCGCAGGAATCTGATGAATGTAGGTTGCGGTACGAACCAAATCGATAACACTGTCTTTTTTAGCAATGATATCATTCTTGTAATCGGTTCTTCCCACATCGGTCATAACCGAAATCTTCATATCAAAATCGTTGGTACCTACAACAGCACGGATATCTTCTTCCTCACAGAATTTCCACTTGCCGTAATCTTCCTTCTTAAAAATATCCTTCGATGCCTTATAACCGAATTCCATGTAATCGACACCGGCTTTTATGTTGGCGCGATACAATGCTTTCACGAATTCGTCTGAGAATCCGAAGTTGTTAACCAGACCGCCGTCACGAAGCGTACAGTCCACTACCTTAATGTCAGGTCTAAAAGAAATTAAATTACCTTTGTTCTGCATTTTTTCGCCCTTCTTTCTTATTTTCTTTCTAAAATGTGTGTGTCGGGAGATTCATTATTCTCTTTCGGCACTTTAAAGCGTAACACTTCAACGCGTTAAACTGTTATAAAGAATACTCCTTTTATACGGGGATGTCAAGGGGTATTTTACATTATTTTAAACTTTAAAAAACAGCAGGTCCGCATCATAATATATTTCATTCGACGGGTGTTTGTCTTCGTCGGCATTTGGATTGCGTTCTTTGCAATCCTATGTGCCGTTACGTTAAGACAACCCAGCGAAAGCGTCCCGAAGAATATATATATATTATGATGCGGACCTGCGTCCTTTTATTTCAACAAATCACTTAATCTCGCAAACTCTTCCAGCGTAAAAGTCTCACCTCTTACACTTTCCGACTTACCCATAGCTTCCAGCGCTTCCAAAACCTGATCTTTCGACACATTTAAGTCTGCAGCGTGAGTCAAACCGTTCACCAAAGTTTTACGACGCTGCTGGAAGGATGCCCGGATAATTCGGAACATAAAAGCTTCGTCCTCTACAGTAACAGGGGGCTTATCATAAACTTTTAAGCGGATAACCGCGCTTGCCACATTGGGCTTAGGAATGAAACAGTTTGGCGATACAATCGTTACCACTTCCGCCTTGCAATAGTAAGCTACCGCAAGAGAAAGAGCACCGTAATCCTTGGTTCCGGGGCCTACCTGCATACGCTCCGCCACTTCCTTTTGCACCATAATGGTAATGCTGTCCAAAGGGACATGACTTTCAAGCAAGCCCATTACAATGGGCGTCGTGATATAGTAGGGAAGATTTGCCACTACCTTGATGGGGCGGTTGTTGTTGCGCTCCTCCACCAATTTGGCAATATCCACTTTTAAAACGTCGTCATTGATTACGGTCACATTATCGTACTCTGATAAAGTATCTGCCAAAATCGGTATCAGCGCCTTGTCAATTTCCACGGCGATGACTTCTCGGGCGCGCTCCGCCAAATACTGGGTCATGGTTCCGATACCGGGACCGATTTCCAGTACGCAATCATCTTTGGTAATCTCTGCGCTGTCTATGATTTTCTCTAAAATATGGGTATCAATTAAGAAGTTCTGTCCGAATTTCTTCTGAAAATGAAACCCGTGTTTATTCAGTACCGCGGCTGTATTGCCTGGATTTCCTAAATATGCCATAAAAATTCCTCGCTCGTGAATCCCTGACGGATATAACAAATTCAACGTGGGCACGCTCTCGCTGGATTGTCACACGTAACGGTACATAAGGTTCTAAAAAACAGAACCTAAGTACCGACGGTGTCAAACCACCCACTTAAGAATTTGTTATATCCTTACAGGGAAATTTACTGTTTTGGATCTATAAAGTTACTTACCCTTATTACTTTCTTGGCTATATGCAGCAGAATTCTCGCAATACAGCCTTTTGATATTTTGGGTTTGCTTGTGATACTGTTGTTTCTGTATTTAAGATGTGGAAATATGTTTCTCTATTTGTTAAGAAACAACCGCATCGCGTTATCGTAAGTCACGCGCTCGACTTCGTCCGTTGTTACGCCCTTGATTTCTGCGATTTTCTCTACTACATAAGGCAGGTATAGCGACGAATTGCGCTTGCCCCTGTAAGGTACCGGTGTAAGGTACGGACAATCCGTCTCCAACAAAACATGCTCCAGCGGAATTTCTTCCACAACCTCTACCAGCTTCTTTGCATTTTTATAAGTACAGACACCGCCCACACCGATATAGAAGCCCATCTTCACCACTTCTCTGGCTATTTCCGGCGAATAAGAGAAGCAATGCATCACGCCCTTATAATTTCCGTCGTCATGTTCGTGCAGAATATCCAAAGTATCCTTAGCCGCTTCCCTGGAATGTATAATAATGGGCAAATCCACTTCCTTGGCCAATTCAATCTGACGTTTAAACCACTTTTTCTGGATTTCGCGGTCCGGCTCGTCCCAATAATAATCAAGGCCGATTTCGCCGATGGCAACTACCTTTTCATCTGCTGCCAACTCTTTTAACCTGTCCATATCCTTGTCTGTCAGGGGCAACGTATCAGAAGGATGCACACCCACCGCCGCATAGATAAAGGGATACTTCTTCGCAAGTTCGTAGGTCCGCTCCGTAGACTCCATGCTGGCGCCTACATTGATTACATACTCTATTCGATTTTCCTGCAAGCTTTCAACCAGGCTCTCCCTGTCCTCATCAAAAGCATCATCATCGTAATGTGCATGACTTTCGAAAATCATTGTGCGCTCCAATCCTACCTGTTATTTCTCTGTCTTTATAAATTATAGCAACTTATCCTTCATTTAACCATCTTTATTTATAGAACATACACCCTTAAAATGCAAGTTTTCCACAGCTTTTCCCGATAAAACAACCATAAAAATACTCCCTGAACCCTTTATTTATGCCTAATTCACAACTTTTTTGCAAAAAATTTAAAAAATTTTAAAAAAATGCTTGCAAAGTTAAAAATCCTATACTATAATCAACAATGCACGTGGCGAAAACACGTCGACATAATATTGGATGCGCGATTAGCTCAGTTGGTAGAGCACCTGACTCTTAATCAGGGTGTCCAGGGTTCGAGCCCCTGATCGCGCACTAAAGCACTGGTTTTGCGGACATAAGAGCCGTGGGGTTGGTGCTTTTTTCTTGCTTAAAACTACAGAATGTGCTATATTATCTTTTAATTAAAATTTCATATTTTACTAAGGAAAGGAGTTTCTGTATGGAACCTCTTTATAATCAACAAATCAGTCAGGATTTAGATAGTTTGGAAGGAATTCTCGGTTATATCCTTGGATTGGGGACTCTGGTTTTTACGGGTGCTTCCGTAGCCTTTACGGTAATTGCATCGATTCTTAGCCTTTTAATAACCGTAGCTTACTACCTCTTACAGTCCGTTCCTCTTTTTATTATGGCGCGCAAGGCAGGCTTTAAGCACGCATGGATGGCGTTCTTCCCCTATACCAACGACTTTTTAACCTTTATGTTGCCTATCCGCGAATTTAATCTTTTTAACTGGATTAAAACCAACCGTCGCGACATTATGGCCTTAGTTTACATCGGTTTGTCAATTGCCGGATTTTGGGCAATGGGAATTCTTGCCGGTCTTACAGTAGGCGTACCTGTAATTGGTCCTTTGCTTTCTACCTTTGGCGGAACGATTGTAATTGTTGCCATCAACTTGTGGAAGTGGCGTATGTACTACGACTTATTAATGACCTTCGGACAAAAAAGCAATGCCCTTTGGGTATCCATTGTTTCATTGTTTATTCCCTGGTTATTTATGATCTTTACCTTATTCTCCTGCAAGAATCCGCCCGAGTACGGCGCAGGAAATTACTATAAGTATCGTAATCAGGATTAATACGGCAACTGCATCGTTATAAAAAATTTTATAAAATATGTTTGTTTTAAAAGAAAGGAGTATTTGTTATGTCTTCTGAAGCTGAAGCACTTGCGGAGTTTCTTGTAGTTTTATTCCCTTTTATGACAATGGGAATGTTTGTTTTGATTTTTGCATTTTCCCTTTTGTTATTTATTGCCTTGTACATTGTATTCAGCATTCCTTACTACAAAATGGCCAAAAAGGCAGGCTTGCCGAATCCCTGGCTTGTTTTTGTGCCTTTGGGATGCTACTATATTTACTTAAATCTTCCCCGCAGGGAATTTAACATTTTTAACTGGATTAAGACCAACGACCGTATGAAGGTGTTCTGGTGGTATTTAATCGGTTATGGCGGATATATTGCAATTTCTATGATTTTAAGTATTTTCTGTATGATTCCTTTTATACAGATTATATTTTATATGATTTTTTCTCTTGTTTCTATGGTATTCTACGCTGCGCTTTACATTTTTATGTGGCGTATCAACTACGATATTTTAATGACCTACGGTATGCAGGAACATGCTATGTGGGCATCTATTGTAAGTTGCTTCGTACCTATTGTTATGGTAGTATTCTCGTTCATGATTATGAATAATGAACCGGACTACACAGTATAAAAATCTTAAAATACGAAAGGATGAAAAATGATGGACAGTTACTATTATGAAACAGACGCCCTGGCTACCGGCCTTGGAGTAGGATTTATGCTTCTTTTCTACGCTATTTTCTTTATCGTTTATATTGCAATCTGGATTGCAATGGAATATCCTCTCTACAGAATGGCGAAAAGACAGGGATTTACAAACGCATGGCTTGCTTATATTCCCTTTGGTAACTTTTATATTACCTTAAAATTATCTCCCAGAGAGTTTAATCTTTTTAACTGGTTTAAGTATGAGAATCGTACCAAAGCATTCTGGTTATTCTTAATTGCTACCGGTATTTATATTGTATTAATTTTTCCTATGTGTTTTATTTTCTTAATTCCGGTACTTGGCTGGTTAATTTTCTTCTTATACATTACAGCTTACCTTGCAATTTGCTACGGAATTATGTGGAGAATGAACTACGACTTATTGATTACCTACGGTATGCCGGAACACGCTATGTGGGCATCTATCGTTAATCTCTTCTTCCCGATTCTTATGTACGTATTCTATTACATCATTATGAACAAAGAACCGGATATGAACGCTTAAAATACCCGAAATTAAGGAGTTTCTATGTTATCCTTTTTTATGATGGGGATTATGGAAGATATTATTTATACATTTGAAGACTTATTGTATATATCAAGTTGGGAAGAGTTAATTGCTCTTCCCACTTTTGGCAAAATGGTACTGTATGGCTCCATCTTCTTAATCCTTATATTGTCTGCAATTTTTAATTTCATCTTTTATCGGATTATGCGTCCCATCGCCGTTTTCATTATGGCAAGACACGCAGGATACCGCCACGCCTGGGTTGCTTTTGTACCCTACGGAACTTATTATCTGGAATTCGTTTTGCCGATTCGGGATTTTAATGTTTTAAACTGGGTAAAAACCGAGAAGCGTGAGAGTGTTGCCTGGATTTATATCGCCAACGACCTGCTGTTCCCTATCATAGACAGCATTCTGGGTATCATACCCCTGTTTGGTACGGTGGTGTCCTGGGCATATCAGATGTTTGTTCAAATTTGGAAGTGGCGCAGAATTTACGACCTGATGAAGACCTTCGGCTTTAAAAAGCACGCTATGGTCTGGTCGATTCTCTCCGCCCTGTATAAACCGCTGTACGTTGTATTCCTGTTTCTTATGTGTGACAAGGAACCGGATTACGGCTGGGGCAGATTTGATTTCCCTATTATGGTTAGTTATGATGGTGAGATTATTGATTAATTTTGTAACTATTCAGAGCCAAGCAAATTTAAGGAATATAGACCGAGTATGCTTGCATACAGAGGGCTATTTACTTAAATTTATTTGGCGAAGTAACAACATGAGCAAAAGGAAAGCACCAAAGGTGCGATTTTGCGAATGGTGTTCTGAATAGTTACAAGATTTTATAAAATAAAAAAAGTCGGGATTTAAGGTGCATCATTAATAATTTGGGCACCATAAAATCCCGGCTCTTTGTTTTCCGTTCGGCTTTGTCAAGTCATGAAAAAAAGTACATTAGAAATTAAAATATATCAAGGCACAGAATCATCCGTCCAAAAATCTATGGCGATATTATTATCACCATATTTAACAGCATAGTAAGTGCCGGAGTTTTCGCCACGAACACGATAATATACGTTACCGGCACCAACATACCAATTCTCCGGAAATCTTGCATCGATCTCTTCCCGGCTTCTTCCCAGTATCCACTTGGAATCATACAAATCGTCGTAATAAGCAAAATATGCCCTGCCGTTTGGCGTCAATTTCACACAATAGTAACTGCATTGATACCACCAGACTTCCGTACGGTAACAAAGGACGTCGCCATCATTATAAGTGGGCTCCCCGTATATCCTTACAATCCCATCATAATCCTGAAACAGAATGGCGGGATTCAGCAAAGGGTACTTGGGCGGAAATCCCAGGAAGAAAATAATCAATACTGTATAAATCGGCACCCACACGGCACTTGCTACAATAATGGGTGCTTTCTTCTTTCTGACGATTCCGGTAGAAATAAGAACAATCGGCATTACCAGCGTTAAATGGGCCACAATCAGAAATATAGCAAGCCAGACTCCGATATACAGAAGAATACCGTACATAAAAAGGTCCGTAAATAAATCTCCGGAAGCACCCAAAAATATGGCAAATCCAACCACAGCTATGCCAAGCCCTATAAACAATCCGGCTGTCACGGCATTTAGAACTGTTGTATGGGTTTTAGTCTCTTCCGTTGTATAAAATTGCAGCGCTATAAACCTTATTGCAATCAGCAATATCAAAACAATAATCAGCACTGTAAAAAAGATTTTCATATTTTTTCTCCCGTAAAAACCTTTACGTCAGGCACACTTCTTATCTTCCGCCACGTTTCCCTTACGCTTCTTCACTGCCTCAAGAATACAAACCGGCGTATACATAAGAATCATAATCAGCGGCAGAAGCACCGCAATACCAATCAAATGGTTCCCAAACATTTGCTCAAAAATATACAGCGGATTGCCGGGGTATGCATTCATAAGAAACATAAAATTCGTATCCAGCCACAGGTTAATGCCGTATACCGGCACCGCCAGACACACAAGCACCAATAAGGCCTTGGGCAGTTCCTTCAGTTTCGGCTTAATGTCACCACCCAGCGTCACTACAATCGGATACGCCGCCAGCAGAATATGTACCGTAAAACTATGAATATGCATGCCGTTCAGTGCCGGCAATTTGACCCAGCTAGGGAAAATAAGCCCCAGAAGTGCTGCCGGAATGGCAATGGCATACAAATAATTATCCAGTGCCTTAAAAGGCTTAATTGCGTGCAGGCTTATCATAAAAATATTAATGCTGCACAAATGAAAAGGCAGGTACTTAGGCGTGTATAAATCCGTAGCGAAAAGAAACGCCATTTTAAAAAGTTCATCTGCCACAATCAGCCCCGCAAGAACGTAGCGGAATATCTTCCTTTTCTTATCGGGCAGTTTCCTGTAAACACAAGTACAAACCGTTGTAAAAATCACGAAAGCCACCAGCCAGGATATGTGGATAACATCAAAGTGTTTAAAACCCACACCGCTTTCTATGGTTTCTACCGTTTCCCAGAAGTAATTCATTTTGATTTTCTCCGTTCCCTTGTCATTATAAAAGGTGTAGAATGTTTGAACACATTCTACACCCATATAAACGTAATTGTCCAGCCGGTCTTTTCACCCTGATTCTAGCTCGCCTGCTCAAACTGGCTGTTATACAATTCTGAATAAAATCCACCCTGCGCCATCAGCTCGTCGTGGTTACCACTTTCGATTACATCGCCGTCCTTCATAACGAGAATCAGATCCGCGTTACGAATGGTGGATAAACGGTGGGCGATTACGAAGGACGTTCTGCCCTTAGTCAGGCGGTCCATGGCCTCCTGAATCAACACTTCCGTTCTGGTATCAACAGAACTTGTTGCCTCGTCTAAAATAAGCATGGGCGCATTCTCTACCATGGCTCTTGCAATGGTCATAAGCTGCTTCTGTCCCGCAGACAAATTCACCTTATCGTTTAGAATCGTATCATACCCTTTTGGCAACGTACGGATAAAATGATAAATGCCTGCTGCCTTACAAACCTTATCAAGCATCTCATCTGTAATGCCTTCCTTGCCGTAGACAATATTATCGCGGATGGTTCCCTCAAACAACCAGGTATCCTGAAGTACCATACCGAACAAATCGTGGATATTTTCGCGGGTCAGCTCGGAAACCGGCGTGCCGTCAATGCTGATGGAACCGCTGTTTACCTCATAAAAGCGCATCAGCAAGTTTACCATGGTGGTTTTACCCGCACCGGTAGGTCCAACAATGGCAATCTTCTGGCCGGGCTTAATTTTTACAGAGAAATCTTTGATAATAATCTTCTCTGGGTCATAGCCGAATTTTACGTGATCAAATTCAATTTCGCCCCTAACTTCCTCGCCTTTAAGCACCTTCGTTTTATGGCTTTCATCCTCCATAGGCGCAACTTCCAGGAACTCGAAAATTCGCTCGGACGCTGCTGCCGTAGACTGCATACTGTTCATAGACTGGGCAATCTGGGACAAGGGCTGAGTAAAAAGTCGCACATACATAGTAAAAGCCACAATAACGGGGAAATCAATTTTACCCATCATAACAAGCACCGCACCGGTTACACAGACTACCACGTATCCTAAGTTACCCACAAAACCCATAAAAGGCTGCATAAGGCCGGATAAAAACTGGGCCTTAAAAGCACTGGTGCAAAGCTTTGCGTTAATTTCTTCAAACTCTTCCTTGGCCTTACGCTCGCCGTTGTAGGCTTTTAACACGTTGTGGCCGGCGTAGACTTCTTCCACGTGGCCGTTAATCATACCAAGGTATTTCTGCTGTCCCACAAAGTATTTCTGGGACTTGCCAAGAATCAAACTCATAAAAGCAAAACCGATCAAAGACGAAAGAATCGCCGCAATGGTCATTGTCACATCAGTAACCAACATCATAACGATGGAACCGATTAACATAGTAACCGCCATAACCAGCTGAGTAATGCTCTGGCCCAAGCTATGGCCGATGGTATCCACGTCATTAGTCACGCGGCTTAGCACATCACCGTAGGTAGTGGAGTCAAAGTACTTCAGCGGCATAATGTTAATCTTCTCGGAAATGTCCTTACGAATCTTTTTGGACATTCTTTGGGTCATAACCGCCATCACAAGGCTCTGCAGATACTGGAACACAGCGCTGATACCGTAAATAATAATCAGAAGAACCGCTACATCTTTTACCGCTTCCATATCAATTCCGGTAAGGATGCCTGCCTCAATAACCGCCGTCAAATCCTTAATGACATCCGGCCCAACCACCGCCAAAATACTGCTGATAAAAGACAGTACCAATGACAATATCATAAAAGGTAAAAACTTCTTTAAGTATTTAAATAATTTGATAAAAGTACCCTTAAAATCCTTGGGTTTCTCTACAATTCGTCCGGCACCGGGACCACGTTTCTTTCCGTTGTTTGCGGAACCCATTTCATATTCTTTATTTGCCATTATGCCAATTCCTCCTTTGAAAGCTGAGAATAGGCAATCTGCTGATAAACCTCACAGGTCTGCATCAGCTCCTTGTGGGTGCCTAAGCCCACGATTTTACCGTCGTCCAAGACCACGATTTGGTCAGCATCCAGAATCGTACCGATACGCTGGGCTACCAAAAGGGTGATGGCATTTCCGGTCACCTTGGCCAATTCGCCGCGCAATACACGGTCGGTTTTATAATCCAGTGCCGAGAAAGAATCATCGAAAATATAAATGTCCGGCTTTCGGCAAATCGCTCTGGCGATGGACAGACGCTGTTTCTGGCCACCGGAAAAGTTAGTACCGCCCTGGGCTACATCGGCATCCAATTTTTTATCCAGTTTGGACACGAAATCTTCCGCCTGGGCAATGCGAAGTGCCTCCCAAATCTCTTCATCCGTATATTCTTCCTGCTTACCGTTTTCACCGTAAGCAATGTTGGAACGGATACTTCCGCCAAACAATACCGCGCGCTGGGGCACGAGACCGATTTTATTGCGAAGGGCCTCCTGGGTGTAGTCGCGAACGTCCACACCGTCTACAAGAATACGGCCTTCCGTCACATCATAGAAACGGGGCACCAAATTAATCAAGGTAGACTTACCGCTACCCGTAGAACCGATAAAAGCCACGGTTTCGCCGGATTTCGCCGTAAAAGAAATATTTTCAAGCACCGCATCCGATGCGTCGGGATAACGGAAAGACACGTTCTCGAAGATGACTTCGTGGGTGCCGTCCTGCAGTGCATTTTGAACCGCTTCTTTTTTATCTGTATTATTTTTGTCTTCTGCCGTTGCACCGGTCTCTCCGGCACCTACAACCGCACCGTCCACAACCTTGGTCTTGGTATCAAGCACTTCTTTAATACGTTTCGCAGATACGCTGGCTCTCGGCAGAATGATGAAAATCATGGTAAGCATCATAAAAGACATTACCACCTGCATTGCATAAGAAGAAAAGACAACCATATCCGAGAATACAACGATTTTATCCGCAACGGGTTCCGAGATGGCATCCAGAAAACTCATTTCGCCGGAAAATACGGCTTCAGCCACATTCGTAGGCATAGGTGCTATATTAATCAGATATGCGCCAATCCAATATACCGCCAGGGACAATCCATTCATAATAATGGACATTCCCGGTCCCAAAACAGCCATGGCACGCTGGGTAAACAAATGGGTTTTCATTAATTCGTCATTGGCTTCTTCGAACTTCTTCTCCTGGAAATCCTCCGCATTGTATGCACGCACTACGCGGATACCGGTAAGATTCTCACGGGTAACACGGTTTAAGTTATCCGTTAAAGTCTGGATAATCTTAAACTTGGGAAGCACAATGATAATCAGGGAAACAATCATAATCATAAGGAGTAATACGGCAATTGCGGTACTTACCGTCCACTGCCAACTTTTACCGTAGATTTTACTGATGGCCATAGTCGCCATAATAATGGCACGAAACATAATGGCGGTACCCATTACCAGAAACATCTGCACATGCATAATATCGTTGGTGGAACGGGTAATAAGGCTGGCGGTTGAAAAACCGTTAATTTCCTCCATGGAGAAACCGGTGACCTTATCATACACCTGGCTACGCAATCTCATAGAGAAACCGGTCGCTACCTTGGCACAAAAAAAGCCTACAAGAACCGATGCAATCAGACCACCGAAAGAGCACAGAAGCATCATACCGCCGGCGATCCAAATGTAAGTCATATCACCGCCCGGCGTAATCACCGTCGCAGTAATGGCATTC